>NZ_CP009571.1:3055000-3405000 GCF_000764535.1 Sphingomonas taxi | reverse complement strand
CCTCGCTCGCCGGCGCGGGCGCGGCCTTGGGCGGCGCGCTGGCGGGATGGGGGGTGTGGACGCTCGTCTGGGCGCCGATCGCGCTCTACGCGGTGCGCGCAATCATGCTGACCTGGGCGGCGCGGTCGCTGATCTGGCCGAGCTTCGACTTCCGCGGCGCCGGTCATCTCGCGCGCTACGGCGGGATGATGGCGGCGGGACAGTTCTTCTGGTTCCTGCAGAGCCAGATCGACGTGTTCATCGCCGGCCGCCGGTTCGACCCGCACCAGCTCGGCATCTACACCACCGCGCTGTTCCTCGCGCAGATCTTCGTCTCGAAATTCGTGCCGCCGCTCAACGAGGTGGCGTTCAGCGCCTATGCGCGGATGCAGCATGACGAGGGTGCGGTCGCCCGCGCCTTCGTGCGCGCGGTGCGCGTCATCATGGTGCTCGCCTTGCCCTTCTACCTCGGTCTCGCGGCAACCGCCGAACCGCTGGTGCTGACGATGCTCGACGCCAAATGGGCGGAGGTGACGCCGGTCGTCCGGCTGATCGCGCTGGCGATGCCGTTCATGACGCTGCAAGTGCTCTATGCACCCGCCTGCGACGCGCGCGGCCGGCCGGGGATCGGCGCGCGCAACGGTGCGGTCGGCGCAATGCTGCTCGGATTCGCCTTCCTGATCGGCGTGCATTGGGGACCGGTCGGGCTCGGCTGGAGCTGGATCGCCGCCTATCCGCTCTATCTGATCGCGAGCAGCCGGCGGTCGTTGCCGGTGATCGGCGCGAGCGGACGCGACCTCGTCGGCGCGATCGCGCCGTCGGCATGCGCCGCGATCGGCATGGCGCTGGTGGTGACGCTGGTCGACCGGCTGCTGCCGGCGCTGCCGCCGCCGCCCCGGCTGGCGGCGCTCGTCGCGGTCGGCGCCGCCACCTATGGCGCGTGGCTGGCGCTGTTCGCGCGCGGCACGATCCGCGAACTGATCGCCCTCGTCCGCAAACGGCCGCTGCCGGCGGCCTGATCAGCCGTGCTGGATATAGTCGCGCATCGCCGCGGCTTCCGCCTCGATCCGGTCGATGCGATATTTGACGAGATCGCCGATCGAGACGAAGCCGACCAGCCGCGGGCCCTCGACCACCGGCAGATGGCGGATGCGCCGCCGGGTCATCAGCGACAGGGCGCCGATCACCGGCTCGCCCGGCGCGACCTGCTGCACCGGCTGCGTCATCACCTCGGCGAGCGCGAGATCGAGCGCCGCGACGCCATGCGCGGCGAGCGAATAGACGACGTCGCGTTCGGAGACGATGCCGACCACGCTGCCCGCGTCGATCACCGGCACCGCGCCGATCCGACGTTCGGCGAGCAGCGCCACCGCCTGCCCCAAGGTCGCATTGCGCGGCAGCGAGACCACGTCGCCGCCCTTGTCGCGCAGGATTGCCGCGATCGTCATGCCATTCCTCTCCTTCGTTCCGACTCCGTACGATGCGAAGGCGGTTGCCGGCAGGAGACCACGTTTGCAGCGACTTGGCAAAGCGCCGGAAACGACGAAGGCCGGCTCCTCGCGGAACCGGCCTCCGGATCAGATCAGCGCGACCCGCTCACTCCGCGGCGGGAACGTCCGCGGCGGGGGTGCGGACGCGGCGGCGACGCGGCTTGGGCGCCTCGTCCCCGGCGTCGTTGGCAGCGGAGATGTTGAGCGACGGCGGCAGACGATCGGCATCGACGCCATTGCTCTCCGGCGCCTCGGCGACCGGTGCGGCCGGCGCTTCGGGTGCGACAGCGGCCTCGGGCGCGGCATCGGCCTGCGCGTCGCGGCGCGGACGGCCCCGACGCGGGCGCGGTGCGAGCACCGGCGAATCCGCCTCGAGCACCGCTTCGGTCCGCTCCTGCAGATTCTCGCCTTCGGCGAGCGGATCGGCGCGGCGCTGGCCGGCGACCTCGACCGGCTGTTCGGCCGCCTCGAACCGGGGGCGGCGGACGCGATCCTCGCGCTGCGGGCGATCCTCGCGCTGTTGCTGCGGACGATCCTCTCGGGCGGAGCGCTCCTCGCGCTGCTGCGGGCGATCGTCCCGGCTGGCGTCGCGGCTGGCGTCGCGGCCGGAATCGCGATTGCCGTCGCGCTGGCCGCGGTCGTCGCGATTGCCGCGGTCCTCCCACTGACGTGCCTGGCGCTGCGGCCGGTCGTCGCGATTGCCGCGGTCGTCGCGCTGCTGGTCGCCGCGCGCCTGACCCTGCTGGTCACGCTGATCGTTGCCGTCCTGCTCGCCGGCGCGGATCGGTTCGCCCTCGTCGCCGTAATCGTCGTCGTCGTTGAGATCGAACGGCTGCTGGCGCTTGGGCTGGCTGTTGTCCTCGAACCGGCCGCGCTGGTCGGCGATCACGCGGAAATAATGATCCGCGAACTGGAGGTAATATTCGGTGGTGACGCGATCGCCCTGGCGCTGTGCCTCGCCGGCGAGGTTCTTGTACTTTTCGAACAACTGGTTCGCGTTGCCGCGTGCGCGGCTGTCGATGCGGTTGCCGTTGTCGGGCCGACCCTGGCCGCCCTGACGGGGACCGTTATTGCCACCATTGTTACCGCCACGACCGCGACGGCGGCCGTTCTGCTGCCGATTGTTGATCAAGCTACTGTCCCATGATCAGAGTATAAATGGTCCCTGGAAAACCAATCCGGTCGATCGCGGCCAATCCCGCATCGACCTGCCCGACCCGGCATCCGCCAGCCGAACAACGCGCCCTTCCGGGTCGCCGCGTGCCATAAGCGCCGCTCGAGCCTGCCACGGCCACCGATGGTCGGTGGCGACATGACGAAGGATGCGGGTCACCGCGTGCCGATCAACCTGCCAATGCTGATGCTGCGTGCCCCGGCCCGACCAATAGCTGGCGTGAGGCAGGTCCGACAAGCGAAATATGAGGGCCGGCCTCGCTTCTTTCAACCCCGATGCGCGAGCCGGACGAGCAGGCAGCGGTCGCGCCCGCCGAGATCGCGGTGGATCTGGCTGGTCAGCCCCTGCCCAGCGAACAAGGCGGCGACCGATTTTGCCTGGGTATGACCGATTTCCACGGCGGCGCAGCCACTTGGCGCGATCAGCCGCGGCAGTTGCCGGGCGAGGACGCGATAGTCGTCGAGGCCGTCGGCGCCGGCGAACAAGGCGCCGGCGGGTTCGTGCGCGCGGACCTCGTCGGGGAGGGTTTCGCCGGTGCCGATATAGGGCGGATTGGCGAGGACGAGGTCGAAACGGGCATCGAGCGCCGCCGCCCAGTCGCCGCGGACGAAGCGCGCGCGGTCGGCCATGCCGAGCCGCTCGGCATTGCGTCGGGCATAATCGAGCGCCACCGCCGAACGGTCGATGCCGAGGCCACGCGCCGGCCATTCGTCGAGCGCGGCGAGCAGCAGCGTGCCGGGGCCGGTGCCGAGATCGAGCACCGTCGCAGGCGCATCGCCGCCAAAATGGCCGGCGGCGGCGATCAGCAGCGTCTCGCTGTCGGGGCGCGGAACGAGCGCTCCGGGCCCGACGGCGAGGTCGATCGTCCAGAAGCCGCGCGTGCCAGTGATATAGGCGACCGGCTCGTGCGCCGCGCGGCGGTCGACCAGCGCGGCGAAGGCGGGCGGGACGGCGCGCGCCATGTCGAGCAGCAGCCGGCTGCGCTCGATGCCGAGCGCGTGCGCCATCAGCAACTCGGCGTCGAGGCGTGCGGTCGGAGAGAAAGCGAGGCGCGCGGTCGCTTCGGCGAGCGCGGCGCGCATGGCGGCGGGGTCGGGGGTGGTCACGCCGTCATGGCCCCTTCTCGGTCATGTCGGCGCATGCCGGGAGACTTGATTGCGGGCGACCGACGGCGCGCAGCCATGCGGACGACATCGCATCCATGGATCCCCGCCTGCGCGGGGATGACAGCGGAAGGTGGGGAGGCGCGCCATACGCGCGATACGTTGGCCGAGTAGTTGGCAGGGCGGTGAGCGGTGGACGAGGGCGGATGGCAGCGCTCATCCACGTGGACATCGCGTCCAAGCGTGCCGGCTTCCGCCAGGATGACGAAGGGCATCCGCCGCGGTCCGCCCGCATCACCCGTCGAGCGAGGCCAGCCGCTCCGCCTCGTCCTGCGCGATCAGCGCGCCGATCAGTTCGTCCATCTCGCCTTCGAGGATCTCGGGCAGACGGTGCAGCGTCAGATTGATGCGGTGGTCGGTCACCCGCCCCTGCGGGAAATTATACGTCCGGATCCGCTCCGACCGGTCGCCCGAGCCGACCATCGCGCGGCGCGTCCCCGACCGCTCGTTGGCGAGCCGCTCGCGCTCCGCCTCATAGAGCCGGGTGCGCAGGACCTTCAGCGCCTTGGCCTTGTTCTTGTGCTGCGACTTCTCGTCCTGCTGGATGACGACGAGGCCGGTGGGCAGATGGGTGATGCGCACCGCGCTGTCGGTGGTGTTGACCGACTGGCCGCCGGGGCCGGACGAGCGATAGACGTCGATGCGCAGGTCCTTCGCCTCGTCGATGCGGACGTCGACATCCTCCGCCTCGGGCAGCACCGCGACCGTCGCCGCCGAGGTGTGGATGCGCCCGCCCGCCTCGGTGGCGGGGACGCGCTGGACGCGGTGGACGCCTGCCTCGAACTTGAGCTTCGCGAACACGCCGGTGCCGGTGACCGAGGCGACGACCTCCTTGAACCCGCCCGCGTCCGACGACGAGCCGCTGATGAGCTCGACGCGCCAGCCCTGCCGCTCGGCGTAGCGCTGATACATGCGGAACAGGTCGCCAGCGAACAGCGCCGCCTCGTCGCCGCCGGTGCCGGCGCGGATCTCGAGCATCGCGGCGCGTGCGTCGGCGGCGTCGCGCGGCAGCAGCGCCAGCGCGAGCCGGCGGTCGGCGGCGTCGAGCGCGGCGCGATTGTCGCGCAGCTCCTCGGCCGCCATCAGCCGCAATTCCTCGTCGCCGGTGTCCTCCGCCATATAGGCGAGACTGTCCGCTTCCTGGCGCAGGCGGCGTACCTCGCCGGCCGCCGCCGCGACGGGTTCGAGCTCGGCATATTCCTTCGACACCGCGACGAAGCGATCGGACGGCAGGTCGCCGGTCGCCATCAGCGCCTGCAACTCGTCACGCCGCGCCTCGATCTGCGCGATCCGTTCGGGGGAGATGGTGGTCATCCGATCCTCCCCGACACCGGGAGGATTGCCAGCGCGCTCATCGCAGCGCCTCGGCGAGAGCGGCGAAGGCGACCTGCCGCTGGTCGCCGCTGGCGAGCGTCTTCACGGTCGCGACGCCGGCGGCGAGTTCGTCGTCGCCGATGATGAGCGCATGACGGGCACCGAGCGCGTCCGCCTTGGCGAGCCGCTGCTTCATCTTGCCCTTATAGGCCATGTCGACCGCGACGCCGGCGCGGCGCAGCTCGGCGACGAGGCCGAGCGCGCGCGCTTCGGCCGCCGCGCCCATCGGCACGACCACCGCGTCGATCGTCGGCGCCGCCGGCTCGTCGAGCAGCATCGCGAGCCGCTCGACCCCCGCCGCCCAGCCGACGCCGGGGGTGGGCGCGCCGCCGAGGCTCTCGACCAGCCCGTCGTAGCGGCCACCCGCCAGCACCGTGCCCTGCGCGCCGAGCCGGTCGGTTACGAATTCGAACGCGGTGTGGCGGTAATAATCGAGGCCGCGTACCAGCCGCGCGTTACGCGTCCACGCGACGCCCGCCGCATCCAGTCCCGCCGTCACCGCATCGAAGAAGGCGCGCGCCTCGGGCGTCAGATAGGCGTCGATGTCCGGCGCAGCATCGGCGATCGGCCGGTCGCGCGGGTCCTTCGAATCGAGGATGCGCATCGGGTTCTTGTCGAGCCGGGTCAGGCTGTCCTCGGACAGTTCGCCGCGATGCGCCTCGAAATGCGCGACCAGACCGGCGCGCCACGCCTCGCGCGTCTCGGCATCGCCCAGCGTGTTGAGCTGCAACGTCACGCCATCGGCGATGCCGAGCTCGCGCAGCAGCTGGTCGGCCATCACCAGCAATTCGACGTCCGCGGCCGGCTCCGCCGCGCCGAGGATCTCGGCGTCGATCTGGTGGAACTGGCGATAGCGCCCCTTCTGCGGGCGCTCGTAGCGGAACACCGCGCCGCTCGTCGTGATCTTGAGCGGCGCATATTGCTGCCAGCCCTCGGTCAGGAAGGCGCGGGCGATCCCCGCGGTGAACTCCGGGCGCAGCGTCAGCGAATCGCCGCCGCGGTCGGGGAAACTGTACATCTCCTTCGACACGACGTCGGTCGTCTCGCCGATCGAGCGCGCGAACACCTCGGTTGCCTCGAAGACGGGCAGGTCGACGCGGCCGAAGCAATACAGATGCCGCACGCGCTCGAACGTGGCGAGCACATAAGCGAAGCGGCGCTGGTCGTCGCCGAAGATGTCCTGGGTTCCGCGCACCCGGCGCGGCGTTTCGATACGGGCCATATGCGGGCGCTATCTAGGCGAGCCCGCGGCCAAGCGCTAGCACCCCGACGATGACCGACCGTCAAGCCTATTGGGGAATCGGCAGCCGCATCGCGCCGCCGCGGTTCGCGCTGTTCGCTATCGTCTTCGCCGCGGGGCTGGCGGGGCTGATCCCCGTGCTGGGTCGCGGCCGCGGGCTGATGGCGGCGTTCGACATCGCCGCGATCATCTTCCTCCTCGCCGTCTCGACGCTGTTCCGCCACGGCGAGGCGGCACGGATGCGGCGTTCGGCGCGCGACAACGACGCCAACCGCGCCGCGCTGCTGGCGATCACCGCGGCGACGATGGTGGTGATCCTGGTCGCGGTCGCCGGCGAACTGAAGGGACGCAACGACGCCTATGCGATCGTGCTGGTAATCGCGACGCTGGCGCTGGCGTGGCTGTTCGTCAACATGGTCTATGCGATGCATTACGCGCATCTGTTCTACAGCGCGGGCGAGGACGGGAAGGATGAGGGCGGACTCGACTTCCCCGACTGCAAGGAGCCCGATTACTGGGACTTCCTCTATTTCAGCGCGACGCTGGGCATGACCTTCCAGACGTCGGACGTGCAGATCGGCTCGCGGCGCATCCGGCGGGTGGTGCTGGGCCATACGCTCGCGGCGTTCGTGTTCAATCTCGGCGTGGTGGCGTTCACCGTCAACGTATTGGGCGGCGGCGGCGGGTAAAGGACTGGACGGGTGACCTTTCGGCCGCTTACACATTGCCGCAACATTCTTTCGCCGAAAGCCCTCCATGATCCGCAAGCTCGTCGTCGCGTCCCTCTTCCTGTCCGCCGCCGCGCCGGCGCTGGCGCAGGTCCCCGCCGGCAATAGTGCGCCGCAGCCGTCGCCCTTCGTCGACACGATCCCGGCGCCGCGCGACGTGCCCTATCCCGGCACGCTGAAGGTCGAGGTCGACGCGACCGACACCGAGCGCGGCATCTTCCGCGTGCATGAGACGATCCCCGTCGCCAAGGCGGGCGCGATGGCGCTGCTGTTCCCCAAATGGCTGCCCGGCGCGCATTCGCCGCGCGGCGAGATCGAGAAGCTCGCCGGTCTGGTGATCCGCGGCAACGGCCGCATCCTGCCGTGGACGCGCGATCCGGTCGACGTCTTCGCCTTCCACATCGACGTGCCCGCCGGCGTGCGCACGCTCGACGTCGAATTCCAGTTCCTGTCGGCCACCAAGCCCGACCAGGGCCGCATCGCGGTGACGCCCAACCTGATCAGCCTGCAGCCCAATTCGGTCAGCCTCTATCCGGCCGGCTATTTTACCCGCCAGATCCCGATCCAGATGACGGTCAAGTTCCCGACCGGCTGGACCGCGGCGGGCGCGGTGCCCGCCAAGGCGGTCGGCTCGACCTACGCCTATGACAAGACCAATTACGAGGTGCTGGTCGATTCGCCGATGCTCGCCGGCCGCTACGGCAAGACCTGGCCGCTCAGCGACCGGGTGAAGCTCAACGTCTTCGCCGATTCGCCCGAGCTGCTCGCCGCCAAGCCCGAACAGATCGACGCGCACAAGCGGCTCGTCGAACAGGCGGTGAAGACCTTCGGCGCGCAGCATTACGACCATTACGAATTCCTGCTGTCGCTCTCCGACCAGCTTGGCGGCATCGGCCTCGAACATCATCGCAGCTCGGAAAACGGCTCGCGGCCGACCTATTTCACCGAATGGGACAGCAACGTCGCCGCACGCAATCTGCTGCCGCACGAATTCACCCATAGCTGGGACGGCAAGTTCCGCCGCGGCGCCGATCTGTGGACGCCCGATTACCGCACGCCGATGCGCGGCTCGCTGCTCTGGGTCTACGAGGGACAGACGCAATTCTGGGGCTATGTCCTCCAGGCGCGCTCCGGGCTGGTCAGCAAGCAGGACACGCTGGACGCTTATGCCGGCATCGCCGGCCTCTACGATCTCGCGCCGGCACGCCAGTGGCGCGATCTGGTCGACACCACCAACGATCCGGTGATCTCGGCCCGCCGGCCCAAGGGCTGGACGAGCTGGCAGCGGTCGGAGGATTATTACAACGAAGGCCTGATGGTCTGGATGGAGGTCGATGCGATGCTCCGCCAGCAGTCGGGTGGAACCAAGTCGATCGACGATTTCGCCCGCGCCTTCTTCGGCGTGCGCGACGGCGACTGGGGCGAGCTGACCTATCGCTTCGAGGATGTCGCCGCGACGCTCAACGCGATCCAGCCCTATGACTGGGCGGGCTTCCTGCGCAAGCGGATCACCGAGACCGGCCAGCCCGCGCCGGTCAAGGGCTTCGCGATGAACGGCTATACGCTCGTCTACGGTCCCGAGCCGACCAAGTATTTCACCAATGCCGAGAAGAGCGGCACGATCAACGTCACCTATTCGATCGGTCTGTCGATCGGCAAAGACGGCGAAGTCGGGCAGGTGATCTGGGATTCGCCGGCATTCAAGGCGGGACTCGATGTCGGCACCGTGATCCAGGCGGTGAACGACACCGCCTATAGCGGCGATGCCATGAAAGCAGCGATCGTCAATGCCCAGACGTCCAAGCAACCGATCCGATTATTGCTCAAGAATGGGCCACGGTACCGCGAAGTCGCCATCGACTATCACGGCGGCCCGCGGTATCCGCACTTGCAGAAGACCGGCACGGGCGAGACCGGGCTCGACAAGCTGTTGGCGCCGCGCTGAGGGGCGGCGGCCAAGAATTGTGAAGGACATGCATGCGTATTGATCTGATCCCGGTCGGCAAGAACCCGCCCGACGACCTCAACGTCATCATCGAGGTGCCGACCGGCGGCGAGCCGGTGAAGTACGAATTTGACAAGGCGTCGGGCGCGTTGTTCGTCGATCGCATCCTGCACACGCCGATGCGCTATCCGGCCAATTACGGCTTCGTGCCGCACACGCTGTCGCCCGACGGCGATCCGCTCGATGCGCTGGTGATCGCGCGCTCGCCGTTCATCCCCGGCTGCGTCGTCCGCGCCCGGCCGATCGCGGTGCTCAACCTCGAGGACGAGGCCGGCGGCGACGAGAAGCTCGTCTGCGTCCCCGTCGACGAGGTCTTCCCTTATTATTCGAACGTCGGCGGCCGCGCCGACGTGCCGGAGATCGTGTTCGAGCAGATCGAGCATTTCTTCACGCACTATAAGGACCTGGAGAAGAAGAAGTGGGTGCGCGTCGGCACCTGGGGCGACCGCGAAGAGGCGCGCCGCATCGTCCGCGAGGCGATCGAACGCTATGACGCCGCCAAGGCACAGGGCGAAGAGCCGCACGAATATGAGGTTCCGGGCCGCGACTGAGCGACGCGGGGCGCGGCCGTCGGTCGCGCCCCGATCTGCCCCCCTGAGAGACGACCGTACCCCAACCGATAGCCCTGAGCCTGAACGGTGGTGCGACGGACGGGGCAATCGACACGCCGGCGGGGCGCCTCGCGTCAGCCGCCGCTTGCCGCCAGCCGCTTCAGCGCGTCGCCGCTGACCCGCTGGATCGTCCAGTCCTCCATCCCCACCGCGCCGATCCGGCGATAGACGGCGATGGCGTCGGCGTTCCAGTCGAGCACCGACCATTCGAACCGCGCACAGCCGCGCGCCACCGCCAGCGCGGCGAGATGGCGCAGCAAGGCGCCGCCGACGCCCTTCCCCCGCGCGTCCGGCGTCACGTACAGATCCTCCAGATACAGCCCGCGCCGTCCCGCCCAGGTCGAGAAATTGTGGAAGAACACCGCGAAGCCGAGCGGCCCGGTGTCGTCCTCGGCGATCACCGCCTCCGCGGCCGGCTGCGCGCCGAACAGCGCCTCGTGCAGCGTCGCCTCCGTCGCCTCGACCGCATCGGGTTCGCGCTCGAACGCAGCGAGCTCGCGAACGAAGCGCAGGATGACAGCGATGTCGGCGGGCGAGGCGGGGCGGATCATAAGGCGGCTTCCGTTTGCGGGCCCGGCGCGGGCTTGCGGATCGCAACGAGACAGCCGGCGATGATGAACAGCGCACCGGCGACCGTATAGGGCGAGACGCGCTCGGCGAAGGCCAGCCAGCCGAACAGCGCCGACCAGACGAAGGCGGTATATTCGGTCGGCGCGAGCACCTGCGCCTCGGCCCGGCCATAGGCCCAGGCGAGCGCGACCGCCGAGATCGAGCCGAGCAGCGCCGCACCGAACACGACGGGCAGTTGATCGGTCGTCGGCACGCTACCGAACCACGGCGCGGCGACCAGCAGGAGCACGCTCAGCACGACGCTGGTGAACAGCGCCACTTCGAGCGGATCGGCGGCCTGCGCCTGCTGACGCAGCAGGATCAGGCTGACCGCATAGATCACCGAGGCGGCGAGGATCGCGACGCTGCCCATCACCACCGCATCGGAGGCATGCGCCTGCACCTGCCCGGCGGCGATGATCAGCACGCCGAGGCTGGCGACGAGCGACCCGCCGATCGCGGCACGGCGGATGCGCTCGCCCAGCGTCAGCCCGGCGAGGAACAAGGCGATCAGCGGCGCGAGGAAGGTCAGCGCGACGCCCTGCGCCATCGGCACGCGCGCCAGCCCCCAGAAGAACAGCAGCACCGACGCCCCGCCGGTCGCGCCGCGCGCGACGTGCAGTCGCAACGCCTTCGCCCCGGGCCAGCGCATCCGTCGCGCAAGGAAGACCGGCGCGAGCAACGCGACCCCGGCGAGCGACCGCCAAAGCACCGCGGCATAGGCGCCGCTTGCGATCGACAGCCCCTTCATCAGCGTATCCATCGCCGAATAGACGGCGATGCCGGCCGCCGCGACGGCGAAGGCGGCAAGCGGCGAAACCTCGCGCTTCATCGGATCAAGCGGATGTCGAGATCCAGACCCAGCGCGCTCCACTTCGTGTCCGCGGTCAGTACCGCACCCCCTGTCGCCAGAGCGAGCGAAAGGCACGCGCGATCCGCAAAGGACGTATCGGTGCCGTGCAACCGCGGGTGCAAGGCAGCGGAGACCCGTGCCTGACCGGCATCGAACGGCACGACGATGATCTGCAATTTGGTCAGTTGTTCCTCGATCGCCGCTGGATCGAGTCCGCGGCGTGCGACCTTGTGCAGGATCTCATCGAGATTGACCGCGCTGAACAGCGCACCGCGACAGTGCGCCAATACCATCGCACTGCCGGGCTCTTCAAAGATCATGGCCAGCACCGCCGACGCATCGACGACCGTCACCGCTGGCGCGCCTGCCAAGCCTCGTCCCGGGCGGCCTCGCGGCGTGCCTCGTCGCGGCGATCGGCGATCAGCTCGTCGACCACGCTGCTGCTGCCCGCCCCGTCGGCACCGCGCATGTCACGGAACCGCTGCTGTGCTTCGCGGGCAACTTGCGCATAGGTCTTCAGGATGATTGCACCTGCCGCATCACGCTCGACGACGAGCGAGTCGCCCCGCTTGATGTCGAGTTCGCGACGGATGTTCGCCGGGATGACGACCTTGCCGCCATCGATCACCTTGGCCTGTTGGGTCATGCCGAGTCTCCTGATACCCGGCTTGTACCACAGGACCTATTCCGCCGCCACGACCTGCGGCGCCTGCGCCGCCGCATCCGCCGCCTCGATCTCCGCCGCCTTGGCCTCGACCAGCCGGACGATATGGTCGATCATCCCCTCGTCCTGGACGTGATGGTCGGTGACGCCCGACAGATAGACCATGTGCTTGCCGTTGCCGCCGCCGGTGATGCCGATGTCGGTCTCGCGCGCCTCGCCCGGGCCGTTGACGACGCAACCGAGCACCGACAGGCTCATCGGCGTGCGGATATGCTGGAGCCGCTCCTCCAGCGCCTGTACGGTGCGGATCACGTCGAACCCCTGCCGCGAACAGCTCGGGCAGCTCACCACACGCACGCCGCGGTTGCGGATGCCAAGCGCCTTCAGCATCTCGAAGCCGACGCGCACCTCGTCCTCGGGCTCGGCCGACAACGAGACGCGGATCGTGTCGCCGATCCCGTACCAGAGCAGGCTGCCGATGCCGATCGCCGACTTGACCGTGCCGCCGACGAAGCCGCCCGCCTCGGTGATGCCGAGGTGCAGCGGGCAATCCACCGCCTCGGCGAGCTGCTGATAGGCGGCGACCGCGAGGAACAGGTCGGACGCCTTCACCGCCACCTTATATTCGTGGAAATCGTGGTCCTGGAGCAGCTTGATATGATCGAGCGCGCTTTCCACCAGCGCATCCGGGCACGGCTCGCCATATTTCTCGAGCAGATCCTTCTCGAGGCTGCCGCCGTTGACGCCGATGCGGATCGAACAGCCGTTCGCCTTGGCGGCGCGCACCACCTCGGCGACGCGCTCGCTGCTGCCGATATTGCCCGGGTTGATCCGCAGGCAGGCGGCACCCGCGTCGGCGGCTTCCAGCGCGCGTTTGTAGTGGAAATGGATGTCGGCGACGATCGGCACGTTCGAGCCGCGCACGATCTGCTTCAGCGCCACGGTCGAATCGACGTCGGGGCAGGAGACGCGGATGATGTCGACCCCCGCCTCCTCGCACCGCCGGATCTGGTCGAGCGTCGCGCGGATATCGGGCGTCGGCGTATTGGTCATCGTCTGCACGGTGACCGGGGCGTCGCCACCCACGGGAACGTTGCCGACCATGATCTGGCGGCTCGGACGGCGGACGATATCGCGCCACGGACGTAAGGACATGGGGCTTATATACAGCAGCCGGGTTGCGGTTCAAAGGCGCTGGTGTAGGGCGCTAACCACTTACGATGTCGCGCGTCCCGATCCCCCGCCATTACGGCCTCGACTGGCTGCGCGTCGCCGCCTTCGCCATATTGATCGTCTATCATGTCGGCATGGTCTTCGTCCCCTGGGGCTTCCACGCCAAGAGCGCGCACGGCGCCGCCTGGGCGGTGCTGCCGATGCTCGCGGTCAATGCGTGGCGATTGAGCCTGTTGTTCGTCGTCTCGGGCTATGCGAGTCGCGCGCTGCTGACCCGCGCGCCGGGGGTAAGCGGCTTCCTGCGCCAGCGTACGCTGCGGCTGCTGGTGCCGCTCGGCTTCGGCGTCGCTCTGGTGGTGCCGCCGCAATCCTGGGTTGAGCTGGTCACGCAACATGGCTATACCGGCGGCTTCCTCACCTTCTGGACGCACGACTATTTCCGCTTCGGCACGCTCGGCGGGATCGTGCTGCCGGCGCTCAACCATCTGTGGTTCGTGCTGTATCTGTGGCTCTATACGGTCGTGCTCGCGCTGCTGGTGCCGCTGGTCCGCTGGCGCGGCGCGCAAGGGGCGTTCGACCGGCTGTTCGCCGGGCTGGCGCTGCCGGTCGTGCCGACCTTATGGCTGGTGTGCGTCCACGGCTGGTGGTTCCCGATGGGCTACGAGACGCAGAATCCGTTCACCGACGCGATGGCGCATCTCATCTATCTGCCCGCCTTCCTGTTCGGCTTCGCGCTGGCGGGGTCGCCGCCGGTGCTCGCCACGTGCGTGCGCTGGCGCTGGGCCGGCGCAGCGATGGGCGTGCTCGGCTATGGCTTCATCCTCGCGGTCGAGCTTGGGCTGAACGGCGATGCGCCGCGCTGGCTCTACCCGATCTACGGCGCGGCACATGCGGTGCAGCAATGGGGGACGATCCTCGCGCTGATCGGCTTCGCCGAACGGCATTGGAATCGCGACGCACGGTGGCGGCCGCTGCTCACCGAGGCGGTGTTCCCCTTCTACCTCGTCCACCAGACGATCATCGTCGTCGCCGCCTATTGGCTGATGCCGGTCGGCCTGTCCGGCGGCGTCGAATGCGCGCTGCTGATCGCGGCGACGATCCTCGGCTGCCTCGGCTTCTATCTGGTCGGCCGGCGGATCGCGCCGCTGCGGCCGCTGATCGGGCTGCGCCCCCTGCCCCATCCCACGCATAAGGCTGCATCATGACCGATACGCCAGACTGGTCGCTCGTCCTCCACGGCGGCGCCGGTTCGATCGAGCGCCACCGCCTCACCCCGGCGCAGGACAGCGGCGTCCGCGCGGCGCTCGCGCTGGCGCTCGACACCGGCGCCGCGATCCTGTCCGAGGGCGGGGGCGCGCTCGACGCGGTCGAGGCGGCGGTGCGCGTGCTCGAGGAGGATCCACATTTCAACGCCGGCCGCGGCGCCGCTTATACCCGCGAAGGCACGATCGAGCTCGACGCGGCGATCATGGACGGCCGCACCCGCGCCGCCGGGGCGGTGGCGGGCATTACCGCTACGCGCTCGCCGGTTGGCCTCGCGCGCCGCGTGATGGAGGCGAGCCCGCACGTGCTGCTCAGCGGCGACGGCGCCGAACGCTTCGCCCGCGACCAGGGGATCGCGGCGCAGGACCCGGCATGGTTCGCCACCGAGGAGCGCCGCCGCCAGCTCGACGAATTGCTCGCGCGCAATGCCGACGCCTTCGACATCGACATGAAATACGGCACCGTCGGCGCGGTCGCGCGCGATGCCGCGGGGCATCTCGCCGCGGCGACCTCGACCGGCGGCGTCACCGGCAAGCGCTGGGGCCGGATCGGCGATTCGCCGCTGATCGGCGCGGGCACCTATGCCGACGATCGTTCGGCGGCGATCTCCTGCACCGGCTCGGGCGAATTCTTCATCCGCGTCGGCGTCGGCCACGAGATCGGCGCGCGCATCCGCCTGTCGGGCGAGACGCCGCAGGCCGCCGCGGATGCGGTGATGGCGGAGGTGCGTGCGCTCGGCGGCACCGGCGGCGTCATCGTCGCCGCACCGGGCGGCGAGGCGGTGTGGAGCTTCACCACGCCCGGCATGTACCGCGCCCGCGCCACCGCCTCGGGCCTGCGTGAAGTGGCGGTCTACGGCGACGAGTGACGGGCTTTTCATTGGAGTGGCACCGGCGAGCGGCTATGGCCTAGCGCCATGAAAATCCTCCGCTTTGTCGCCGCCGCTCTGCCGGCGTTCGGGTTCGCCGCGCCGGCCTCGGCCTATTGGGAGTTCGGGCATCAGACGGTCGCCCGGATCGCTTACGCCAATGTCGCGCCGCGCACGCAGGCGGCGATCCGCAAGCTGCTCGCCGAGACGCCGCGGCTCGACACGCCCGAATGCCCCGCGACGACGATCGAGGGCGCGAGCACCTGGGCGGATTGCGTCAAGCCGCTCAAGGGGCCGGATGGCAAGTCGCGCTTCGGCTATGCCTATAACTGGCACTTTCAGGACGTGAACATCTGCCAGCCGTTCACGCTCGAAGAAGCGTGCAAGGACGGCAATTGCGTCTCAGCGCAGATCACCCGCGACGTGGCGATCCTCAAGAACCGGCGCGCGCCCGCGAAGGAGCGCGCGCAGGCCTTGGTGTTCCTGATCCACTTCGTCGGCGATCTGCACCAGCCGCTCCACGCCGGCGAGAAGAACGACAAGGGCGGCAACGACGTCGCCGCGGTCTATGGCAGCTACAGCCCGAAGCGCTTCAACCTTCATTCGATCTGGGACGGCACGCTCGCCGAACGTGCGATCACCAGCGGGCCGTCGCTGGTGCGGCGCTATCCGGCGGCAGAGAAGCGGCGGATCGCGGCGGGGACGGTGACCGACTGGAGCCGCGAATCGTGGCAGGTCGCGCATGACGTCGTCTATGCGAGCGCGCTGAACGGCGATCCCTGCGCGCCCTCGCCGGCCAAGGTGACGCTCGACGAGGCGACGATCGAACGGATCGTGCCCGTCGCCCGCTTGGAAGTGGAGCGCGGCGGCCTGCGGCTGGCGAAGCTGCTCGACGAGGCGCTGGGGTGACGAGCTTCCTCACCGTGAGGACGAAGAGGGCGGAGGCCTCTGCCTCCACCCTCCCGACAAACGTTCGGATCGGCCGCCGGACAACGCGAGCGGCGTGTTCCGTTAGTTCAGCACCACCGTCACCGAACGCCGGTTCTGCGCCCAGCTCGCCTCGTCCGAGCCTAGCGCCACCGGACGTTCCTTGCCGTAGCTGATCGTCGTCAGCCGCGACGGATCGATGCCGCGCGCGACGAGATAGTTCTTCGCCGCATTCGCGCGGCGGTCGCCGAGCGCGAGATTGTATTCGCGCGTGCCGCGCTCGTCGGCATGGCCCTCGACCGTCGCGCGGACCTGCGGGAAGCGCTGCAGCCACGTCGCCTGGCTGTCGAGGATCGCGCGCGCCTCCGCATCGATATCGCTCTGGTCGAGCCCGAACAGCACGGTGTTCGAGCTGACCGAGCGGCGGAAGTCGGCGTCCGAGCCCGGCGTGATCGCGCCGTCGCCATTACCCGCGGTCGCCGGCGGCGGCGTGTTGAGTCCGGCGCTGTTGTCGACCGGCGGCGGCGGCAGCTGCTTGGGCTTGTGCGCGCAGGCGCCGAGCGAGGCGAGCGCGGCTGCGGTCAGCAGGGTGGTCGTCAGTCTGGCCATCGTCGTATCTCCCGTGAGTAAGTGCGTTTCGCCCCCGAAACCTTATAGTGCTGCGTTACGGCCGCAGCGGTCCCCAGGCCGGGTCAGACCCGTCGAGCGGCGTCGGAATCCTGCGCTCGACCTGTCCGGTGAGGTCGACCATCCACAGATCGGCCTTGCCGCCGCTACCCTGGCCGCTGCGGTAGAAAGTGATGACGCGGCCGTTGGGCGACCAGCTCGGCCCCTCGTCCTGGCCGCCGGTGAGGATCTTCTCGCCACCGCCCGACGGCGACATCGTACCGATGCGGAACGCGCCACCCAATTTGGTGAAGGCGATCAGGTCGCCGCGCGGGCTCCACACCGGCGTCGCATAGCGGCCGCCGCCGAAGCTGATCCGCTGCTGGCCCGAGCCGTCGGCGTTCATGACGTAGATCTGCTGGCCGCCCGAACGATCGCTCTCGAAGACGATGCGCGCGCCGTCGGGCGAATAGCTGCCGCCGGTGTCGATGCCCGGCGAGCTGGTCAGCCGCTGCGGGGTGCCACCCTGCGCCGAAACGCGATAGATGTCGGTATTGCCGCCCTGCGCCATCGAGAACAGGATCCAGCGGCCGTCGGGCGAGAAGCGCGGCGCGAAGGTCAGCGCCGCATTCTGCACCACGCGGCGCGGCCGGCCCGAGCCGAGATCGTAGACGTAGATCGACGGCTTGTCGTTCTCGTAGCTCATATAGACGATCGACTGCTGGTTGGGCGCGAAGCGCGGCGTCAGCACGATCGACTGGCCATTGGTCAGGAAGCGGTGGTTGGCGCCGTCCTGATCCATGATCGCGAGCCGCTTGACGCGCTTGCCCTTCGGCCCGGTTTCCGAGACGTAGACGACGCGGCTGTCGAAATAGGGGCCTTCGCCGGTCAGCCGCGCATAGACCATGTCGGCGCATTTGTGGCCGGCGCGCCGCCAGTCGGACGGCGAGACGACGAAGCCCGAGCGGGTCAGCTCGACCTTCGAAAAGACGTCGTAGAGATAGCAGCCGATCGTCAGATTGCCGTCGCCGGTGGCGCGGACGAAGCCCTGCACCAGAGCCTGCGCGCCGGTGCCGCCCCAATAATCGAAGGCGGGGGCGTTGACCTCCTGAAAACCGACGGGGCGGAGCTGACCCGCGCCCAAGGGCGTGAACAGGCCGGAGTTCTTGAGATCGTTGGCGATGATCTCGGCCATCTGGCGGCCGAGCACGTCGGTGGCGCCCGCCGGGGTCGACACGACCTGCGCGGTCGGCATCGCGGGGATGGCGATCGGCATCGGCGCCGAGACGCCGCCGGTCACCGACACTTCGAGCGGCGCGGCCTCCTGCCCCGCCGGGGTCGCCGGCTGCTGCTGCGGTGCCGGCGCGGGCGCGTCCTGCGCGAACGCCGGGACGGCGGTGGTGACGCTGAGCGCGATGAGCAACGACCGGATCATGACCTCAAACCCTTTTCGCGAGCGATATGGATGCCGCTTACCACAAACTTGCCGTCATCCCGGACTCGTTCCGGACCTCTCCGGACCAGCCCGTCACCCCGGCCTCGAGCCGGGGTCCCGCTGCCGTCCATCGACAGCGGGGAAAAGCGGGACCCCGGCTCGAGGCCGGGGTGACGGAAAGGAGCGAGACGAAACGCCCCACCCCCCCGTTCGCCCTGAGCCCGTCGAAGGGCGCGTGCCACGAGGGGACCGCTCCGATGGCGCGCCGGTGCTTCGACAAGCTCAGCACGAACGCGGGAAGAAAGATGCCCCGCGCCCATCACTGCAGCTTCCACTGGAAGTTGATGTTGTTCCACCCGCCCGACGGCGTCGAATAATATTCGGCCGGCAGCTTGAGCGGCGCGCAGCCCTTGAACGCCGCCACGCCGAGATCGACGACGCGCTGCTTGTAGCGCTCGTTCTCGTCGGTGACGCCCGACTGGCGGACCATCCGCGGCGTCGCGGCGAGCGTGCCGTCCTCGTTGAGGCGCAGGTTGAGCGTCGTCACGATCTCATTGGCGCCCGGCCCCGGATTGACCTGCCGGTCGGCGCAGGGCTGGATCTGGCGCGCGATCGCCTGGACGATCGACGCCATCGCGCGGCCGTCGATCTTGGCGGCGCGCGGCGCGGTCGACTTGCTCGGCGACGGATCGCTGGTCAGCCCGGCGAGGAAGTCCGAGCCGAGGCGCGAGCCGCGCGGCTTGGCGGTCTTCGCGCTCTCGCTGCTGCCCGATCCCTTGGCAGCGGCGGGCTTGGCCGGTGCGGTCGACGGCTTGCCCGCAGTCTTGGCGGGAGCGGCAGGTGCCTTGGCGGCGGGCTTCTCCGGTGCGGCCTTTGCCGGCTTGGCCAGTTGCTTGGCAGGCGCGGGCTTGGGCGACGGCTTGGCCGGCGCCTCCGCCGCAGGCCTGGGCTTGGGCTGCGGCTTGACCGGGGCCGGCTTGGGCGCGGGTGCGGGCGCCGGTTTCGGCGGCGCGGGCTTGGGCGGAGCCGGTTTGGCGGGCGCCGGCTTCGGGGCGGGTGCGGGCGGCGCGGGTTCGGGCTCGGGTGCCGGCTCCGCAGCGGGCTCGGGCGGCGGCGCAGCGTCTTCCGGCTCGCCTTCCTCGGGCGCGATCGACTGCGCCGGCGGCGTCACCGCCTGCGGCGCGGTCGCCTCGAGCGCGACGTCCTTGACCAGGCTGACCTCCATCGGGGTCTGCTGCAACTTCTGCGGATTGGGCGTCGCAAGAAAGCCGACCGACAGCAGGCCGAAGAGCACGACATGCCCGACGACCGCAACGCCCAGTCCGATCTTCTCCGCCCGATCCATCAGCGCGCGCTTCCGCCTTCAACCGTCAGCAGCGAGACGCGGTTGAGCCCGGCGCGGTTGAGTTCGCCCATCACCCGCATCACCCGCCCGTAATCGAGCGCGCGATCGGCGCGCAGGAAGATCTGCGGCGGTTGTCCGCCGGCCTGGACCGCGGCGATCTGTTCCAGCCGCTGCGGCAGCGCCGCCTCGCCGATCTCCTCGTCGTCGAGGAACAGCTTGCCGCTCGCGTCGAGCGAGAGCTGCACCGGCTTCTGGTCCTGATCGAGCGCCTTGGCGCGGCTGTCGGGCAAATTGACCGGCACGCCGGCGGTGAGCAGCGGCGCGGTCACCATGAAGATGATCAGCAGCACCAGCATCACGTCGACCAGCGGCGTGACGTTGATATCGGCGACCGGCGCCCGCCGCCCGCGCCCCCGGTTGGATGGGAGATTCATGCCCATCGGATCAGCGCCCGCTGTCCAGCTGGCGCGACAGCGTCGTGTGGAAGCCGTCGGCGAAGCGGTTCAGTGCCGCCTCGATGCGGTTCACGCCGTGGCTGAAGCGATTGTAGGCGATCACCGCAGGAATCGCCGCGAACAGGCCGATCGCGGTCGCGAACAGCGCCTCGGCGATGCCCGGCGCGACCACCGCCAGCGAGGAATTCTGCGCCTGCGCGATCCCCGTGAAGCTGCGCATGATCCCCCAGACGGTGCCGAACAGCCCGACGAACGGCGCTACCGAGCCGATCGTCGCGAGGATGTTGAGCCGGTCGGAGATCGTGTCGATCTCCAGCGCCGCCGCCGCGCCCATCGCGGTCGCGAGCCGCTCGCGCGTGCCGCCCTTGTCGATCGAGCCGCCCGCGGTCGAGCGGCGCCATTCCTTCACGCCGGCGACGAATACCCGCGCCGAGGGCAGGTCCTTGTCCGCCTCCGCCTTGTAGAAGGCGTCGATATCCTCCGCTTTCCAGAAGTCGCGTTCGAACCCGGCCATGCCCTTGCGGATGCGGCCGAGCCGCCGCCAGAAGGCGATGATCAGCGCCCAGGTCCAGATGCTGGCGAGCAGCAGCCCGGCCATCACGAACTTCACCACGAGATCGGCCTGGAGGAAGAGCGCGACAGGCGACAGCGTCGCCGCATCCATGTTGAACACCGGATTCATGAATTGGTCCCCTGCCAGATCAGGCTTTGGTAGATATCCGTCCAGGCGGCCGGTTGACGCTTCGGCCGCCCCGACGGCGCGACCAGCGCCACCGTGACCTCGGCCTCCGCCAAGACAAGCGAACCGCGCCTGACTGTGTGATGAATGACGACGCTGGCGGCGCGCACGGCGATCACGCGGCTGACGACGAGCAGCGCATCGTCGAGCCGCGCCGGTGCACGATAGCGGATGGCGAGATCGGCGACGGCATAGGCGCCCTCGCCCGCGTCATGCGTGGCGCGCTGGTCGATGCCGGCGAGGCGCAGCATGTCGGAGCGCGCACGCTCCATGTAGCGCAGGTAATTGGCGTGATAGACGACGCCCGACAGATCGGTGTCCTCGAAGTAGACGCGCACCGCGAAGCGATGCTCGGCTCCCAAGAAGCGTCCTGCCTGCGGCTGGTCCTCGTCCCTCATCACGGCCGGCGTTAACCGAACCTGCGCGCAGGGGGAACCCTGTTGACGGATGTAACGCATGGGTTACATGTAACCTGTGAGTTACAGGAGGTTGACGTGGGTGATATCGACAAGGCCGAACGCGTTTCAATGCAACGCGCCATCATCTTCTATCTGCTAGCGATCGTGCTGGTGTTTTCGCTCGTCATCACGGGGCGGGAAAACGATCCGGTGCGCCTGCTGCCCTGGTTCGTCACGATCGGACTGGCGGCCGCCAATATCTTTACCGTCGGCCTGCTCCGGTCTCGACGACTCAAAGCGCTGGTCAACGATGAATCGACGCGTCAGCATCGGGCGATGGCGATCACCAGCGGATTCTGGGCCGCCCTCGTCGCGGCGCTTCTCCTGTCGCTCCTCGCCACGCTCTTACCGATGACCGCGATCCTTACCGCGCGCACCATCCTCACGGCAACGCTGGTCGCGACCCTCGTCAGCTTCGCAACGCTCGAATTGCGCGCGGCGCGATGAACGAAATCCTCCTCAACAGCCTCAAGGAGGAACGCGAGCGGCTCGGCCTGACGCAGGCGGCGCTCGCGGAGCGGGCCGGGGTCAGCCGCAAGACGATCAACACGGTTGAGAACGGCGTGTTCGTCCCCTCGACGATCCTCGCATTGAAACTGGCGGCCGTACTCGACCGCCCTGTGGAGGCATTGTTCCGGATCAGCGCGTGACGGTGGTGCTGGTATCGACGAACACGCTGGGGTCGAGTTCGAGCCGCGGGCGTGGTGGCGGCGCGGCGGCGGGGACCGCCTGCACCACCAATGCGCGCGGCGGCGCGGTGGTGGCCATCGCCATACGAGTCGCGGCGGCGCGTTCGGCGCGCCACGCGTCATAGGCGGCGTAGAAATCGGTGAACGGCTTCTCCAGCACCGCCAGCCGGCCTTGCGCGAAAGCGGGCAGATCGGCGGCGGTCACCGTCGCGCCATCGGCGAGCGTCGCCGCCGCGGCGTTGCAGAACGGCTCGCGCGCCTGGCTTTGCGAGAAGAAATTGTAGAGCCGCGTCATCTGGTCGTCGTAGCGATCCTGCCAGTCGCCGCCCGCCGCCTTATATTCGGCGGTGAGCCGCGTCTGAGCGCCGTTCAGGACGACCTTCTGCTGCGCGATCAGCGCATTGTAGCCGGCGATGATCGCCGCTTCGTCCGGCCCGCGGCAGGCGAGCGCGGCGACGTTGAGCGCGGCGCGCAGATGCCAGACGGCCCCGTCGGCGGACAGGTTGCGATTGGGCGTAGCATAGCGACCGTCGCCCATCAGCGTCGGGATCTGCATCCCGACATAGGCGCCCTTCGGCATCGCAAGCGCGACCGGCGTGGGCGCTACGGGGACCGGCGGCGGCGCGACCGCGACCACCTTCGGCCTGACCGCGCAACCGGCGAGCAGCGCCAGACCGACGCCGGTGAGAGCTATGATATGGCGCATCGCAGTCCTTCCCTGCCCCCCGGCCGGTCAGACTCTGCGGCAGAAATGGTTAACGCGCAGTAAGCGACGAACAATTCCTCCCCGGCACGGGGGGGGACCGGCGTAGCTGGTGGAGGGGGGCTTCCACGCACGTTGCGCTTGCGGAAGCCCCCCTCCGTCACCGCTTCGCCGCGCCACCTCGCCGAGCCGGGGAGGAATGCTCACCCCGCCCTTTTCTCCAGCGCCGCCGCTGCCTCGGCGACCAGCGCGCCGATGATCTCGGCGATCGGTTCTTCTTTCGTCACCATGCCGACCGACTGGCCGGCCATCACCGAGCCGTGCTCGACGTCGCCGTCGATCACCGCGCGGCGCAGCGCGCCCGCCCAATAATGTTCGATCTGCAATTGCGCCTCGCCCATCGCGACCGCGCCCTCGTCGAGGCTCAGCGCCACCTCGCGCTGCTTGGCGGTGAACAATTCGCCGCCCGCATTCTTGAGTGCACGCACCGGGATCACCGGCAGCCGCGGGTCGAGCTGGACGCTCGCCACCGCATCGCGCGCCGAAGCGCGGATGAATGCCTTCTTGAAATTGGCGTGGGCGATCGATTCGGTCGCGCAGACGAAGCGCGTGCCGAGCTGGACGCCCGCCGCGCCCATGTCGAGATAGCCGGCGATCGCCTCGCCGCGACCGATGCCGCCGGCGACGAACACCGGTACCGATTCGGCGATCTCGGGCAGCATTTCCTGCGCGAGCACGCTGGTCGAGACGGGACCGATATGGCCGCCCGCCTCCATCCCCTCGATCACCAGCGCATCGACGCCCGAGCGGATCAGCTTCTTGGCGAGCGCCAGCGTCGGCGCGAAGCAGATCACCTTGGCACCGCCCGCCTTGATCGCCTCGAGCGAGCCCTTGGGCGGCAGGCCGCCGGCGAGCACGACATGGCCGACCCCATGTTTGGTGCATACCGCGATCAGGTCGAACAGCGCCGGATGCATGGTGATGAGGTTCACCCCGAACGGCTTGTCCGTCATCGCCTTCGTCGCGGCGATCTCGGCGTCGAGCAGCTCGGGCGTCATCGCGCCGCAGGCGATCACGCCGAAGCCGCCGGCGTTCGACATCGCCGAGACGAGGTTGCGCTCCGACACCCACGACATGGCGCCCGCCATGATCGCGACGTCCGATCCGAGGAAGGCGGCGCCGCGCGCCATACGGCGCTGCAAACGCTCCTGGCCGACGGTCACGCGGCGGCGTCCGCGGCGTCGAGGCCGTAGGCGGTGTGCAGCATGCGGACGGCGAGTTCGGTCTCGTCCTCGTGGATCAGCACGCTGACCTTGATCTCGCTGGTCGAGATCGCCTGGATGTTGATGCCGCGCTTGCCGAGCGTGGTGAACATCGTGCTGGCGACGCCGGCATGGCTGCGCATGCCGACGCCGACCACCGAGACCTTGGCGACGCGCGTGTCGTGGACCAGTTCGGCGAAGCCGATCGTCTCGCGCGCCTGGTTGAGCGCCTCAAGGCTGCGCGCCAGATCGGCGGACGGCACGGTGAAGGTGACGTCGGTCGAGCCGTGGTTGTGCGCGATATTCTGGATGATCATGTCGACGTTGATGTTCGCCGCGGCGAGCGGCTCGAAGATCGCCGACACCGCGCCCGGCTGGTCGGGGACGCTGGTCAGCGTGATCTTCGCCTCGTTCTTGTCGTGCGCGATACCCGTGATGAGCTGGCGTTCCACGTCGTCGATCTCCTCTTCGCCCACGATCATCGTACCGGGCAATGTGTCCGCCATCGGCGCCTCGGGTCCGGTGAAGGACGAGAGCACCTGGACGCGGACCTGTTCCTTCATCGCGAGGCCGACCGAACGGGTCTGCAACACCTTCGCGCCGACGCTGGCGAGTTCCAGCATCTCTTCGTACGTCACCTTGTTGAGCTTGCGCGCGCGCGGCACGATGCGCGGGTCGGTGGTGTAGACGCCGTCGACGTCGGTGTAGATGTCGCAACGGTCGGCCTTCATCGCCGCCGCCACCGCCACCGCCGACGTGTCCGAACCGCCGCGGCCGAGCGTGGTGACGCGGCCGTCGTCCGACAGGCCCTGGAAACCGGGGATCACCGCGACCTCGCCCGCCGCCATGCTGGCGTTGAGCGCGTCGACCTCGATGCTGCCGATCCGCGCCTTGGCGTGCGCGTCGTCGGTATGGATCGGCAATTGCCAGCCGAGCCACGAGCGCGCCGGCACGCCCGCCGCCTGCAAGGCGATCGCGAGCAGCCCGCTGGTGATCTGTTCGCCCGCGGCGACGACGACGTCATATTCGCGCGGATCGTAGAGCGACGAGGCCTCGCGGCAGAAGCCGACCAGCCGGTCGGTCTCGCCCGCCATCGCCGAGACGACCACCGCGACCTGATTGCCCGCCTCGACCTCGCGTTTGACGCGCGCGGCGACGCTCCTGATGCGCTCGATCCCGGCCATCGACGTGCCGCCGAACTTCATCACGATGCGTGCCATCTGCGTCGCCAAACTCCTTGGGGTAAAGGGGCCGCCCTGATAGGTAGCGGCCATGATGATGGCAAGCAGCACGATCGATCCGCGCGAGGCGCAACATTTCGGCGCGATGGCGAAGGACTGGTGGGACCCGAAGGGCTCTTCGGCGATGCTGCACAAGCTCAACCCCGTACGGCTCGGCTATATACGCGCCGCGGTCGATCTGCACTGGGACGGCGACGACACCAGCTTCACGCCGCTCGCCGGCAAGACCGCGCTCGACGTCGGCTGCGGCGCGGGGCTGCTGTGCGAGCCGCTGGCGCGGCTCGGCGCGGCGGTGACGGGGATCGACGCGGCGGCGGAGAATATCGCGGTGGCGCAGGCGCATGCCGCGCAGGCGGGGCTCGCGATCGATTATCGCGCGGTCGGCGTCGAGGCGATGACCGGCCGCTTCGACCTCGTCACCAGCCTCGAGGTGATCGAGCATGTCGCCGATCCTGCCGGCTTCGTCCGCGGGCTCGCGGAATCGCTCGCCGACGGCGGCCTGCTGGTGCTCTCGACCCCCAACCGCACGCCGCTGTCGCGCCTCGCGCTGATCACGCTGGCGGAAGGCACCGGCCGCATCCCGCGCGGCACGCACGACTGGGACAAGTTCCTCACCCCCGAGGATCTCACCGACCTGCTGGAGCGCGCCGGACTGACGGTGACCGACGTGCAGGGACTCGGCTTCTCGCCGGCGACCGGGTTCGTGCTGAGCGGCTCGACGCAGCTCGACTATTTCGTGACGGCGAAACGCGTCTGACGGCGCGTAAAATCCTCGTCATGCCGGACTTGATCCGGCATCCCGCTTCGTCGCGCGATCCGAAGAAGCGGGACCCCGGCGCAAGGCCGGGGTGACGGAGCGGGTTTGGAAACACGTCCGGCTCCCAAATCGATCATAAGCGGTGGCCCCTCCTCGCCGGGGAGAGGAACCGGAGCCGCCTTCCCAATCCAGCCGGCCGCCGCTACCGCCCGGCGCGATGCCTCTCCTTGCCAACCCGCGGCTGCGGCTGCCGATCCTCCTGCTCGTCGCGATCGCCGCGCGGGCGCTGACCTTCGGCAATCCGCTCGTCCACGTCGACGAGGAATTCTATTTCGTCACCGCGCACCGGATGTGGCAGGGGGCGTTGCCCTTCGTCGACATCTGGGACCGCAAGCCGGTCGGGCTGTTCCTGCTCTACGCCGTCCCCGCCGCGCTCGGCTTCCCCGCCGGCATCTGGGGCTATCAGGCGCTCGCCCTCGCCAGCACCGTCGCCACCGCCTGGGGGATCGCCCGGCTCGCCGAGCGGCTCGGCTTCGGCGCAGGGGCGACCGCCGGCGCGCTCGCCTATATCCTCTGGCTCGACCTGCTGGGCGGGCAGAGCGGCCAATCGCCGGTCTTCTACAATCTGCTGATGCTCGCCGCCGCATCGCTCGCGCTGCGTCCGCCGCCGCATCGCGCCTCGCACGGCCTGCTGATCATGGCGCTGGTCGGCGTCGCCGTGCAGATCAAATATTCGGTGGTGTTCGAAGGCATCTTCTTCGGCCTGTGGCTCCTCGCCGATCGCTGGGACGCGACGCGCCGGCCGCTGCGGGTGATCGGCTATGGCGTGGCGCTGATCGTCGTCGCTTTGCTGCCGACCGCGCTGGCCGCCGGATATTATGCGGCGATCGGCCAGTGGGACGCCTTCGTCTTCGCCAATTTCCTGTCGATCTTCCACCGCAATCCCGATCCCTTGTCGGAGCTGGCCGGCAATATCGGCGAGATGATCCTGATCGTCTCGCCGATCGTGACGCTGGCGGTCCTCGCGCTCCGGCGCAGCCGCGGCGGTCGCGCGCACGGGCGCGAGCGGCGGTTCGTCGCGCTGTGGCTGGCGGTGTCGATCGGCAGCGTCGCGATCTTCCGGCCGTGGTTCGATCATTACGCTTTGCCCGTCCTGCTCCCCGCCTGCGCTGCCGCGGCCGGCATGCTCGGCCGGTCCGACTGGCAACGCTGGCGCACCCCGGTGCTGCTGCTCGCCGCCGCGCTCGCCGGCCAGATCGTGCTGATCCTGCAGCGTGCCGGTCGCGGCGACGCGGGCGAGCTCACCGCGCTGGCGCAGGCGGTCGGGCGCGGTCCGGGGTGCCTGTACGTCTATTCGGGGACCGACATGCTCTACAGTGCGACCGGGCGCTGCGCGCTGTCGCGCTATCTGGTGCCCTCGCACCTGATCCGCTTCCGCGAGGCGGGGGCGACCGGGGTCGATCAGGACGCCGAGATCCGCCGCATCCTCGCCGCCCGGCCTGCGGTCGTCGTGATCCGCCCGCCCTATCGCGGCGAGCGCCCCGCCGCGCATGCGATCGTGACCGCGGCGATGGCGCGCGATTACCGGCTTACCGCCACGCTGCCGATGGGCAACGAGCATCTCCGCGTCTATCATCGCGCGCGATGAAACGCCTGTTCGCCTCCATCCACGACGTCTCGCCCCGCTTCGAGGGCGAGGTCGACCGCCTGCTCGACCATCTCGCCCCGCACGTCGGGCGGCGGCTGGCGATGCTCGTCGTCCCCGATCACTGGTCGAGCGCCCCGATCACCCCCGCCTTCGCCGCCCGGCTGCGCGGCTGGGCGGACGAGGGGGTCGAAATGTTCGTCCACGGCTGGACGCATCGCGACGACAGCGCCCATGCCGGTCGCGCCGCGGCGCTGAAGGCGAGGCACATGACCGCCGGCGAGGGCGAATTCCTCGGCCTCAGCCACGCCGAGGCGCTGGCGCGGATGCGGCGCGGCAAGGCATTGGTCGAGGAGATCACCGGGCGCGCGGCGACGGGCTTCATCGCGCCGGCGTGGCTCTATTCGGAAGGCGCGCGCGCGGCGCTGGCGGATGCGGGGTTCGCGCTCGCCGAGGATCATGCGCGGGTATGGCGGCCGGGCGGCGCCGTGGTCGCGCGCGGGCCGGTGATCACCTGGGCGAGCCGGACGCGGATGCGACAGCTGAGCTCGCTCGCCGCGGCGGGCGCGCTGCGCCACGTCTTGCAGCCGACGCGCAACGTGCGGATCGCGGTGCATCCGGGCGACACGACCGTGCCGGCGCTGCTGGAGAGCATCACGACGACCTTCGCGGCGTTCCGGCGGCATCGGCCGGCGGCTTATGCGGAGCTGGCGGGGTAGCCGGCGGATCAGCCCGACACCGTTCGTGCTGAGCCTGTCGAGGCACGGGGTGCCACATACGGCGGTCTCGCTGGTGGCCACGCCCTTCGACAGGCTCAGGGCGAACGGTTGGAGGACAGCGGCATAAGCGACGGCTGGAGCGCATCACGACGACCTTCCCGGGGTTCCGGCGGCATCGCCCGGCGGTCTATGCGGAGCTGGCGGGATAGCTGGCGGATCAGCCCGACACCGTTCGTGCTGAGCCTGTCGAAGCACGCGGCGCCACACACGGCGGTCCCGCTGTGGCCACGCCCTTTGACAGGCTCAGGGCGAACGGTTGGAGGACAGCGGCATAAGCGATGGTTCGCTTTTGGCTTTTCGGCGGGCCCGAGGCTCACTTCGTCCGACACGCTCGGCATGAACCTTCGATAGAGGCCCTTAAGGGGCCGTCACGCCCGCTTCCGTACCCCGTCGCGCGCCGCGATCGCCGCGGCGTAATGCGCCACCAGATCGGCGGCATGTTCCTCGTCGTTGCGGACCGTCGCCGACGCCACCCGCGCGGCGCGGCGCACGATCGCACGGTCGCGCGCGAGCATCCGCTGGATCGCATCGGCGCAGCTGTGCGCGTCGCGCTGCGCATAGACTTCGGCGAACAAGGGATCGGCGATCTCCGCCGTGCCGCCGCCGTCGGGCACGATCAGCGGCGTGCCGCTCGCCAGCGCCTCGGCGGGGACCAGCCCGAACGTCTCGGTGCCGCAGCCGTGGATATAGACGTCGGCGCTCGCCATGATCGTCGCCAGCCGCCGCCGGTCGTAGACCGGGCGGAACAGCCGGATGTGCGGATTGGCGCCGATATGCCGTTCGAGCGTCTTGGTATCCATCCCCTGGCCGAGGATGACCAGCCCGACCGGCGCCTGCGTCCCGATCCGCTGCACCGCGTCGATCACCGTCGGCCAGCGCTTCTCGGGATGATGGCGGCCGACGCCGAGCAGCAATTGCGCCTCCGGCGGCAGGCCGCATTGGCGCAGCAGCGCGGCGCGCAGCGTCTCGTCGCGCAGATCGGGGGAGAAATGCGCGCGCTCGATGCCGAGCGGCATCGTCGCATCGACGCGGATGCCGCGCGCCGCCAGTTGCTTGGTCAGCGACGGGCCGTTGGTGACCACCGTGTCATATTGCGCGAGGCAGTGGCTGAGATAGCGGTCATACCAGGCGAAGGCGCGCTCGATCCGCGGGGCCGAGGCGACCGGCTTGAACCAGCGCTTGGGATAGGCCTCCAGATTGTCGTTGTGCATGAAATAGGAGCGCAGCGCGCGCCCCTTCCCGCCACCCTGCCATTGCGCGACGATCCACGCCGATTTCCACGGCGAGCAATTCTCGACCACGTCGGGGTCGAGCGCGTCGAGCCGGCGGTGGATCGGCTCGGCATCCCAGAACAGGCCGTAATTGGCGTCGAACGGCATGCCCGGCGCCTTGATGTAATGGACCGCGCCGCCGCCGGGCCGCTCCTCGATCCGGTCCTCGCGGCCCGGGGCGAGCACGATCAGCTCGTGACCCATGCTGGCCAGCACCTCGATCTTGCGATCGATATAGGTGCGCACGCCGCCGCCGGTCGGCGAATAGATCTCGTTGACGTCGACGATCCGCATCACTCGTCCCTGGTCGGCGAGAAGCCGCCGAGGCCGTGCAGATATTGCATCTGGACGGTGCGTTCGGCGGTGGCGGTGCCGACGTCGACCAGCGCGCGCTCGACCTTGGGCCGCGACATGCCGATCTTGCCGGGGCCGGGGAAGCCGGCGCCGTCGGCGAAGAAGTTGAACTTGTTCTTGCCGTCGCGGTCGTGCGTGACGAACAGCGCATAGCGGCCGGGGCGCGGCACGCGGATGCACACCTGCACCTGGCCGCTCACCGGGATCGCCGTCCACACCCGGCGGAAGGTCTTGCCCGCGGCGAGCAGCACCGAATCGTCGGCGAGGAAGTCGGTCTCGTTGGCGGGATACAGTTCGAGCTTGATCCGGCCCTTGCGATCCTTGAGCCCGGCGATCTGCGCGAGGATCGCCGGGCCGCCGCCGGGATTGCACGCCGCCGCGTCGCTGCCGAGCACCTGCGCCGCGGCGGGCGCGGCGAGCAGCAGCGCCGCGGGCAGCAGAACGGCAAGGATCGCCGACGGGGTCATGACGGCTTCCTCGTCAGCAGGTGATGGATGCCGAAGGCGACGATCAGCAGCGCATGGATCAGCAGCACCGCCCCCGCGGTGAAGGCGATCAGCTCGGACAGCGCCTGGTCCTCGCCGATCATCAGGATCGCGAAATTGGCGAACAGCAGGTCCTTGTTGGGCAGCAGCGGCAGGCGCGAGAACAGCATGCGCCCCGCCGACAGGAACAGCCAGGTGCCGATCGCGACGCTCGGCATCGCCAGCGCCCAGGCGAGCGCGAGGAAGAAGCCGCCGAGGATCAGGCGCAGGCAATGGATGCCGAAGATCGCCCACAGCTCGCCCCGCGGCAGCGAGAACACCTTGCGCGAGAAGATCAGGAACGGCAGCGAAGTGCCGAAGATCACCGCCAGCGAGCCGTAGACGTAGCGCATCATCTCGGGCGGGATCAGGTTGCGGCCGACCGGCAGCGCCACCGCGATCATCGCCAGCGTCACCGCATTGCCGGCGATCGCCGACAGGATCGACACGTCCTTGACCGCGCCGAACGGCGCCGCGACGAGCTGCGCGCGGGCGCGCGCCCAGGCGTAGAAATAGGCCTCGCCGGAATAGCCCATGACGACGTCGTTCGCGATCCGCTTCTTGATGAGCGCGACCAGCCCGCCGAGGGGGATGTGCCACAGCCGCCGGAAGATCCAGTAATCGGCCAACGGCGGCACGAAATAGAGCGCGGCGAAGGCGATGTAGAACAACGGGTCGCGCGGCGTCGCCCGGTCCAGTCCGGCAAGCCCCGAGCTCAGCAGCTCGTGCGCGAGGCCGGCCAGCATCGCCAACGTCACCAAGGCGCCGATGATCGCAGGCCAGCGGCTCTTGATGGTCTTCAAGGGTTGGAGTCCCGCGATGTCGGGGGAGGGCGGCACGATCTCGACGAGGGGACGGCCGGCACTGTGATCGATCTGCACCCGTTGATCCGAACGATGACGATGGGGGGTCGCTTAGCCCTATCGCCCCTGTGTTGCACATGAATTTCGTTTCACTGTCGCGTCACGAAGCTCTGTGGCACAGCGGTCCACGACCATGTCTGCCGACCATATCCTTACCTTTGCACAAGATTTATCGGGTGGCGGCGTCGAGCGCGCGCAATTGCGGCTGGCGGCGCAATGGCTGGGCGCGGGGCGGCGGGTAACGCTGGCGATCGGCGACGCCGGCGGCCCGCTCGCCGCCGATCTGCCCGCGGGGCTGGGACTCGAGCCGCTCGGCCATCGCCGCTACGTCGCGCAGCGAAGGCTGGCGGCGATCACGCTGCGGCTGCGCCCCGATCTCATCTTCTGCCCCGGCAATCATTATACCCTGGTGGCCGCGTGGCTGCGCTGGCGGCTCGGCGATGCCTGCCCGCCGATCGTCGCCAAATTGTCCAACGCGATCGATCGCGCCGATCATGGCCGGATCATGGGCGCCGGGCACCGGCTGTGGCTGGCCCAGCACGGCCGCTTCCTCGATCATCTCGTCGCGATGACGCCGGCGACCGCGGCGCTGGCGGCGCGGGCGATGCGGATGGAGCGGCGGACCAGCGTCATCCCCAATCCGCCGGCACCGCGCGCGACGGATGTCGGCACGGGCGGCGCGGCGCTGCCGCCCGGCCGCATCGTGCTCGGCGTCGGCCGGCTGGTGCCGCAGAAGCGCTGGGACCGGCTGATCGCCGCGATCCCGGCGCTGCCCGACGACGTCGGCGTCGTCATCCTCGGCGAGGGCGAGCTGCGCCCCGCCTTGGAGCGGCAGGTCGCCGCGGCGGGGTTTGCCGGGCGCGTCCACCTGCCCGGCCATGTCGGCGACCCGCTGCCGGCGATGGCGGCGGCGGCGGTGCTGGCGCTGCCCTCCGATTACGAGGGCGTGCCGGGGGTGCTGCGCGAGGCGCTGTCGGTGGGAACGCCGGTGGTCGCCACCGCATCGAGCCCGGCGGTGCGCGAGATCGTGGGTGATCCGCGCCTCGGCAGCGTCGTCGCGCCGGAGGATGCCGCCGGCCTCGCCGCCGCGCTCAACCATTGGCTCGTCGCGCCCCGCCCCGCCCCGGTGCCGCAGCCCGGCGGCGATTCGGCGGCGCGCTACCTACGCCTGTTCGACACCCTCGTCTGAGCCGTCGCGCTCGGCCTCACGTTCCGAGCTGCGCTCCAGCGCGGTCTTGATCATCGCGGTCATCGGATCGGCGAGCGCGAGGCCGAGGATGCCGAACAGCGCGCTCGCCATGATCTGCGCGCCCAGCGTCAGCGCCGGCGGCAGGTCGACCGTCTTCTTGGCGACGATCGGCAGCAGCACGTACCCGTCGAACCCCTGGACGATGACATAGGTGCCGACCGCCCAGAAGCCGATGTGCGTGCCCGCCGAGAAGCCGACCGCGATCATCAGCGCACCGCTGATGAACGCGCCGATATTGGGGATGAAGGCGAGCAGCCCGGTGAGGATGCCGAGGATCATCGCCATCGGCACGCCGCCGATCGACAGCGCGATGCCGGTCAATATCCCCTCCGCGAGCATGCCGAGCAGGCGCCCCGCGAGCAGCCGGCGCAGGATCTTGCCCATCCGGTCGAGCACCGTCGCGAATTCGGCGCGATTGCGCCGCGGCACCATCCATTCCAGCCCGCGCTGGTAGGTGCCGGGGTCCATCGCGACGAACAGGCCGATGACGATGATCATGAACATCGTCGTCAGCGCCCCGAACGCGGTGCCGACCCAGGAGGTGATCCGCCCGACCGAACTCAGCGCCTGGCGCGCGATGCCGCTGACGTCGGAGGCACCGGGCATCAGCCCCTGCCCGCTCAGCCAGCGCGCCAGCCGGTTGGCCTGCGTCTCCAGCGTCGCGCGCAATTGCGAGAACTGGTCGGCGACCTGCACGCCGGTGAGGTAGAAGGTGCCGGCGAGGAAGGCGATCGTCAGCAGCACGACGATCAGCAGCCGCCAGCCGCGCCCGATCGGCAGCACCTTGCCGAGCAGCCGCACGCCGCCGTCGAGCAGCGCCGCGAAGACGAGGCCCGCGAAGATGATCAGCAGCGGCTGGACGAGGATCACCGCCAGCGCCATCGCCGCGGCGAGGCCGAGCCAGACCGCCGCGCGCTTCAGCTCGCGCCGGACGAAGGGATCGCGCAGCTCGTTGGGGCTGGGGTCCTGGGTCGCCGGCGTCTCGCTCACGTCATTGTCCCGTGGCTGGGTGGAGGGACAGTCCGGCGCGACCCGACCGCAGCGACCCCCACCAGCTCAGCGGGTTGAGCGTCGCGTCGCCGTCGAGGCTGAAGGTCAGGAATTCGGCACGTCCGCCGAGATTCTCATACGGCACCGGCCCGCCGAGGCCGAGCTGCGCGAGCGGGAAACGGCTGTCCGCCGAGCGGTCGCGATTGTCGCCCATCAGGAAGACGTGATTGGCCGGGATGGTGACCTGCGGATAATTGTCACCGGGGCTGTCGGGTTCGAGGTCGACGGTGTCGTAATGGCGGCCACCGGGCAGCGTCTCGGTGACGAGCGGCAGATGGCAGACATAGCCGCCACCCGCGGCCGGCCGGCGCGCGCCGAAATAGTCGCGGTCGCTGCACGGGCTGTTGGTGTCGACCGGCAGGTCGACGTAATGCAGCGGCCCGCGCGGGATCGGCTTGCCGTTGAGGATCACGACGCCGCCGCGCACCGCCAGCGTGTCGCCGGGCAGGCCGATGACGCGCTTGATATAGTCGTTGCGGGTGCCCGGCGGGGTGACGATGACGACGTCGCCGCGCTGCGGCAGGCTGCCGAACAGCCGGCCGTGGATGAACGGCAGGCCAACGCTCCAGCTCTCCTCGGGCTGGCGCATCACCACGCCCTTGAAGATCGCGACCGGATTGGGGATCGTCGGCGAGACGAACGACCAGCCGTAGGCGAATTTGGACACCACCAGCCGGTCGCCGATGCGCAGGCCGGGCAGCATCGATTCGGACGGGATATAGAATGGCTTGGCGATGAAGCTGTGGAAGCCGAGCACGATCAGGATCAGCCAGAAGATGCCCTTGATCTCGCCCCACCAGTCGGTCTTCTTGCGTGCGGCGGCCGGTGGCGCGGGCGCGGGGACCGCTGCCTCGCTGGGGTTGCTGCCGTCCAACACCGCTTCCTTCATGCCTTGGGGTCCGGGATCGCCTCGATGATCACGAAGGCCTGGGCCCAGGGATGATCGTCGGTCAAAGTCAAATGTATGCGAGCGACGTGGCCCTCGGGGATCATGCCGTCAAGCCGTTCCTTCGCGCCGCCGGTCAGCGCCAGCGTCGGCGCGCCCGAGGGCGCGTTGACGACGCCGATGTCCTTCATGAACACGCCCGCCTTGAACCCGGTCCCGACCGCCTTCGAAAACGCCTCCTTGGCGGCGAAGCGCTTGGCGAGCGTGCCCGCCTTGGTGAACGGCCGCCGCGCGGCGCGTGCGCGCTCGGCGTCGGTGAACACGCGCGCCTCGAACCGCGCGCCGAACCGGTCGAGCGAGGCGGCGATCCGCTCGATATTGCACAGGTCTGAGCCGAGCCCGACGATCATACCCCATTCCTCCCCGGCACGGGGAGGGGGACCGCCGCGCAGCGGTGGTGGAGGGGGGCTTCCGCATACGCTTCCGCCAAAGATAGGGGCGCGCCCATGGAGCCCCCCCTCCACCACCGGCCTGCGGCCGGCGGTCCCCCTCCCCGTGCCGGGGAGGAATAAGGCTCACCCACGGGCGGCATCCATCTCCTCGCGCATCCGGCGCACCGCGTCGCCCAGCCCGACGAAGAGCGCCTCGCCGACGAGGAAATGGCCGATGTTGAGCTCGCGCACCTGCGGGATCGCGGCGATCGGCCCGACATTGTCGAAGGTCAGGCCATGGCCGGCATGCACCTCGATGCCGTTCTTCGCCGCCAGCGCCGCGGCGTCCGACAGCCGGCGCAGCTCGGCGGTGCGCGCCTCGCCGTCCAGCTCGGCATAACGGCCGGTGTGCAGCTCGACCACCGGCGCGCCGAGTCGGATCGCCGCCTCGATCTGGCGCGGATCGGGTTCGATGAACAGCGACACGCGGATCCGTGCCGCGGCCAGCGCGCCGACCAGCGGCGCGAGCCGGTTGTGCTGCCCCGCCGCGTCCAGCCCGCCCTCTGTGGTGAGCTCCTCGCGCTTTTCCGGCACGATGCATGCGGCATGCGGCTGATGGCGCAGCGCGATCGCGAGCATCTCGTCGGTCGCCGCCATTTCGAGGTTGAGCGGGATGGTCAGTTCCGCCGACAGCCGCGCGATATCGTCGTCGGTGATGTGCCGCCGGTCCTCGCGCAGATGTGCGGTGATCCCATCCGCCCCCGCTTCGGCGGCGAGCAGCCCGGCGCGCACCGGATCGGGATAGCCCGCGCCGCGCGCGTTGCGCACCGTCGCGACGTGATCGATATTGACCCCCAGCCGCAGCGTCCGGGTCACGCCGCGCGACTCCCCGGCTTGATCGCGGGGATCGCCGCCAGTTCGGGCGGCAGCGCGTCGGCCGCATAGGTCGGCACGTCGAGGCGGATCAGCGGAAAGAACGGCACGCCGAGATCGACGGTGCCGCCCGAGCGGTCGACCAGCGCGGCGCCGGCGATCACCGTGCCGCCCGCCGCCTCGATCGCCTTGATCGCCTCGCGCGAGCTTAATCCGGTGGTGACGACGTCCTCCATCATCAGCACCTCCTGCCCGGATTCGAGCCGGAAGCCGCGGCGCAGCTCGAACGTGCCGGTCGGCCGCTCGACGAACATCGCCTCGACGCCGAGCGCGCGCGCCATTTCGTGGCCGGCGATGACGCCGCCCATCGCCGGCGCGACGACCGCGGCGATCCGCCCGCGGATCTCGGCGGGGATGCGCGCCGCCAGCGCCTCGGCGAGGCGCGCGCCGCGGCGCGGGTCCATCAGCACGCGCGCGCATTGCAGGTAGCGCGGGCTGCGCAAGCCGGACGAGAGGATGAAATGCCCCTCGAGCAGGGCATCGGCGGCGCGGAATTCGGCCAGCACGTCGTCGTCGGTCATCGGCGGTCCCGGATAAGTCGGTCGGATGCGGTCGCTCATAGGAAGTCGCCGCGCCGCCGCCAAGCGGGCGCAAGCGATAAACATGGGTCAGGTGCTTGAGGCCGGGACGGCGCCCGCGTATAGGCCATGGCAAAAGGGGCGTAGTCATACGCCATAACGGCCCGTTCGCCGGGCAGGCGAGGGAATCTGGACGGGGTGACGAAACGCATGCGCAAGAGGTTCAAGGGGTTAGCACTCGCCGCCGGGGTCGCCCTCGCCGGTCTGAGCGCGGCATCGCAGGCCGCGCCGCAGGGTGCCGCCGCGCCTGCCGGCGTCTCCAACATCGCGCCGACCACCGCCAACGCCACCGCGCCGGCGGCCCCCGCCTCGCCGCTGCTGGCGCAGGACGGCGCACCCGCGACGACGATCGAGCCCGGTATCGGCCATCCCGTCGCCGGTCGCATCGGCATCCAGCCGCAGGTGACGACCAATGGCCAGTTCGCGCACTGGTTCCACGATTCGATTCTGGTGCCGCTGATCGTCGCGATCTGCGTGTTCGTGCTGCTGCTGCTGCTCTGGGTCGTCTTCCGCTTCCGCAAGGCGGCGAACCCGATCCCGTCGAAGACCAGCCACAATACCGCGATCGAGATCGTCTGGACGCTGGCGCCGGTCGTCATCCTGGTGCTGATCGCGGTGCCGTCGATCGGCCTGCTGCAGGCGCAGTTCAAGCCCGCGCCGGCCGGCGCGGTGACGCTGAAGGCGATCGGCAACCAATGGTATTGGAGCTATCAATATCCCGATAACGGCGGCTTCGAAGTCACCGCCAACATGCTCAAGGAAAAGGATCAGGTTGCCAAGGGCGAGCGGTTCCGCACCGATGCCGACGGCCCCCGCCTGCTTGCCGCCGACAATCGCATCGTGCTGCCGGTCGGCGTGCCGATCCGCCTGATCACCACCTCTCAGGACGTGATCCACAGCTGGGCGGTTCCCGCCTTCTGGATCAAGCTCGACGCGGTCCCCGGTCGCCTCAACGAGACGAGCTTCACGATCAAGCAGCCCGGCCTCTATTTCGGCCAGTGTTCGGAACTGTGCGGCGCGCGCCACGCCTTCATGCCGATCGCGGTCGAAGCGGTGCCGCTGGCACAATTCGCCGCCTGGGTCCGCGCCAAGGGCGGCACGATGCCGACCCCGGGCAAGGCCAGCGACAAGGTCATCCCGCAGCCCGGCGCCGAGGGCTCGGCCGCCAAGCAGGCGGAAGGCAATGCCGCCGATGCCGCCACCGGCCCGGTCGAGAACGTGACGACGACCGCCCCCACCTCCAGCCAGGGTGCGACCGGCAATCCGGCCACCGGCAACGCGGGACAGTAAGATGACCGACACCGCCCTCCACCCCTCCGCATTCGTCGCGCACGACGATCACGCGCACAGCGATGCGGACCACAAGCCCGGCTTCTTCGCCCGCTGGTTCATGTCGACCAACCACAAGGACATCGGGACGCTCTACCTGATCTTCGCGATCATCGCGGGGATCATCGGCGGCGCGATCTCGGGGCTGATGCGCGCCGAGCTGGCGCAGCCGGGCATCCAGTATCTCGTCGGCTGGGCGAACTTCCTGCCCGGTGGCGATGGCGGGCTCGATCATGCGCTCCACCTGTGGAACGTGCTGATCACCGCGCACGGCCTCATCATGGTCTTCTTCATGGTGATGCCGGCGATGATCGGCGGCTTCGGCAACTGGTTCGTGCCGATCATGATCGGCGCGCCCGACATGGCCTTCCCGCGGATGAACAACGTCAGCTTCTGGCTGCTCATCCCGGCGTTCACGCTGCTGCTCGCCTCGCCCTTCTTCGGCGGTGCCGGCACCGGCTGGACGGTCTATGCGCCGCTGTCGACCTATGGCGAACCCGGACCGTCGGTGGACATGGCGATCCTGTCGCTCCACCTCGCCGGCGCCTCGTCGATCCTCGGCGCGATCAACTTCATCACCACCATCTTCAACATGCGCGCGCCGGGCATGACGCTGCACAAGATGCCGCTGTTCGTCTGGTCGGTGCTGGTCACCGCCTTCCTGCTGCTGCTCGCGCTGCCGGTGCTCGCCGCGGCGATCACGATGCTGCTCACCGACCGCAATTTCGGCACCACCTTCTTCGATCCGGCCGGCGGCGGCGATCCGATCCTGTACCAGCATCTGTTCTGGTTCTTCGGTCACCCCGAAGTCTACATCATGATCCTGCCGGGCTTCGGCATCGTCAGCCAGATCATCGCGACGTTCAGCCGCAAGCCCGTCTTCGGCTATCTCGGCATGGCCTATGCCATGGTCGCGATCGGCGTCGTCGGCTTCGTCGTCTGGGCGCACCATATGTTCGTCACCGGCCTGTCAGTGAACGTGAAGATGTATTTCACCGCCGCGACGATGGTCATCGCGGTGCCGACCGGCATCAAAATCTTCTCGTGGATCGCGACGATGTGGGGCGGCTCGCTGACCTTCAAGACGCCGATGGTCTGGGCGATCGGCTTCATCTTCATGTTCACGGTCGGCGGCGTCACCGGCGTCGTGCTCGCCAACGGCGGCATCGACGATTACATGCAGGACACCTATTACGTCGTCGCGCACTTCCATTACGTGCTGTCGCTCGGCGCGGTGTTCGGCCTGTTCGCCGGCTTCTATTACTGGTTCCCGAAGATGTTCGGGAAGATGTACAACGAATTCCTCGGCCAGGCGCATTTCTGGGTGTTCTTCGTCGGCGTGAACCTGCTGTTCTTCCCGATGCACTTCCTCGGTCTGCAGGGCATGCCGCGCCGCTATCCGGATTATCCGGACGCCTATGCGACGTGGAACGCGCTGGCGAGCCACGGTTACGAGATCATGGCCGCGGGCATGGTGATCTTCTTCGTCAACGTGATCTATTCGCTGATCGCCGGGCCGAAGGCGCCCGACAATCCCTGGGGCGAGGGCGCGACGACGCTGGAGTGGACCTTGTCCTCGCCGCCGCCTTATCACCAGTTCGAGACGCTGCCGAAGATCGACTGAGGCACCAAGGACCCCGGGGGAAACCCCGGGGTCTTTGTTTGCAGGTGCGCCACAAAAACGCTTCGTTAAGACCGTAACGGCTAGGTTTCCGTCGCATACGCGGCGCTTGCGGGAAGCGCTCCGGCGTATCGGGGTCGGGGATCACATCAGTGCTGGACGAGGACCGGGCGGACGCGGGGGCGTGCGTCGATCTGGACGAGGCGGGCGGCATCGCCCCGCCGCTCAAGGCCGGGGGTGTCATCGCACCCGCGCTGTTGCTCGCCGCCTGCGGTGGCGGCAGCAGCGGCGGCGGCACCGCCAGCGCACCGCCGACGTCGAGCGCACCGGTCGTCGTCGTCCCCGCCGCGATCACCGCGACGCAGGCGAGCCGCTTCCTCGCGCAGGCGAGCATGGGCGGCACCCGCACGATGATCGAGAGCATCGTCGCCCGCCGCTACGAAGGCTGGATCGACGACCAGTTCGCGCTGCCGCGCGCCACCTCGCACTGGGACTGGCTGGTCGCCCGGGGCTATAACGTCGCCGCCAACATCAACAGCGAGACGGGTTTCGACGCCACGCTGTGGCGGCAGATGATCGTCGAGCCCGATCAGCTGCGCCAGCGGATCGGGATGGCGCTGCTCGACTTGCTCGTCGTCGGCATCGGCGGCGTCAATCTCAACTGGAAGCAATTCGCCACCGCCGCCTATGTCGACGTGCTGCTCGACAACGCCTTCGGCAATTACCGCACGCTCCTCGACGCGATCACCACCAATGCGGCGATGGGGTCGTTCCTCACCTTCCTCGGCAACCGCAAGGCGAATGCCAAGACCGGCGCGCAGCCCGACGAGAATTACGCGCGCGAGCTGATGCAACTCTTCACGCTCGGCCTCTACCAGCTCAACATGGACGGCAGCGTCAGGACGAGCGGCGGCGTGCCGCTCGAAACCTACGGCCCGGCCGACGTCTCGGGCCTCGCCCGCGTCTTCACCGGATTGAGCCTCGCGACCACCGACAACACCACCCCCGATCGCTATCGCCAGCCGCTGGTGATGAACGCGTCGCTCAACGAGACCGGCGCGGCGAGCTTCCTCGGCGCCTCGACCAGCGGCGGCGGCATGGCGGCGGTCAAGGTCGCGCTCGACACGATCTTCGCCCACCCGAACCTGCCGCCCTTCGTCTCGAAACAGCTCATCCAGCGGCTCGTCACCAGCAACCCGAGCGCCGGCTATGTCGGCCGCGTCGCCGCGACCTTCGCCAACAACGGATCGGGGGTGCGCGGCGACATGAAGTCGGTGATCAAGGCGATCCTGCTCGATACCGAGGCACGCAGCGACGATGCGCTGGCGAGCACCACCGCCGGCAAGCTGCGCGAGCCGGTGATGCGGCTGACCGGCTGGGCGCGGCTCGCCAAGGTCGACTCGCCATCCAACGCCTGGGCGTTCGGCGACACGTCGAGCCAGTCCAACCGGCTCGGCCAGTCGATGGGACGCAGCCAGACCGTCTTCAACTTCTTCCGCCCCGCCTACACGCCGCCGGCGAGCGCGATCGGCAATGCCGGGCTCGTCGCGCCTGAATTCCAGATCACCAACGAACAAAGCGTCGTCGCCTACGTCAATTACATGCAGTCTCTCGTCGCCAACGGCGCCGGCGACGCCAAGCCCGATTATACCGATCTCGTCGCCAAGGCGGGCGACAGCGCGGCGCTGGTCGACGAGATCAACGTCGTGCTCGCCGCCGGCCAGCTCGGCAGCGCGACCGTCACGGCGATCCGCGCCGCGGTCGACAGTGTCGCGACGACCGCGACCAACGCCGCGATCAACCGCGTCGGCATCGCATTGCTGCTGACGCTCGCCTCTCCCGACTTCCTGACGCTGCGGTGACCATCATGGACTTTACCCGGGATTCCTCGCGCCGCGCCTTTCTCAAACGCTCCGCCGCGCTGGGCGTGGCGGGGGTGGCGACGCCCTTCGTCACCAGCCTCGCCGCGATCGGCGAGGCCGCGGCGGCGACCGCGACCGACTACAAGGCGATGGTCTGCATCTTCCTCTACGGTGGCAACGATTACGCCAACACCGTCGCGGCATACGATCAGGCGAGCTACGCCGCCTATCTCGCCGCGCGGTCGAACATCGCGCTGACCCGCGAATCGCTCGCCGCCACCGTGCTCAACCCGACCGCCGGCCTGCCCGGTGGCCGCCAATATGCACTCGCGCCGACGATGGGGTCGCTGCTGCCGCTGTTCGATCAGGGCAAGCTCGCGGTGACGCTCAACGTCGGTACGCTCGTCCAGCCGACCACCAAGGCGCAATTCCAGCAGAACGCTGTCAAGCTGCCGCCCAAATTGTTCAGCCACAACGACCAGCAGAGCTATTTCCAGGCGTCCAACCCGGAGGGCGCGACCTCGGGCTGGGGCGGGCGGATCGGCGACCTGTTCCAGTCGGGCAATGGCGCGTCGACGCTGACCTGCATCAATGCGAGCGGCAATGCGGTCTACCTCACCGGCAAATCGGCGGTGCAATATGCGATCGGCACCGGCGGCCCGATCGCGCTCAGCGGCGGCACGACGCTCTACGGGTCGAGTACCGCGGCGGCGACGTTGCGCAGCCTGATGACCGGCGGCAGCGCGCATCTGCTCGGCAACGAGCATGCCCGTGTCAGCAAGCGCGCGCTCGATACCTATGCGCAGGTCAGCGGCGCGCTCGCCTCCGCCCCGGCGAGCGGCTTCACGCTGTTCCCGACCGGCAACCAGCTTGCCGACCAGCTCAAGATGGTCGCGCGGCTGATCTCGGTCTCGTCGCAACTGGGTGCCAAGCGACAGGTGTTTTTCGTGTCGATCGGCGGCTTCGACCTGCACGACAATCTCGTCGCGGTGCAGCCGGGGCTGATCGGCAAGGTCGCCGATGCGATGCGCGCCTTCTACGACACCACCGTCGCGCTCGGCGTCGCCGACAAGGTGACGAGCTTCACCGCCTCCGATTTCGGCCGGACGCTCCAGTCGAACGACGACGGCTCGGATCACGGCTGGGGCAGCCATCATCTGGTGATGGGTGGCGCGGTGCGGGGCAGACGCTTCTACGGCATTGCGCCGCAGGTCGGCAACGGCACCCCCGATGACGTCGGTCAGGGCCGGCTGCTGCCGACGATCGCGGTCGACCAATATGCCGCGACGCTGGCGAGCTGGTTCGGAGTCGGCAACGGCGATCTGACGACGGTGTTGCCCAATATGGGTAATTACAATGCGTCGAACTGGAATCTGGGCTTCGTCTAAACCCACCGAATTCCTCCCCCGCCAGGGGGAGGGGGACCGTTCGGCGTCAGCCGAATGGTGGAGGGGGAGGACAAGGCGGGAGCCCGGTTACCGAACGCCCGCCCTGCCCTCCCCCTCCGTCACGCCTTCGGCGCGCCACCTCCCCCTTGCGGGGGAGGACTTGGGGTCACCCCATCAGCACGCCACGATACGCCTCGAAACAGCGTTCGCCACAGCGCAGCCGAATCAGCGCGCCTTCCGCCATCGCGGTCGCGCGGCGCGGATCCTCTTCTACCGCCGGGCGGATCGCCTCGCGGTTCCAATCCTCGCTGTGCTTGATGTCGAGCACCGCATGCAGGTCGAAATAGCGCCGCTCCTTGTCGGAGAAGCCATGCCGGCGCAGCCCCTTGGCCGTCGCCGCCGAGCGATCCGGCGCGGTCAGTTCGATCACGCCGAGTGCGCCAACCGAATGCCACGCATAGCGGCGGCTCGTCGCCATCGCGGTCATCGCATTGGCGAGGCAGAGGCTCTGCCACAGCGTATTTTCGATCACCGGGTTGACCGCCAGCGTCTCGACCAAGGCGTCGAGCATCGGCCCGTGCATGCCCTTGGCATTGCCACGGCCCATCTCGTCCCAATAATTGCGTGCGAGTTCCAGCTTGGGATAGGTCGGCAGCTTGACCTGCGTCATCGCGACGAGATCGTCGAACCCCGCCTCGCCCGCAGCCTCCTGCTCGAAGAACCAACGCAGCTGGTCGAGGTCAGCCGCTTCGGCAAGCCACGGGAACAGCGGATCATGCTGGCCGGGGCCGCTCTGCTTCAGTTCCTCGAACCAGGCGATGAAGCCCTCGACATCGGTCGGCGCGGCGGCGGCTTCCGCGGCCACCTCCTCGCGCAACTCCTCGATGAAGCCCCCTTCGAGCCGCTGCATGCGGACGTCGCGGTCGAGCACGCGCTGCCAGTCGGCGGTGGGGAACGTCGGTTCCAGCCGCTCCCGGTTCCAATGGGCCAGCCCGCGCTGGAAGCTGTCGGTGAGGAATTGTGACGCGCGTAGGTCGGCGTCAACGATGCGGGTAGCCATTCGAATCTCCTAGTGGGCTGGCCAACCGCTTGATCGATCGTTCGTTCCTTGCGCCTTCGAGTCGCTTGACATGGATCAGGACGATCGTGATCCGGCCCCCGCGCCGCTTCCCCAAGCCCCCCGCCGCGCGTATAGCCGATCGATGATGACGGTCGCGACGCCCCTGCTGCCCCCCGCCGACTGGCGCGACTTCCTTGCGCTGACCAAGCCGCGGGTGATGACGCTCGTCGTCTTCACCGGCCTGTGCGGAATGCTCGCGGCGCCGGTCGGCATCCACCCGGTGCTCGGCTTCACCGCGATCCTGTGCATCGCGCTCGGTGCGGGCGCCGCGGGCGCGCTCAACCAATGGTATGAGGCGGATATCGACGCCAAGATGCGGCGGACGCAGAAACGCCCGCTGCCCGATGGCCGGATGGACCGCGAATCGGCGCTGCACTTCGGCGTCGGGCTTGCCGCCTTCTCCGTCATCCTGATGTATTTCGCGGTGAATTTCGCCGCGGCGGCGATCCTGACCGTCTCGATCCTGTTCTACGTCCTCATCTACACTGTCTGGCTCAAGCGCCGCACGCCGCAGAATATCGTCATCGGCGGCGCCGCCGGCGCCTTTCCGCCGCTGATCGGCTGGGCGGCGGCGACGGGCGAGGTGGCGCTGCTGCCGCTGCTGCTGTTCGGCCTCGTCTTCCTGTGGACGCCGCCGCATTTCTGGGCGCTCGCGCTGTTCGTGAAGACCGATTACGCCAATGCCGGCGTGCCGATGCTGCCCGTCGTCGCTGGCGAGCGGGTGACGCGCCGCCAGATCGGCCTCTACACCATCCCGATGGCGCTGGTCGCGGTCCTGCCCTGGCCGCTTGGCCTGACGGGGCCGCTCTATGGCGGCGTCGCCACCGTCACCACCGCGATCTTCGCCGCGCTCGCGCTCGTCGTCGCGACCCGCACCACCCGCCCCGACGATATGATGAAGCCGGAGAAGCGCTTGTTCAGCTATTCGATCCTCTACCTCTTCGTCGTGTTCGGCGCGCTCGTCGTCGACCGCTGGGTGTTCGCATGACCCCCGACGAACAGGATCTGATCCGCCAGCGCCAGCGGTCCCGCGCGCGGGTGATGGCGCTGCTGCTCGGCGCCTTCGTCATCCTGATCTTCGCGATCGCCATCACCAAGATCCGCCAGGGGATGATATGAGCGCGCCGGCGCAGGCCGATAGCGCCGCGACGAAGCGTCAGTTGCGCACCGCGCTGTTCGCGGTGCTCGGCATCTGCTTCATGACCGGCGTCGCCTGGGCGAGCATCCCGCTCTACCGCCTGTTCTGTCAGGTCACCGGCCTCAATGGCACGACGCAACGCGGGCTGGAAGCGCCTGGCGCGGTCAACAAGCTGATCCGCATCGATTTCGACAGCAACGTCGCGCCGGGAATGAAATGGCGCTTCCGTCCCGAGGCGGGGTCGGAAACGGTCAAGATCGGCGCGCGCGACATGGCGTTCTTCACCGCGACCAACACCGACAGCAAGCCGATCACCGGCACCGCGACGTTCAACGTCACCCCCAGCCAGGCGGGCAAATATTTCACTAAGATCCAGTGTTTCTGCTTCACCCAGCAGACGCTGCAGCCCGGCGAGACGCAGCGCATGCCGGTGATCTTCTTCGTCGACCCGAAGATCATGGACGACCCCGATGCGCGCGACGTCGAGACGATCACGCTCTCCTATACGTTTTACCCGGTGGATTCCGCGAAATCCGCGGGCTAAGCGTTCACCCAAGAGGATTAGAGAACAGGGAAACGACCATGGCCGGCGCCAAGAACCACGATTACCATATCCTGCCCCCCAGCATCTGGCCCCTGTTCGGATCGCTGTCGGCGCTGGTGATGGCGTCGGGCGCGATCATGTGGATGCACGGCGGCCACCTCGCCGCCGACAAGGCCAATGGCGGTGGCTGGATCTTCCTCGCCGGTCTCGCGGGCGTGCTGTTCACCATGTACAGCTGGTGGGCCGAGGTGGTGCGCGAGGCGCATCACGGCGATCACACCCCCGTCGTCCAGCTCCATTTCCGTTATGGCATGATCCTGTTCATCGCCTCCGAAGTGATGTTCTTCGTCGGCTGGTTCTGGGCCTTCTTCGACTTCGCGCTGTTCCCGACCGCGATGAGCTTCGTCGACGGCCAGGTCGAACGCGCCGCCGAGGGCGCCGCGGCGATCGCCGCGCAATGGCCGCCCAAGGGGCTGGAGGTCATCAACGCCTTCGAACTGCCGTTGCTCAACACGCTGATCCTGCTCACCAGCGGCACCACCGTCACCTGGGCGCATCACGCGCTGATCCACAACCAGCGAGGTGGCGAGAAGACCGGCCTGTGGGGCATGCTCGGCGTCGGCGACCGCGACGGCGTGCTCAAGGGCCTGTGGCTGACGGTCGCGCTCGGCGTGCTGTTCAGCTCGATCCAGGCGTATGAATACATGCACGCGCCCTTCCCCTTCAAGGGGCTGAACTATGGCGCCGCCTTCTTCATGGCGACCGGTTTCCATGGCTTCCACGTGCTGATCGGCACGATCTTCCTCGCCGTCTGCCTCATCCGCGCCTACAAGGGCGACTTCACGCCGCGCCAGCATTTCGGTTTCGAGGCGGCGGCCTGGTATTGGCATTTCGTCGACGTGGTGTGGCTGTTCCTGTTCGTCACCATCTACGTCTGGGGTGGCTGGGGCGCGCCGGTCCACGGTGGCTGATCGCATGAGGGGCGTCGCCTATGACTGATCCGACGCCCCTGCCGGCGACCGAGGCCATGCCCTCGGTCGTCCAGGCCGGCCTGCGCGGCCTCTGCCCGCGCTGCGGCAAGCCCACTTTGTTCGCCAAGGCGATCAAATTCGCCGATCGCTGTTCGGCCTGCGGGCTCGACTTCACCCAGTTCAACGTCGGCGACGGGCCGGCCGCCTTCCTGACGCTGATCCTCGGCACGATCGTGGTGATCGGCGCGATCATGCTCGAACTGACGCTGCACCCGCCGCTGTGGCTGCACATGCTGATCTGGATCCCGGTGACGCTCGCCGGCGTGATTTGGTCGCTGCGCCTCGCCAAGGGCGCGCTGATGTCCGCCGAATTCCGCAACGCCGCGCGCGAAGGGCGCATCGACCCGCGACCATGAGGCGCGTGCCGCTGATCCCGACCCTCGTCGTCGTGACTGCGGTGGCGGCGATGATCGCGCTGGGCCTGTGGCAATTGCTCGATCGTGCGCCGAAGAAAGAGGCGTATCTCGCGCAGCTTGCCGCCAATCCGGCGAAGCCGCCGATCGCCTTTCCGGCGACGCCCGACGACCGGCTTCTCTTCCGTCGCACGACCGCGACATGCGCCCGCCCGCTCGGGCAACGGCTCGCCGGTGCCGGGGCGGCGGGCTTCCGCCTGATCGCCGATTGCGGCAACGGACTGGTCGTCCAGCTCGGTACGACCCCCGACCCGATGTTCAAGTCGCGCTGGTCCGGCGGCGCGGTGAGCGGCTATATCAGCCACGCCCCCGACGGCCGCTCGCTGATCGGGTCGCTGTTCGACCATAGCCCGCAGCGGCTGCTGCTCGTCGCCGACGCGCCGCCGCTCGGCCTCGCGGCGAACGGCAAGCCGGATCTCTCCTCCGTCCCGAACAACCATCTGTCCTATGCGGTGCAATGGTTCTTCTTCGCCGCGATCGCTGCGGTGATCTACGTGCTGGCGTTGCGGCGGCGGGTCGCTGCTTAATTCCTCCCTCGCGCAGCGGGGGAGGGGGACCGCGGCCGAAGGCCGTGGTGGAGGGGGTGTTTCCACAACCGCGGAGTGCGCCGTATCCTCCCCTCCGTCAGGCCTTGCCTGCCACCTCCCCCTGCCGGGGGAGGACTCAAGCCCCCATAGCCCAATGCCATCGCCCCCAAGCAAACCCGGCGTTGCCCCTCGCGCATCGGCCCGCTACCCAGCCGCGATGCGTTATGTCAGCACCCGCGGCGCCGCGCCCGCGCTCGATTTCCGCGACGTCACCCTCGCCGGGCTGGCCTCCGACGGTGGCCTCTATCTGCCCGAGCGCTGGCCCAGCCTCACCCGCGAGCAGATCGCCGGTTTCGCCAACCTCTCCTATGTCGATACCGCAGTCGCGGTGATGACGCCCTTCGTCGGCGACGCGCTCACGCCCGACGAGCTGAAGGACCTCTGCACCCGCGCCTATGGCCGGTTCAGCCATGCCGCGGTGACACCGCTCGTGCAGCTCGACCACGATCAATGGCTGCTCGAGCTGTTCCACGGCCCGACGCTGGCGTTCAAGGACGTCGCGCTGCAACTCCTCGGCCTGCTGTTCGAGCGGTTCCTGAATGGCAGCGACCGGCATCTCACCGTCGTCGGCGCGACCAGCGGCGATACCGGTTCGGCGGCGATCGACGCGCTCGCCGGCCGCGCCGGGGTCGACGTGTTCATGCTCCATCCCGCCGGCCGGGTGTCGGACGTGCAGCGCCGCCAGATGACGACGGTGCTCGCCCCCAACGTTCACAATATCGCGATCGACGGCGACTTCGACACCGCGCAGGCGCTGGTGAAGCAGATGTTCAACGATCCCGGCTTCTCGGGGACGTTCGCGCTGTCCGCGGTCAATTCGATCAACTGGGCGCGGCTGATGGCGCAGGTGGTCTATTATTTCTACGCCGCGGTCCGCCTCGGCGCGCCCGAGCGCAGCGTCGCCTTTTCGGTGCCGACCGGCAATTTCGGCGACGTCTTCGCCGGCTATGTCGCCGCGCAGATGGGTCTGCCGGTCGCCAAGCTGATCGTCGCGACCAACGTCAACGACATCCTCCATCGCGCCATCTCGGCGGGCGATTACAGCAAGGGAATCGTCCAGCAGACGCCGACGCCGTCGATGGACATCCAGGTCAGCTCGAATTTCGAGCGGCTGCTGTTCGATCTCGGCGCCCGCGACGGCGCCGCGCTCAGCGCCCAGATGCAGGGCTTCGAGTCGTCGGGCGCGATGCGCCTCACTAACGCACAGCATACTGGCGCGGCGCTGTTCGCCAGCGACCGCGTCGACCTCGACGACATGACGCTGGCGATGCGCTGGGCGCACGAACATGCCGGGCAGGTGATCGACCCGCATACCGCGATCGCGCTCGCGGCGGCGCGCCGCCACCCCAGCGACGTGCCGGTGGTGACGCTCGCCACCGCGCATCCCGCCAAGTTTCGCGACGCGGTCGAGCGCGCCACCGGCCAGCGCCCGACCCTGCCCGGCCGGATCGGCGACCTGTTCGAGCGTGAGGAACGGTTCGCCACCCTCCCCGGCACGTTCGACGCGGTCACCGCCTATATTGCCGAACGCGCGGTGCCGAAGCCATGAAGCTCGACACGCTGATCGGCGAGCCCTGGGCGGATTACGGCCTCGTCGATTCGGGCAACGGCCGCAAGCTCGAACGCTACGGTCGCTACCGCTTCATCCGCCCCGAGCCGCAGGCGATGTGGGCGCCCGCGACCGAGAACTGGCGCGCGCAAGGTGAGTTCGTGCCGGCGAGCGACGAGGATGGCGGCGGCCGCTGGGTCTTCGCCGAGTCGGTGCCGCGCGAGGGCTGGCCGCTGAAATGGAACGAGGTGCGCTTCACCGCGCAGCCGACGCCGTTCCGCCACCTCGGCTTCTTCTCCGACATGGCGCCAGTGTGGAGCTGGATGCGCGAACAGGTCGCCGATCTCGACCAGCCCGAATGCCTCAACCTGTTCGGTTATACCGGTGTCGGCACGTTGGCGATGGCGACCGCGGGCGCCAAGATGGTCCATGTCGACGCCTCGAAGAAATCGGTCGAGGCGGCGCGCGGCAATGCCGTCCTGTCCGGCATGACCGAGGCGCCGATCCGCTGGATCGTCGACGATGCGGTCAAGTTCGTCGCGCGCGAGGTGCGTCGCAAGCGGCGCTACGACGGCATCCTGCTCGACCCGCCCAAATACGGCCGCGGGCCGGAGGGCGAATTGTGGCGGCTGGAGGAGGATCTGCCGGGGCTGATCGCCGACTGCCGCAAGCTGATCGACGCCGACAGCCGCTTCCTGTTCCTCACCGTCTATGCGGTGCGCATGTCGGCGCTGGCAATCGGTGAGCTGGTCCGCCAACTCTTCGGCGACCTGCCCGGCAAGGTCGAGGCGGGCGAACTCGGCGTGCGCGAGGAGACACGCGGCCTGACGCTGCCGACCGCGATCTGGGCCCGATGGAGCCGTTGACGCGGCGGTTGGTGCAGCGCAGCAAACAAACGTTACGGAACGCTCGTCGATCAGAAGGCTTTTCTGCCTATATCGGTAGATCAGCACATGGAGGCATGATGATGCGACCCAATGACGATCTCGCCAAAACGACGCATGACGATGCCGAGCCGAATCCGCTGTGGGGCCGGCTGGCGCTGCTGATGTTCGGCCTGACCGTGCTCGCGTTTCTTACCGCGATCGATCGTCCCGAATGGTTTCATTTGAAACCGGCGACCGGCACCGCCGCGGCGATGGTCTATGCTTCGGATCACGGATCGAAGTCGTAACCGTTATTAATCCATGCCGCTCCGGATCGCCGCTGCGGCGATCCACGGCGCGCCGGCGGTCAGCAGCAGGCTAACCGCGGCGAGCAGCTTCACCGCCCCCGCCCCTGCCGCTCCATCGAGCGATCCCGCGCCGAAGATGAGCAGCGGGATCGCCAGCGGCAGCATCACCAGCCCCGCCACTGCGCCACTGCCGCGCAGGCCCGCAACCAGCGCCGCGGTGGCGACGCCGAGCGCGGCCAGCCCCGGCGTGCCGATCAGCAGCCCCAGCTCGATACGCACCAGCGTCGTCGCCGACAGATCGAACAGCCCCGCCGCGACCACCGCCGCCAGCATCAGCGGCGGCGCGAAGCCGAGCCAGTGCGCGACGATCTTGGCGAAGGCGACCAGCGCCAGCGGGACCTCGCGCACCGCATATTGATCGATGACCCCCGCCTCGACGTCGGGTGCCACCAGCCGCTCGACCGGCAGCAGCGCGGCGAGCAGCGCGGCGGCCCATATCACCCCGCCACCGATCCGCGCCAGCAACGCCGTGTCGGGGCCGACGGCGAACGGAAAGAGGATCGCGGTGAGGAGGAAGAAGGCGACCGGCCACAAGGCGCCCCCACCCGCCCAGGCGCGGCGCAGATCGCGCCAGACGATGCCGCCGATCCGCATCAGTGCAGCGTCACGCGAACCGCGCCGGGCAAGGCAACCGGCTGATGCGTTGCGACGATCGCGATCCCGCCGGCGGCGCGATGCGCGGCGATCAGCGTCTCGATCTGCGTCACCCCGTCGGCGTCGAGGCCGTTGGCCGGCTCGTCGAGCAGCCAGATCGGCGCGTCCGCACCTACGACGCGCGCCAGTCCGGCGCGGCGGCGCTGCCCGGTCGACAGCACGCGCACCGGCACCGCGGCGAGATGCGCCAGCCCGACCGCCGCCATCGCCGCCTCGGTTCGCCCGCCGATCCAGAAGGCCAACGCCCGCGCCAGTGGTAATTCGGGATCGAGCGCATGCGATTCGCCGAGCAGCGCCACCGCGCCGTCGCGCGTCACCGCGCCTGCGGCGGGGCACAGCAGTCCGGCGGCGATGCGGATCAGGCTCGATTTGCCGACGCCATTGGGTCCGCTGACCAGCGCCGCGTCGCCCGCGCCGAGCGCGACGCTCACCCCCGCAAACAGCATCCGGCCGCCACGCATGCAGGCGACATCCGCCAGTGCTAGCCCGGTCAATCGACCACCGCGTCTTCCAGCGCATGCATATCGTCGTCGGACAGGCCGAAATGATGGCCGATCTCATGGATGGTGACGTGGCGGACGAGATCGTCGAGCCGCACCCCCGTCTCCACCCATTCGACGAGGATCGCCTGCCGGTACAGATGGATACGGTCGGGCAGCGCGCCCGATTCCATCGACGATTTCTCGCCCAGCGGCCGGCCGTGATAGAGGCCGGTCAGGTCGAGCGGATGCTCGATTCCCAAAGCGGCGAGCGTCTCGGCGTCCGCCTCCTCCTCGACCAGCAGCACGACGTCGCCGAGGTGCGTGGCGAATGCCGCGGGCAGCCGCGCGATCGTGTCGCGGGCGATCCGCTCGATCGCATCGGCACCGGGGGCCGGTCCATTAGCATCTTGCCCGTTCATGCCTGTCGCCATACCGCGTCCCTTTCCCGTCCAGCAAGGAAGACCGCCGATGATCGAGGCCCTTAGCGAAGCCGAACGTGCCGATGCACTCGATGGCCTGCCGGAATGGGATTATGACGAGGCGCGCGACGCGATCACCCGCAGCCTCGTCTTCGCCGATTTCGTCGAGGCGTTCGGCTTCATGACGCAGGTCGCGCTGATGGCGGAAAAGGCCAACCATCATCCCGAATGGCGCAACGTCTACAATCGCGTCGAAATCCTGCTGACCACGCACGATGCCGCCGGCCTGTCGGGCCGCGACATCGAAATGGCCGAGGCGATCGACGCGATCGTCGACGAATAGGCCGACACGCCCGCCCGTTGGTGCTGAGCCTGTCGAAGCAGCTTGAGACTCAGGCCCTTCGACAGGCTCAGGGCGAACGGAGGGATATTTCGCTTTGATCAGCGCAGCGACCGCCGCATCCGCTTGCGCAGCGCGCCGGGGAACCAGCGCGCGGCGAAGCGCAGCCGTTCGGCGGTCTTGCCGACATAGGTGTGCACCGCGTCGCCATGCACCGCCTTCCACGCCGCTTCCGCCACCGCGTCGACCGGGGTCAGTTCGAGCCCCGCGCCGGTCACCGATTCGCGGATCGTCCGGTTGGTGCCGCCGGCGACGCCATCGAGCAGCGGCGTCTCGATGAAGCTCGGCAGCAGGCAGCGCACCTTGATCCCCTCGCGATGCCATTCGCCGTCCAGCGCCTCGCTCAGCCCCCGGACCGCGAACTTGGTCGCCGAATAGGTGGCGAGTCCCGACGAACCATAGATGCCCGACGCCGAGGAAGTGTTGAGCAGCACCGATCCCGGCGTCTTTGCCAGATAGGCATGGCCGATCCGCGCGCCGTTCACCACGCCGGTGAAGTTGATCGCGATCGTCCGGTCGATCTCCTCGAACCGCGCCTCGGCGAGCGGCCCGCCGGTGCCGATCCCGGCATTGTTGAACAGAACGTCGAGCCGCCCGCCGCTCGCCCGGGTGAAGGCGTCGAGGCTCGCGGTCCAGGCGTCGCGGTCGCGGACGTCCATGACATAGCGTTCGACCATGCCGCCGGCGATCAACGCCGCGGTCTCGTCGAGCCCGGCGGTGTTGACGTCGGCGATGCCGACCCGCCAGCCGCGGCTCGCGAACAACCGCGCGACGGCGCGGCCGATGCCCGATCCGCCGCCGGTGATGAAGATCGCGCGTACCTCGCTCATAAGCCTCTCCTGCCGTCCATTCATTGGACTTTGTCACGGGCATCCCGCATCGTTCCGGACGATGCCAGCAGAATCGCTCCGTTTCGACGCCGTCAGCAAACGTTATGGCGAGACGCGGGCGGTCGACGGGGTGTCGCTGACGATCGCCGCGGGCAGCTTCGTCGCGCTGGTCGGCGCATCGGGATCGGGCAAGTCGACGCTGCTCCAGACGATCAACCGGCTGATCGAGCCGAGCGAGGGCCGCGTGCTGCTCGACGGCGAGGATGTCGCCGCCGGTCCCGCCCCGGCGCTGCGCCGGCGGATCGGCTATGTCTTTCAGGGCATCGGCCTGTTCCCGCATATGACCGTCGCCGAAAATATCGGCATCGGCCCGCGCATCGCCGGCCTCCCCGCCACCGACGTCGACGCGCTGCTCGATCTCGTCGCGCTGCCCCGCGCCATCGCAGACCGGCTGCCCGAGGCGCTGTCGGGCGGCCAGCGCCAGCGCGTCGCCATCGCCCGCGCGCTCGCGCCCGGTGCCAAGCTGCTGCTGCTCGACGAGGCGTTCGGCGCGCTCGATCCGGTGACGCGCGACGCGCTCGGCAGCGAGATTCGCGCGCTGCACGACCGGCTAGGTCTCACCACGATCCTCGTCACGCACGACATGGCCGAGGCGCTGCTGCTCGCCGACCGCGTGCTGGTGATGCAGGCGGGGCGGATCGTCGCCGATGCGACGCCCGCCGACCTGCTCCATGGCGATGGCGGCGAAGCGGCGCAGGCGCTGGTCGCGGTGCCGCGCGATCAGGCCGAACGGCTGCGCGGGATCGCGCGGGAGCAAGCGGCGTGAGCGCCTTCCTCGATGCGCTCGGCCGGGTGCCGCCGCTGCTCGCGCAACATGTGCTGCTGTCGGCGGCGGCGCTGCTGCTCGGCATCGCGATCAGCCTGCCGCTCGCCATCGTCGCCGCGCGCCGGCCGCGCACCGGCCGCGTCATCCTCGGCTTCGCCAGCCTCGTCCAGACCGTCCCCAGCCTCGCGCTGCTCGCGCTCTTCTACCCGCTGCTGCTCTGGCTGTCGGCGCTGGTCGGCGGCGGCATCCCGGCATTGGGCTTCCTGCCGTCGCTGATCGCGCTGACGCTCTATGCGCTGCTACCGATCATCCGCAACGGCGTCGCTGGGCTGACCGGAATCGATCCGGCCGTGCGACAGGCGGCCAAAGCGGTCGGCATGACGCCCGCGCAGACGCTGCGGCTGGTCGAGGCGCCTTTGGTCGCGCCGGTGCTGATCGCCGGCATCCGCACCGCCGCGGTGTGGACGATCGGCGCGGCGACGCTGTCGACCACCGTCGGCCAGCCGAGCCTCGGCGACATGATCTTCGCCGGTCTGCAGACGCAGAATTGGGCGCTGGTGCTTGCCGGCTGTTTCGCCGCGGCGGGGCTGGCGCTTGCCGTCGACGCGCTGATCGGCCTGATCGAGCGCGGCATCGCCCATCGACGTCGCGCCGTGTGGCTCGGCGCGACGCTCGCGCTGGTCGCCGGCCTGCTCGCCGCGACCGCGCCGCTCTGGCAGCGCGGCGGCGACAAGGTGGTGACGGTCGGCGCGAAGAATTTTTCCGAACAATATATCCTTGCCCGGCTGATCGGCGACCGGCTGACCCGCGCCGGTTATACCGTCCGCTATCGCGACGGCCTCGGCTCGGCGGTGATCTACGGCGCGCTGACCAGCGGCGATATCGACGTCTATGTCGATTATGCCGGCACGCTGTGGACCGGTGCGATGCGGCGCAGCGACGTCCCCGACCCCAAGGCGATGGCCACCGCGATCGGCCGCTGGACGCAGGCGAGCAGCGGTGTGCGGCTGGTCGGATCGCTCGGCTTCGAGAACGCCTATGCCTTCGCGATGCGCGGCGACGACGCACGGCGCCGCGGCATCGCCAGCCTGTCCGACCTCGTCGGTGCGGCGCCCGCCTTGCGCTTCGGCAGCGATCTCGAGTTCCTCGAACGTCCCGAATGGGCGGCGGTACGCCACGCCTATCCGCTGCGCTTCGCGGCGGCGACGCCCTATGCGCCGACCTTCATGTATCGCGCGCTGGCGAGCGGCGAGGCGGACGTGATCTCCGCTTTCTCGTCGGACGGGCGGATCGCGGCCGACCGGCTGACGGTGCTGACCGACCCGAAACACGCGATCCCGAGTTACGATGCCTTGCTGCTCGTCGCACCGGCACGCGCGGGGGACGCCGCCTTCACCGCCGCGCTGGCGCCGCTGGTCGGGCGTATCCCGGTCGCCGCGATGCGCGAGGCGAATTATCAGGTCGATCGCGACGCCGGCAAGCGCACCCCTGAGCAAGCGGCGGCGTGGCTGGCGCGGCGACTGGGGCTTTAGGTCCTCAGAAGAACAGTTTGCGGAGGCTCAGCCGCACCGTCCGGCCAAGCGGGTCGAGGTAATCGGGCTGGTAGCTGATCGGCGTCACGCCCGCCGCATCGCGAACGGTCTGGCGGGTGTTGAGGATGTTGTCGACCGACAGCGTCACGCGCGCGCCGCGCACCCAGGGATGCGCCTTGACCAGCTTCAGTTGCTGGCCGAGGTCCGCGAACAGCCGCAGATTGGCGGTGGCAAGGCCGGAGAAGCGCAGCGTCTGTGGATTGGCGGACGTCCCGCCGTTGACGCGGGTGCCGGTCGCGTAATCGGCGGACAGGCGCACGCCGATGCCGTTGTTCGAATAGCCGGCCTGCGCCTCGAACTCGTGCCGCGGCTGGCCACCGCTCGATCCGGTCGCATCGCCGTTGAGCAGGTCGAGCAGCGGCCCGCCGTTCGCGACGGTGACGCGCTCGGTGAGATGCCACGTATGGTATAGCGCGAACTGGATACGCCCACCGCCCTGACCGCCACGACCGCCGCCGCCGAAGCCGCGACCACCACCGCCACCGAAGCCGCGCCCGCCGCCGCCGCCGGGCGGTGGACCATCGGCACCGGGCGGCGGCGGGGGCGCGCCATCGGCACCCGGCGATGGTGGCGGCGGCGCACCCTCCGCACCCGGTGACGGCGGAGCGCCGTCGGCGCTGGCCCGCGCGCCGCCGAACCGCCCGCCCCCGCCGGGAAAGCGCATGCCGGCAAAGGGGTTGGGCCCGGTACCCGCACGGAACGCCTCGAGCTCCTTCTGCACCTTCGACTTGATCGGCCTGGAGAAGTTGATCCCCCAGCGGAACTGCTCGCTCACCGCACGCGCGAAATTGATCGGGCGGGCGTCGAGCCGGGTGAGATCGCCCGCCGCGTCGCGGGTGAAGCGATCGGGAAATGCCGCCTCGATCGCCGCGGTCGGCGACGGGAAGGACTGGATCGGGTTGCGCGTGTCCTGCTTGGTGTACGTGCCGATCAGCGTCAGGTCCTTGTCGCTCCAAGGCTTGAGCGTCACGCCGAGCCGGGTGACGCGGCGGCTGCTCGACCGCAGGTCGGGATTGCCGCCGCTGATCGTCGTCACCGTCACCGTCTGGCCGCTGACATAATCGAAGACGCGCGCGTTGGGCGTCTCCACCGTCGGGTTGCCGAGCTGCGTCGCGGTCGGTGCGACATCCTGCTGGTTGATCGATCCGATCACCCGCAGGCTGTCGATCGGCCCCCAGTTCACGCCATAACCATAAGCGGTCAGCGTGCCGAAATCGGAAAGCTGGTTGATCGCGGCATTGCCGTTGACCGACAGGTTGCCGAGCCAGCCGAGCACGGCGCGCGAGCGGCTGGCGATCGGCACGTCGATGTTGACGCGACCGTTGACCGCGTCCCGCGACACGCTGCCGCTGCTGATCCGCTCGCCGAAGGAGGCGCTGGTGAAATCGCTGGTCTGCGCGCCGATCCGGATCGCGGTGGAGACGTCGCCCGCGGGCAGCGTGAACAGCGGACCGTTGGCGAGCGCTTCGAGGTCGCCGGTGTTCGACGTCGAACGCGCACGATTGTCGGGCGTGGTGACGCCGGTCTGCGTGTCGGTGCGGTTTTCCGCGCGGTCGTAGGCGCCGGTCACCGTCCAGAGCCAGCGCGGGCTCAGCCGGCCGTTGAGGCTGGTGCCGAGATGCGCGGTGATACCGTTGCTGCGCTGGGTCAGCGCGTCGCTGATCGGCTGGCCCGACGCATCGAGCTGCCGCCCGAATTGGCCGACGGTCTGCGTCGCGGTCAGCTCGCCGTTCAAGGTGGCGCTGACGTCGCCGATCGGCCGCGCATAGGTGGCGTTGGTGCCGAAGCTGCGGCTGAACGGCTGGAGCGTACGATACGGCCGCTGATCGTAGCCGGGCGTCGCGCCTTCGGTCGTCGCGACGCTGATATCGCGTTCCGCTTCGGTCAGCGCCGAACTCTGCGTGTATTTGCTGTGGATGTTGAGCCGCGAGCCGTTGCGGATCGTCAGCAGGTCGAGATCTCCCTGCGGACTGTTCGTGCCGCCCTCGGTCGGGGCCTTGTCGGCCAGTTCGACCGTGGTCGACCGGAAGCGGCGGCGCAGCACGAAATTCACCACCTTCTGGTCGGCGGTATAGCCGTATTTGAGCGCCACCTCCTCGGGCAGGATGTCGACGCGGAGGATCGCCTCGGTCGGGATGTCGCGGATTTCCTGGAAGCCCGAGATGCGCTTGCCGTCGAGCAGCACCACCGGCGCGCCACCCGCGCCGCTGCGCGTCTGCGGTGCCAGTTCGGTGAGCAGGTCGGAGACGCTGCTGACGCCATAGCTGCGCACGTCGGCCGGGCTGAGCACCTGTTCGGCGGGAATGTCGCCGACCACCGAGCCGGGCGGGCGGCGGCCGGTGACGACGATGTCGCTATCCTCTTCTTCGGTCTCCGCCGCCGGCGTCGTCTGCGCGACGGGCGTGGCCTCCGTTGCGGTCGGCGTGGTGGATTGCGCCGCCGGCGTGGCCGTCGCGGGGGCATCCGCCGCGGTCGGCGCGGCCTGGGGCTGGGTCGGGGCGGCGGTCGGCACAGGCGCCTGCTGCGCGGTCGCCAGCGCCGGCCAGCTCACCGCCATCATCATCACCACCGCGACACGCATACCGAATACCCTTTGAACACTCCGGCTGCTGCTAATCGGCAATTGTCGCATAATTGTGCCGGCCGGAGGATCGACCCTGGCTTATCTGCCGATATCCAGCGTCACGCTCTCGATCCGCCGCAGCATCGCGACGAATTGCGCGACCTCTTGCGGGTCGAAGGCGTCGAAGATGCGGCTTTCGAGATCGAGCGCCTTGGGCGCCACCACGGCATAGAGGTCGCGGCCGGCATCGGTGAGTTCGAGCAGGTGCGAGCGCCGATCCTCCGGATTGTCGCGCCGCGCGAGCAGGCCGCGGCCGACCAATGCGATCGCGGCGCGGCTCACCGTCACCTTGTCCATCAGCGTCTTGGCGCCGATCGCCTGCTGGGTGATGCCGCCGGTCTCGGCGATGACCGCGACCAGCCGCCATTCGGGGATGGTCAGCCCGAACAGCGATTCATAGGCCCTTGCGATCGAGTCGCTGACCAGATTGGAGGTCACCGACAGTCGATAGGGAATGAAGTCGTCGAGGACGAGGCGGCGGACGGACGAGGCCATACGGTTTCGTATCAGTTGACACCAGTTTGGCAATGCCGCAAAGATTTGGTAACAGACGATACCATTTCGGAGCTGCTGCCATGTCCGACCTTTCGGCCGATCAGATCGACGTCAACCCGATGGGGCTCGACGGCTTCGAATTCTGCGAATTCACTTCGCCCGATCCGGATGCGCTCGCCGCGCAATTCGAGGCATTGGGCTTCGTCGTCGCCGCGACACACCCTACCAAGGCGCTGACCCGCTACAAGCAGGGGCGAATCAACCTGCTGCTCAACCGCGAACCGACCGGCCACGCCGCCGACTTCCGTGCCGCGCACGGGCCGTCGGCGAGCGCGATGGCGTTCCGTGTCGCGGACGCGCAGGCCGCTTACGACGCGGCGATCGCGCGTGGTGCCAAGCCGGCGCCGGCGGGCGCGGCGCTGGAGGGATTGCCCGCGCTGGAGGGGATCGGCGGCTCGCTGCTCTATCTCGTCGATCGTCATGGTGCGACGGGCAGCGTCTACGACGATTGGGACCAGGTGCCCGGCGCCGCCGAGGCGGAGGCGGCCAATTCCGTCGGACTCGACGTGCTCGACCACCTCACCCACAACGTCCGCCGCGGCCAGATGCGGACGTGGTCGGCCTTCTACGGCCAGATCTTCGGCTTCGAGGAGCAGAAGTATTTCGACATCAAGGGCAAGGCGACGGGTCTGTTCAGCCAGGCGATGATCGCGCCCGATCGTGCGATCCGCATCCCGCTCAACGAGAGCCAGGACGACAAGAGCCAGATCGAGGAATTCATCCGCGATTACAACGGCGAGGGCATCCAGCATCTCGCGCTGACCACCGACGATATCTACGCGACGGTCGAGAAGCTGCGCGCCCGCGGCGTCAAGCTGCAAGACACGATCGAGACCTATTACGAGCTGGTCGACAAGCGCGTGCCGAATCATGGCGAGGATCTGGAACGGCTGCGCGCCAACCGCATTCTGATCGACGGCAACGTCGGCGAGGAGGGATTGCTGTTGCAGATCTTCACCGAGACGATGGTCGGGCCGATCTTCTTCGAGATCATCCAGCGCAAGGGCAATGAGGGCTTCGGCAACGGCAATTTCCAGGCGCTGTACGAGTCGATCGAGCTGGACCAGATCCGTCGCGGGGTGATCACCGTCGACGCATGAGTTTGCGGACGGGGTGGTGGAGCAGGAGAGGACGCTAAAACAATGACAGTCCACCACCCCGGGAGCGAGGCCGATTATATCCCCGGCTTCGGCAATCACGTTTCCACCGAGGCGGTCGTCGGCGCGCTGCCGATCGGCCGCAACGCACCGCAGCGGCCCGCCTTCGGCCTGTATGCCGAGCAGCTCAGCGGCACCGCCTTCACCGCGCCGCGGCACGAGAATCGCCGGTCGTGGCTTTACCGGATGCGGCCGACCGCCGAGCATCCGCCGTACGTGCGCTATGAGGGCGCGCAGCGGTTCGCCCCCGGCATTAGCGATGCGCCGCTCGCCCCCAACCGGCTGCGCTGGGACCCGTGCCCCGATGCACCGGTGGACACCGACCTGATCGACGGCATGACGACGATGCTCGCCAACCGCGACCCCGCCGATCTCGAGGGCGTGGCGCTCCACGTCTATGCCGCCAATGCCGACATGACCGCGCGCGTCTTCACCGATGCCGACGGCGAGTTGCTGTTCGTGCCGCAGGAGGGGCGGCTCGAACTGTTGACCGAGCTTGGCCGGATGATGGTCGCGCCCGGCCAGATCGCGCTGATCCCGCGCGGCGTGCGCTTCCGCGCGCTGCTGCCCGATGGCAGCGCCAAGGGCTATGTCTGCGAGAATCACGGCAGCCTGTTCCGGCTGCCCGACCTCGGCCCGATCGGCGCCAACGGCCTCGCCAACCCGCGCGATTTCGAGACGCCGGTCGCCTGGTTCGAGGATCGCGACGAACCGACCGAAGTGATCCAGAAGTTCATGGGATCACTGTGGACGACGACGCTCGACCACAGCCCGCTCGACGTGGTGGCGTGGCACGGCAATCTCGCGCCGTGGCGCTACGACCTCGCGCGGTTCAACACGATCAACACGGTGAGCTTCGACCATCCCGACCCCTCGATCTTCACGCTGCTGACCAGCCCGAGCGACGTGCCGGGCCGCGCCAATGCCGATTTCGTCATCTTCCCGCCGCGCTGGATGGTCGCCGAGGACACGTTCCGGCCGCCCTGGTTCCACCGCAACGTCATGTCCGAGGCGATGGGCCTGATCACCGGCGCCTATGACGCGAAGGCACACGGCTTCGCGCCGGGCGGGATCAGCCTCCACAATCTGATGGCCGGGCACGGCCCCGATCTGGCGAGCTGGCAGGGCGCCTCCGCCGCCGAGCTCAAGCCGCACAAGATCGACGGCACGATGGCGTTCATGCTGGAGAGCTGCTGGCCCTACCGGCCGACCCACCACGCGCTCCACCATGCCCAGCTCGATTACGACGCGGTATGGGCGGACTTCCCCAAGGCGGTGCTGCCGCAAAGCCCGGCGGCGTGATCCTTCACGGCTATTGGCGCTCGGGCGCCGCCTATCGGGTGCGGATCGCGCTGGCGCTGAAGGGGCTGGCCTATGAGCAGGTCAATTACGACCTGCGCACCGGCGGACAGGCCGACCCGGCCTATGCCGCGCTCAACCCGCAGCGGCTGGTGCCGGCGCTGGAGGTCGACGGCCTGGTCCTGACGCAGAGCGTCGCGATCCTCGAATGGCTCGACGAGCGTTTCCCGTCGCCGCCGCTGCTGCCCGGCAATGCCGACGGCCGGGCGATCGTCCGCGCGATGGTGGCGACGCTCGCCACCGACGTCCACCCGCTCCACAATCTGCGCACGCTCAAGGCGCTGCGACAGGATTTCGACGCGTCGGAACCGCAGGTCAACGCGTGGATGGCGCATTGGATGACCGATGGCTTCGCGGCGATCGAGGCGCTGATCGCGCGCCACGGCGGCGATTTCGCTTATGGCGACGCACCGACGCTCGCCGATTGCGTCACCGTGCCGGCGCTCTATTCGGCGGTCCGGTTCGGGGTGGATACCGGCCCCTACCCCCGCCTCGTCGCCACGGCCTCGCGGACCGCGGCGCGCGCCGAAGCCGCCCACCCCAGCCGCCAGCCCGACGCCGACGCGTGAGCGAACGCCTGTCCGCCACCCCCGCCGGCGTCGCGCTGGCGCCGCTCGCCGAGATCGCCGACGGCAAGGCGCGCAATTTCGTGCTCCAGATGCGCGCCGGGCGCTTCCACGGCTTCGTCGTCCGCCGCGGCGACGGCGTCGTCGGCTATGTCGACCGCTGCCCGCATGCCGGCGTGCCGCTGGCGCAGACGCTGGACGATTATCTGACCCCCGCCGGCGATCTGATCGCGTGCAGCTGGCACGGCGCACTGTTCACGCTCGACGACGGGCTGTGCGTCGGCGGCCCGTGCCTCGGCCAGCGGCTCGGCGCGTGGCCGGTCGCGGTGGTCGACGGGGTCGTCACGACCGCCTGACAAATCGCCCGCCGCTGCTACACTCCGCCGCTGGCGCGGGGGTTGAGGAGGCACGGAGATGATCGGCGGGACACGCTGGAGCCTGGCGGGTTTGATCGGGGCGTCCGCGCTCGGCGCGGGCGGGATCGGCCTGTCGCTCTATTCGGAGCGGGTGGCACGCGCGGCGGAGCGGCTGGTGCCGCAGGACGGCCGCCACCTCCAGGTCGAGGGCGCCCGGCTCCATTACGTCGACCGCGGCAGCGGGCCGGCGATCGTCATGGTCCACGGCCTCGGCGGGCAAGTGCGCAACTTCAGCTACGGCATGCTTGCGCCGCTCGCCGCCGACCATCGCGTCATCCTGGTCGACCGGCCGGGTTCGGGCTATTCGGTCGCCGACGACGGGGGCGAGCCCGGCATCGCCGCACAGGCGGCGATCCTCGGCCGGTTCATCGACCTGCTCGGCATCGAGCGGCCGCTGGTCGTCGGCCATTCGCTGGGCGGTGCGCTGGCGCTGTCGCTCGCCATCCAGCGGCCCGAACTGGTCCGCGGCCTCGCGCTGATCGCCCCGCTCACCCAGCCGCAGGACGACGTGCCCGAGGCGTTCAAGGGACTGGCGGCGATCCCGCCGGGGGTGCGCCGGCTGTTCGCGCAGACGATCGCGACGCCGCTCAGCCGGCTGACCGCCGAGCGGACGCTGGCGGCGGTGTTCGCGCCGGAGGCGCCGCCGGCCGACTTCGTCACCCGCGGCGGCGGCGCCTTGTCGCAGCGGCCCGCCAATATCGCCGCCGCCGCCGCCGACCTCGCCGCCGCGGCGCAGGAGATCGAGGGGATCGCGGCGCACTATCCGTCGCTGACGGTGCCGACCGCGATCCTGTTCGGCCGCGACGACGCGATCCTCGACCCGGTCCGCCATGGCGAGCGCACCGCGGCGATCATTCCGGGCGCGCGGATCGCGATCGTGCCGGGTGGCCATATGATCCCGATCACCGCGCCGGAGGCGACGGCCCGGTTCGTGCGCGAGGCCTCCGCCAATTGTGGCTGAATTGGGGCAACGTGGACAAGATGGACACCTGAACGGAAACGATCGTGGATCATCGTTTCCGTTTTGGTGATGTGCGGGGCCGGGCTGAACGCCATCGTCCGTACTCCCGCCAAGGTGAGGCGTTTTGTCCGGTTCGCTCGGATGCTAGTCCTTCCGTGTTCCTGCGGACGCAGGAACCCAGGGTCATGCCGAACAACGTCTGACGGCGCCCGGGGCCTTGGGCTCCCGCCTTCGCGGGAGTACTGGAGGGGCTTGGGACGGTCGTGGGTTTGCAGGAGCCGGATGGGAAGCAGCCCCCCGGACGCACGCAGGCGACGCGACTCGGCGGTGAGAAAGAGCGGGCGAAGCCTAGCATGCGCCGTTTCGTGTAGGACAGCGCCGACGCCGCCGCGGCATCACACCGGGGTCAGTTCCGCGGCATAGCGGCGGGCGTTGGCGACATAGGTCGCGGCGGACAGGCGCAGGCCGGCGATCTCCGCCGCGGTCAGCGGGCGGACGAGGCGGGCGGGGGCGCCGACGATCAGCGATCCGTCGGGGAAGACCTTGCCCTCGGTGACCAGGGCGTTGGCACCGACGATCGAATCCGCGCCGATCGCCGCGCGGTTGAGCAAAGTCGCGCCCATGCCGATCAGGCTGCGGTCGCCGACGCTGGCGCCGTGGACGATGGCGTGGTGGCCGACGGTAACCTCGCGACCGATCGTCGTCGGTACGCCGGGATCGGCATGGATCATCGCGCCGTCCTGAATATTGCTCTCGTCGCCGACGGTGATCGGGTCGTTGTCGCCGCGCAGCACCGCGCCGAACCACACCGAGGCGCGGGCGCCGAGCACGACCCGGCCGATCACCTGCGCCCCCGGCGCGACATAGGCCGCCTCGCCCAGCTGCGGTGCGACGTCACCCAATGCGTAACAGGCCATCGATCGCCTCCCCGCCGCGGTCGGTGCGACACGGCTTGTGCCCGATGCGATAATGGCACATCATCGCCCGCGTCCAGTCCAGCAAGGCCGTGACAGCGGCCTCTGGTAGCGTTAGCAGTACGAGTCGTACGGGACGGATCGCCAAGGGTGGCGGCCGCCGGGCCGGACAGCGACGTAGCGGCTTGATTTCGGAATTGCGCGGGTTATGCCCTGCTGCGTCTACGGGAGCGACGAACACGATGGGTGCCGGGTTACGCGACGATTTCACTTTTTCGGGTTCGGACGCCGCTAGCAAGACGTTCGCCGGCCTGCCGGTGCCGCCGGTGATCGACGGACAGGATCCCGAGGCCGCCGCGCTTGCGTCGCTGGCGTCGAGCATCGCCGCCGCGCGCCGCAAGCTCGGCACGCATCTGGAAGCCTCGCTGTTCGCCAATCCGGGGCTCGACATCATGCTGTTCCTGTTCGCCGAGGGGATCAACGGCGCGACGGTGACGACCAACGCTTGCTGCGCCGCCGCCGGCGTGCCGCGCACCACAGCGCTGCGCTGGATCAAGCTGTTGCAGGACCGCGGACTGGTCGACGGCAGCGACGACGTCAGCGACCGCCGCGTGACGATGCTGGCGCTGAGCCCGCAGGGCCGCACGACGATCCGCACCTGGCTCGGCGAGATCGCCGCGCTGCCGCTGCGCGGGATCGAACAGCGGTAACCAGCGCGTGTAGCTGCCTCCGCGGTGATATCGGAGCAGCACAGTGTTCCTGCGAAAGCAGGAACCGAGGGCCAAGCAGAATAACGGCTGACGACGTTCGCGACTCCTGGGCTCCTGCGTTCGCAGGAGCACTGGTGGAGTGTCGCGGAACGTTCGCAGGAGCAGGGCGCCAGTTTGGGGGACGCTCACTCTGGATACCGGGTGGGCGCTCCGGATCGCGCCCTTATCCGGCGGTGACGATCGGGTAGCGGAGGCGGAGGTCGTCGGCGATGCGTTCGATCGTGTCGTTCTCGCCGGCCGCGCCGGTCGGCGTCACCGACCAGTTGCAATGCGGATGCGTCGCCGGGTCGTAGAGGCGGATCTCGCCGAGCACCAGGCGCCAGCGGCGACGGTTGCCGCCGGCCAGCTTCACCAGCGTCGAGAGGAACAGGTCGTGGAGCATGGCGCTGGTCATGCCGCCCGCCCTAGCCGGCTGCGCCGGCGAGGAAAAGCGCCGGGGCAAGGTGCGGCAGCGCCACCACCAAGCACGGCTTTGTTGCGTTGCCGCAACGGGCGTCGCAGGGAGGGCATATGGCGCATTCTTCCGACGCGCGCGCGGGCCTGTTCTACGGCATCGGCGCCTATACCCTGTGGGGGCTGCTGCCCCTGTATCTGCATCTGCTGACCGCGGTGCCGCCGGCGCAGGTGCTGGCCAACCGCATCCTGTGGTCGCTGCTGCTGCTGCTCGCGATCGTCGCGGCGACGCGGCGGCTGCGGCCGCTGGTCGCGGCGGCGCGCGGGCGGGTGCTGGCGATGCTCGTGGCGAGCGCGGCGCTGATCGGGATCAACTGGTTCGTCTATATCTGGTCGGTGACCAACGCGCATCTGGTCGAGGCGAGCCTCGGCTATTTCATCAACCCGCTGCTCAACGTCGCGCTCGGCATGCTGCTGCTCGGCGAGCGGCTCAACCGGTTGCAGGTGGCGGCGGTGGGCGTGGCGGCGCTGGGCGTCGCGATCTTCGCCGCGGGCGGCGGCGGGGCCTTGTGGGTGTCGCTGGTGCTGGCGCTGAGCTTCGGCTTCTACGGGCTGATCCGCAAGGTGGCGGCGATCGACGCGCTCGGCGGGCTGACGATGGAGACGCTGATCCTCGCGCCGTTCGCGCTCGTCGTGCTGGTGCAGGCGAACCAGGGCGGCACGGCGGCGTTCGGGCACGACCGGACGCTCGACCTGCTGCTGGTGCTCGCCGGGCCGGTGACCGCGGCGCCGCTGCTGCTGTTCGCCGCGGGCGCGCGGCGGCTGCGCTACACGACGGTCGGGCTGCTCCAGTTCATCGCGCCGACGTTGCAGTTCCTGCTGGCGGTGCTGGTCTATCGCGAGCCGGTCCGCGCGACGCAGCTCGCCACCTTCGCGCTGATCTGGCTCGGCTGCGGCCTCTATGCGTGGAGCAGCATCCGCGCGGCGCGGGCGCTGCCCGCCTAGCGGCGGACGTCGAGGCCGCCGGCGAGATAGGCGTCGATATCGGCCTGGCGGAACAGCGCGGCGTCGCCGGGCAGCGAATGTTTGAGCGCGGTGAGCGCGAGGCCGGTCGCCGCCGCGGCACCGATGTCGCCGCCGCGGCGCAGCGCGTGCAGCACGCCGCTGGCGAAGGCGTCGCCGCCGCCGATCCGGTCGACGATGCCGGCGAGCGTCACCTCCCCGGTCTGGGCGTGGCCGTCGCGGGTGTCGACGCGCGCCGAGATGCGGTGGAGGTCGACGTTCTCGACATGGCGCGCGGTCGAGGCGATCGTGCGCAATTTGGGGAAAGCGGCGAAGGCGGCCTCGGCGGCGTCGCGGCGGCGATCCTCGCCGTCATGGCCGGCGAAGTCCCGGCCGAGCAGCAGCGCGATGTCGCGGTGGTTGCCGAAGAGGAGGTCGGCGTGCTCGACCAGTTGCGTCAGGATGGCGCGGGGATCGCCGTCCCAGCGCTCCCACAATTTGGCGCGGTAATTGCCGTCGAACGAGATCGGGATGCCGCGCGCCGCGGCAGCGCGGACGGCGGCGATCGCGCTCTCCGCCGGCACCGGGCCGAGCGCCGGGGTGATGCCGGAGAGGTGGAACCAGTCGACGCCGTCGAGCAGCGCGTCCCAGTCCCACGCCGACACCGGTGCCGCCGCGAAGCTGGAATAGGCGCGGTCGTAGATCACCTCGGTGGCGCGCAGGCCGGCGCCCGAGGTGACGAAATAGAGGCCCATCCGCTCGCCGGCGCGGGCGATCCGGCGAGTGTCGACGCCGTGACCGCGCAGCGTCGCGATCGCCGAGCGGCCAAGGTCGTTGTCGGGGACGATGCTGGCGAGCGCGACGTCATGGTCGAGCCGGGCGAGCGCGGTGGCGACGTTCGCCTCGGCACCGGCGACCCAGACGTCGAACTTGGGCGTCTGCAACAGCAATTCGCGGCCCGGGGGCGACAGGCGCAGCATGATCTCGCCGAATGCCAGGAATGTCATGCGCGCCTCCTCAGCGATCGATGCGATAGGCGCGACGGACGAGGCCGCTGGTCAGCTCCTGCGCGAGCTCCGCCGCCTCCCAGTCGGCGAGGCGATGCTCGGCGACGAGGCGGGCGAGGAAGCCGCAGTCGATCCGCCGCGCGACGTCGTGCCGCGCCGGGATCGACAGGAAGGCGCGGGTGTCGTCGTTGAAGCCGACGGTGTTGTAGAAGCCCGCGGTCTCGGTGGTCATCTCGCGGAAGCGGCGCATGCCTTCGGGACTGTCGTGGAACCACCAGGCGGGGCCAAGCTTGAGGCAGGGATAATGTCCGGCGAGCGGCGCCAGTTCGCGGGCATAGACGCTCTCGTCGAGCGTGAAGAGGATGATCGACAGGTCGGTCGAGGTGCCGAACCGGTCGAGCAACGGCTTGAGCGCATGGACGTAATCGGTGCGGCCGGGGATGTCGGCGCCCTTGTCGCGGCCGTGGCTGGCGAACAGGCCGGCATTGTGGTTGCGGACGCTGCCGGGATGGATCTGCATCACCATGCCGTCCTCGACGCTCATCCCCGCCATTTCGGTGAGCATCTGCGCGCGGAACAGCTCGGCGTCGGCGGGGGTCCAGCCGCCGCCGGTGATGCGCGCGAACAGCGCCTCGCATTCCGCGCCGGAGAGGTTGGCGGTGGCGGCGGTGGGGTGGCCGTGGTCGGTGGCGGTGGCACCGGCGGCGCGGAAGTCGGCGCGGCGCTTGCGGTGCGCGGCGAGATAGCCCTGCCAGCTGTAGACGTCCTCGCCGGTCAGTTCGCCGAAGCGGCGCAGCGCACCGGCGAATTGCTCGTGCTCGACGTCGATGACGCCATCGGGGCGGTAGGTGGTGACGACGCGGCCGGTCCAGCCGCTCGCGCGGATGCGGCGGTGCGCGTCGAGGCTGTCGTGCGCGCCCTCGGTGGTGGCGAGGAAGTCGATGCGGAACCGGTCGAACAGCGCGCGCGGGCGGAAGGCGTCGGTCGCCAGTCTCTCGGCGATCGCATCGTAATAGAGATCGGCGGTGGCGGGTTCGAACGCGACGGTCATGCCGAACACGTCGGCGAAGACGTGGTCGAGCCACATCCGCGACGGCGTGCCGCGGAACAGATGATAATGATCGGCAAGCAGCCGCCACGCGGCACGGCGGTCGGCGGTCGCCGTGCCGTCCGCACGCGGGATCGCCAGCGCGTCGAGATCGATGCCCTGGCTGTAGAGCATGCGGAACAGATAATGGTCGGGGGCGAGCAGCAGCGTCGTCGCGTCGGTCCATGGCCGGTCGTCGGCGAACCAAATCGGGTCGGTATGGCCGTGCGGGCTGACGATCGGCAGATCGGCGATTTCCGCATAGAGCGTGCGCGCGATGCCGCGCGTCGTCGGGTCGGCGGGGAAGAGCCGGTCGGGGTGCAATTCCAGGCTGCGGGTCATGCGCTGTCCTCTCGCGTTGCGCGGGTGGTAACCGGTGTCAGGATGGGGTGCAACCGTGGTTCGGGTGAGGGCTCGGCCGTCCTCCCCCTCCGTCAGCGCTGTGCGCTGCCACCTCCCCCTGGCGGGGGAGGAATGGAAGGTGGCGCGGCGACCGAGGCGCGGTGGATGAGTGTCGAGGGGAAATGCGCCGGCTGCTCGTCGTCCCCGCCGATCAGCTTGCGGGCGGCGGCGTGTGCCATCGCGGTGCTCGGCCAGCGGACCGTCGTCAGCGGCGGCCAGAGGTGGGCGGCGATCGGGGTGTCGTCGAAGCCGATGATCGACAGATCGTCGGGGATGACGAGGCCGCGGCGGCGCGCGGCGTGGAGGACGCCGGCGGCCATCTCGTCGTTGGCGGCGAAGATCGCGGTCGGGCGCGGGTCCGCGTCGAGCAGGCGTTCGGCCGCCGCCAGCCCCGATTCGAAGGTATAATGGCCCGCGGCGACGAGATCGTCGGGCAGAGCGAGGCCCGCGGCGGCGAGCGCGGCGTCGAAGCCGGCACGGCGTTCGTGCGCCGAGCGGAACCCCGCGGGGCCGCCGACGAAACCGATGCGGCGGTGGCCGCGCGCGACCAGATGGACGGCGGCCTCGTGCACCGCGGCGCGATCGTCGGAGGCGACCATCTGCGCGGGCGCGTCGAGCATCGCCGAGCCCATCCGCACGTAGCGGCAGCCGATCGCCGCGCAGAGCCGCGCGACGCCGTCGTCCTCGCTGATCGGCGGCATCAGCAGCACCCCGAACAGGCGCTGGCGTTCGAGGAAATGGCGCAGATCGTCGAGCATCGTCGGCGAGGCGCGATCGACCGGACGGACGACCAGTTCGAATTCGGTGCCGCGCAGCCCGGCGAGCAAGCCGTGCTGGACGTTCATCACCGTCTGCGCATTGGGATTGTCGTGGACGAGCCCGATCAGGAAGTTGCGGCGCAGCGCCAGCGCGCGTGCCTGCGGATTGGGGATATAGCCGAGGTCGCCGATCACTTGCTCGACCCGCGCGCGGGTTTCGGCGTGGAGCAGCGGCGAGCGGTTGATGACGCGGCTCACCGTCTTCTTCGATACGCCGGCGATCCGGGCCACGTCGTTGATCGTCGGCTGGCCTGAGATGCGCATGACGGCGACGATAGCCGCCCGCCCGCGGCTCCGCCAGCGCGCCGATGACACCGGTAGACAACCACCGCGCGCAGCGGCAAGACACCGATCCGCACCACCGAGGGACGACGCTTGTGACCCGATTGACCCGCAGCACGCTCGACCGGCTGCCCGCCGCCGTTTCCGGTCCGATCGGCCGGCCGCTACCCGGGGTCGGTATCGTCCATTTCGGCCCCGGCGCCTTCCACCGCGCGCATCAGGCGGCCTATATCGACACGGTGCTGCAGCACGATCCGCGCTGGGGGATCGCGGCGGTGTCGATGCGCAGCCGCGGCACGGTCGAGGCGCTGGAGCAGCAGGACGGCCTATACACGCTGGCGATCCGCGACGCCGAGCCGGCGATGCGGGTGATCGGCGCGCACCGCCGCTTCCTCGCCCCCGATGCGGCGACGCAGACGCATGCGCTGCTGGCCGATCCGGCGGTGACGCTGGTGACGACGACGGTGACCGAAAAGGGCTATTGCCTCGCCGGCGACGGCACGCTCGACCTCGGCCATGCCGATATCGTCCACGATCTCGCCGGCGCCGCGGTGCCGCGCAGCGTGATCGGCTGGATCGTCGCCGGGCTCGCCGCGCGCCGCGATGCGGGGCTGCGGCCGTTCGTGCCGATGCCGTGCGACAATCTCGCGAGCAACGGTGCCAAGCTGCACGCGGCGCTGGTCGCCTTCGCGCGGGTCGGCGATGCGCCCCTTGCCGACTGGATCGCGGGCGAGGTGCGGGTGCCGTCGACGATGGTCGATTCGATCACCCCCGCGTCGGACGAGGCGCTGTACGCGGCGGTCGCGACGACGATCGGGCTGGAGGATCGCGCCGCCGTCCAGCGCGAGCGGTTCGCGCAATGGGTGATCGAGGATGTCGGCGTGCCGCTCGGCCCCGACCTCGCCGGCGCGGGCGCGACGCTGACCGGCGATGTCGCCGGTTACGAGAAAGCCAAGTTGCGCATCCTCAACGGCGCGCATTCGACGCTCGCCTATCTTGGGCTGTTGCGCGGTCATGCCAGCGTCGCCGAGGCGATGGCCGATGCCGCGCTCGCCGGCTTCGTCGATGCGATGATCCGGCGCGACATCGTGCCGATGCTGCCGGCGGTGGCGGGGCTCGACCTCGACGCCTATCGCCGCGCGGTGCTGGCGCGGTTCCGCAATCCGGCGATCGTCCACCGGCTCGACCAGATCGCCACCGACGGATCGCAGAAGCTGCCCTATCGCCTCGGCGACACGCTCGCCGCGCATCGCGCGGACGGACGGATGCCGGCGCATGTCGTCGCGGCGCTGGGCGGCTGGGTCGCCTTCCTGATCGCGCGCGCGCAAGCGGGGGTCGCCATCGCCGATCCCGCCGGCGCGCAGCTCGCCGCCGCGGCGCACGATGCCGATCCGGCGACGGTGCTGCGCCGCCTCGCCGAGGCGGGGCTCGGCCTGCCGCCGCAGGTCGCCGGCGATCCGCCGCTGCTCGCCGCGATCGCGGCGGCGGCGACCGCAGCGCATGCCCGACGCTGGGACGCGCTGCTGACCGGCAATGATTCCTAACGCAAAGCCTTTAGTATGAATGGACCCGGGCTTCGGCTTCGCGCGTCTGATGCGCGAAGCCGGCAGCCGCCGGCGCAACTCCATCCGGAGGGTCCCCCTTGGCCGCTTCCTTCGTGCGTCATCTCGAACCGACGCTGCTCCCCGATCCCAAGCGCACCGTCATCCGCCCGTTCCTGCCCGAGGACCCCGATCCGTTCCGCATCGAGGGGGCGCCGCGCGGCGACCGGATCGTCGAACGGATGCTGGCGATGTCCGATGCGGAGATCGAGGAGCTGGTCGCGGTCGTCGTCGAGGGGCTGGGATCGCGGCATCGCGAGATCCCCGGACTGTTGCTGCGCCGCTTCGACGAGGTCGCCGAGCCGCTGAAGCTCGATGCCGGACTGTCGGAATCGCGCAGGATGCTGGTCGGCGCCTATTTCAGCGCCGAATATTCGTTCGAGGCGGCGGCGCTGTTCAACCCGAGCATCGTGCCGCATCCCGACCAGAGCGGCTGCGCCGAGGGCGCGATCCGCTTCGTGCTGTCGCTGCGCGGCATCGGCGAGGGGCATCTGTCGTCGGTCACCTTCCGCACCGGCACCTGGGGTCCGGCGGACGACGACCTCGTCATCGACACGCCGAGCCGGCAGGGCGTGCCGCCGGTGATCGAGGAGCCGTCGATCGAACTGGTTCGCGAGATCGGCGCCAAGGCGCTCGTCCAGCTCAATTGTCGCGATGCGCGCGAGCCGTCGGAGACGGTGCTGTTCCCGGTCGTCGAGAGCCAGAACCGCGGCATCGAGGATCTGCGCCTCGCCCATTTCTGCGACGAGGACGGGCGCGAGACCTATATCGGCACCTATACCGCGGTCGGCGGCCAGGGCGCGCGGCAGGAGGTGTTGCAGACCGACGATTTCCGCCTGTTCCACATGCACCCCGTCGACGGCGCGGTGGCGAGCGGCAAGGGCATGGCGTTGTTCCCGCGCAAGATCGACGGCCAGTTCGCCGCGCTGTTCCGCCACGACAACGAGAATCTGTGGTTCGCCAAGAGCGACACGCCGCTCGCCTGGCCCGATCCGGTGCGGATCATGACGCCGGAATATCCGTGGGAGTTCATCCAGATCGGCAATTGCGGCTCGCCGATCGAGATCGAAGAGGGCTGGCTGGTGCTGACCCATGGCGTGGGCATGGTGCGCAGCTATTGCATCGGCGCCGCGCTGCTCGACCGCGACGATCCGACCAAGGTGCTGGGGCGGCTGCCCGAACCGCTGATCGCGCCGGACGGCGAGACGTGGGACGGCTATGTGCCCAACGTCGTCTATTCGTGCGGCGCGCTGGTGCGCGGTCGGACGCTGCTGCTGCCCTATGCGCTCGCCGACGACATGACGAGCTTCGCGATCGCCTCGCTCGACGAGCTGGTCGCGGCGATGCGGTGAGTCCAAATCCTCCCCCGCCAAGGGGAGGTGGCGCGCCGAAGGCGTGACGGAGGGGGAGGACGGGGAGACGCTCGATCACCTGGCTCCCACCCTTTCCTCCCCCTCCGTCAGCGCTTCGCGCTGCCACCTCCCCCTGGCGGGGGAGGATTTAAGAGTTGGCCCACACCGTCAGCAGCGTGTGCGCGATCGCGTACGGCGGCGGCGGCAGGAACGGGCCGGGCTCGCCGGCCAGCACCGCGCGGACCATGTCGCGCGGGACCCACATCGCATCCTCCAGCTCGTTGGTGTCGAGCGTGATCGCATCGTCCTCCGCCTCGCCGATACAGGCGATCATCAGCGACGAGGGGAAGGGCCAAGGCTGGCTGGCGACGTAGCGGACGTTGCCGACGCGCACGCCGGCTTCCTCGTGGATCTCGCGGGCGACCGCCTCCTCGATCGATTCGGCGGGTTCGAGGAAACCGGCGAGCGCCGAATAGCGGCCCTCCGGCCAGCCCTTGCCGCGGCCGAGCAGGGCGCGGCCGTCATGTTCGGCGATCATGATGACGACCGGGTCGACGCGCGGGAAATGTTCGGTGCCGCAGGCGTCGCATTGCCGCCCCCAGCCGGCGCGGAACGGATGCGTGGTCGATCCGCAGCGCGCGCAGAAGCGGTGGCGGGCGTGCCAGTCGAGCAGGCTGCGCGCCGCGGCATAGGTCGCCGCCTCGCCGGGCTGCAACGCGGCGAGCACCGCCATCAACGCCGGCGAGCGCATCGCCGGCGCGGTCCCCTCGGTCCCCGCGGGCGGGACGACGACGACATGCGCGCGGCCGGCGCCGTCGAGACCGAGCAGGATCGTCTCCGCCCCCTCGGGCACCGCGGCGAGCGAGGTCCAGGCGAGCAGGCCGTCGGCGGTGACCTCCGGCATCAGCCCGTCGAGCGCGAGCACGCGGGCGTTGCCGTCGAGCTTGGCGGCGAGCGCGACGGGATCGTGGCGCAGCGCATCGGCACGGTCGAGCGTGCCGCCGGTGAAGCCGGGGGTCATCGGCGGAAGCGCGCCATGTCGGCGGCGAAGGCGGCGACCGCCTCCTGGCGCAGCGGCCAGCGATCGGCGGGAAAGTAATTGACCATGATCGTACCACGTACCTTCTTCACGGGATCGACGAAGGCGACCGTGCCCGCGGCACCGCCCCAGCCATAGGTGCCCTTCGACGGCATGCCGCCCGGCCCGTCGGCGAGATAGACCGAGCCGCCCGCGCCATAGCCCATCGGCGTCGCCCGCGCGGTGGCGCCACCGGTGGCGCCGCCGACCCCGCCGAAGGTCACGCCGGCGGGGAGCAGGTTGGACATGGCGAGCCGCACCGTTTCGGGCTTCATGATCCGCACGCCGTCGAGCGTGCCTTCGTCGGCGAGCATGTGGAGGAAGCGGTCGTAATCGCGCGCCGACATCACCAGCCCGGCGCCGCCATAGGGGAAGCTCGGCGGCTGGAGATAGACCGAGGTCGCGGCGGGATCGAGCGGCACCAGCGCGTCGCCGGTGAAGGCGTAATTGGTCGCGAGCCGGCGCGCCTGCGACCGCGGCACGGTCCAGAAGCTCGACGTCATGCGGAGCGGCGCGAAGATGCGCGTGTCGACGAAGCGGTCGAACGGCATGCCGCCGGCGACCTCGATAACCCGGCCCATGACGTCGAGGCCGACCGAATAATTCCACGCCGTCCCCGGCTGCGCGATCAGCGGCGCCTGCGCGACCCGGTCGGCGAATGCGGCGAGCGTCGGCGCGCGGGTGCGGCGCATCGCCGGTTCGACGCTGGCGCTGACCTCGGCGGGGAGGATGCCGAGCCGTTCGTATTCCTTGAGCAGCGCGCCTTTGGCGATGATGTTGTAGGTGAGGCCCGAAGTGTGCGTCAGCAGCATGCGGATCGTGATCGGCCGCTCCGCGGGGACGCTGGCGAGGCTCGTCTCGGGGCTGGTCGCGACCCTCATCGTCGCGAAGGCGGGGATATATTTCGCGACGGGGTCGTCGAGGCCGATCTTGCCCTCCTCGATCAGGATCATCGCCGCCATCGCGGTGACCGGCTTGGTCATCGAATAGACGCGCCACAGGCTGTCCGGCGTCGCCGGCGCGGCCTCCGCCTTGGTCGACAGGCGGCCCGCCGAGACGAACCAGGTCGGCCGGTCGCCGACGCCGAACGCCGCGACGATGCCGGGCATCTTGCCGTCGCGGACATAACCGTCGAACAGCGCCTGCGTCTGCGGCAGCGCGGCGGTCTGCGTCGTCGGGGCGGGCGGTTGCAGCGCCTGCCCGCCGATCGCGGCGGTGGCGGCGAGGGCGACGAGGGCCAGTCCGGCGATCATGTTGCGCTTCATCCGTCTCTCCTCAGCACCGCCGCCGCGGCCTTGGCGAACACCGTCGGCAGGCCGGCGCGGTCCAGTTCCGCGATCGGCCACCATTCGCCCGCCTGATGCGCGTCCGTCCGGGCGACGGCAAGCGCCAGTTGCAGGTCGAAATGGGTGAAGCCATGCGCCACCGTGACGTTGCGCATCTCCCAGTCGGCGGCGAGCGGCGCATCGGCGAGCCCCGGCGGCGCCTCGACCCAAGGCCCGGTCGGCAGCGCACGCATCCCGCCGAGCAATCCCTTGTCCGGCCGAGTGACGAGCAGCACGCTGCCGTCGCGTTCGACCCAGAAGATCGTGCCGTAGCGTTGCGGCTTGGCCTTCTTCCTCGCCTTGACCGGCAGCGCCTCGGGCGCGCCCTCGCGCACGCCAAGACATTCCGGTTCGAGCGGGCAGAGCAGGCAGGATGGTGCCTTCGGCGTGCAGATGCCCGAGCCAAGGTCCATCATCGCCTGCGCGAAATCGCCGGCACGCGTGTCGGGGGTGATCCGGTCGGCGGCGGCGCGGATCGCGACGCGGGCGCCGGGCAAAGGCGTGCGGATTGCGAACAGCCGCGCGACGACGCGCTCGACATTGGCATCGACCACCACCGCGCGCTTGCCGAAGGCGATCGCCGCCACCGCCGCGGCAGTATAGGCGCCGAGTCCCGGCAGCGTGCGCAGCACCGCCTCGTCCTGCGGGAAGACGCCGCCGTGATCGGCGACCACCGCCTTCGCCGCAGCGACCAGATTGCGCGCGCGGGCGTAATAACCGAGCCCCGCCCAGGCGGCCATGACCTCGGCATCGTCGGCGGCGGCGAGGCTGGCGAAATCGCGCCAGCGCGCCACCCACGCCGCGAATCGCGGCCGCACCGCGGCGACCGTCGTCTGTTGCAGCATCACCTCCGACAGCCAGACGCGATAGGGATCGGGCGTTTCGCCGGGCAGCGCGCGCCATGGCAGCACACGGCGATGGCGATCGTACCAGGCGAGCAGCGCCGGGGAAATCGCCGCGGGGTCGGGATAAGAGCGAGTAGCGTCCACGACTTGGCTATGGCATGGGACCGCCGATGAGCAAGCGCGTCCGCGCCCCCGATGTCGAGCCCCCCCGCCAGAACCGCGCCCGCGCGGTCAGCGAATTGCTGCCCGCGATCCATGGCGCCGCCTTCAAGCGATTCGGCTTCGTGCAGAGCGCGCTGGTGACGCGCTGGCCGGAGATCGTCGGCACCCGCTGGGCCGCCGCCTCCGCACCCGAATCGCTGCGCTTCCCGCCGGGCAAGAAGGCCGAGGGCGTGCTGACCATCGTCGTGCGCGGTGCGCATGCGCCGATGATGCAGCATATCGCGCCCGAGATCGTCGAGCGGGTCAACCGCTTCTTCGGCTATGCCGCGGTGGCGCGGCTGACGATCCGCCAGGGCGAGGTCGCCAAGCCGATGCCGCGCAGCGCGCCGACGGCGCTCAAGCCCGCCCCCGCCGAGATCGGCGACGGGCTGAAGGCGATCGCCGATCCCGAATTGCGCGCGGTGCTCGAATCGCTCGCCGCCGGGGTCCACGCCACCCGCGGCATTCCCAAGATAGGATGAGCCCTGTCATGCCCCACCGCCTGCGCTTCGTTCCCGCCGTCGCCTTGCTGCTCGCCGCCGCGCCGGCGACCGACTGGAGCCAGGTCGCCCGGCCGACCGCCAAGGGCGCCTATGTTTTCGGCAACCCCGCCGCGCCGATCAAGCTGGTCGAATATGGCAGCTACACCTGTTCGCATTGCGCCGATTTCGCCAATGAGAGCGCACCGGTGCTCAAGGGGCAGATGATCCGCTCGGGCAAGGTCAGCCTCGAATATCGCCATCTGATCCGCGATCCGGCCGATCTCGGCGCGGCGATCCTCGCGCGGTGTGCGGGGCCACACGGCTTCGGCGCGGCGCATGCGATGATCTTCGCGACGCAGGCGACGTGGCTGCCCAAATCGGGCACGTACCAGCAGGCGCATCCCGACATCGACGCCAAGCCGCTGCTCGACCAGGCGCGCGCCTATATGGAGGCCGCCGGGCTGACCGCGGCGATGCGCGCGCGCGGGCTGACGCCGGCGAGGATCAACGCCTGTTTCGCCGACAAGGCCGAAGTGGCGCGGATCACCGCGATGACCGGCGACGCGCCGGTCGAGGTGCGCAGCACGCCGACCTTCTACCTCAACGGCGAACTCCAGCCGCCCGCCGGCTGGGACAAGCTCGAACCCGTCCTGCGCGCCAAGGGCGCGAAATAAGTGGCCAGATATATGGAGCGTAACCCGATGAAAATGCTTGCGTCGCTTCTCGTCCTCCCGCTGGCACTGGCCGGCTGCTCAAAGGAGGCGGGAACGCCGACCGCACCCGCCAGCCCCGCCGCGGCGGTCGCCGCACCCGCCGGGCAGAGCTGGACCGAGACCGCGGCGCGCACCGCCGAGGGGACGATCGTCGGCAATCCCAACGCGCCGATCAAGCTGGTCGAATATGGCTCGCGCCTGTGCCCGACCTGCGGCGCGCTCGCGCGCGAAGGCTTCGCGCCGCTGCTCGACAAATATGTGAAGACCGGCAAGGTCAGCTTCGAATATCGCGAGTTCCTGGTCCACGGCGCGCCCGATCTGCCGCCGGCGCTGCTCGGCAATTGCACCGATCCTTCGACCTTCTTCCCGATCCTCGAGCAGATGTATCAGGCGCAGGAGGGCTTCAACACCAAGCTGCAGGCGATGCCGCAGCCGATGCAGCAGCAATTGCAGACCGCCAAGCCGGTCGACGCAATCCGCATCATGGCCGAGCAGATGGGGCTGGTCGACTTCGCCAAGCAGCGCGGCATCCCTGAAGCGAAGGCACGCACCTGCCTCGCCGACATGAAGCAGATCGACCGCTGGACCAAGCAGACGCAGGACAAGAGCGCCGACGGCACCGTCACCGGCACGCCGACGCTGATCCTCAACGGCAAGAAGATCGACGCGCTGAGCTGGGGGCAGCTCGAGCCGTTGCTGAAGGCGGCGGGGGCTTAAATCTCGCGCGGCGGCGCGGAGAAGAAGAGTTTTCGCGCAGAGGCGCAGAGACGCAGAGGGGATGCTTGGTGGTCGGCCTTTGCGACCGCCACGCCCGTTTGCCCTGAGCTTGTCGAAGGGCTTGAGTCTCACCTGCCCTTCGACAGGCTCAGGGCGAACGGCGAGGGGGCTGCGAGGGGAGAGAGGCGGGCGTGCCCCCTCTGCGTCTCTGCGCCTCTGCGCGAACCCATCTTCTTCCCCTCGCGCCTTCGCGCCCCCCTCTTGCAACGGCGCGCCATAAACGGCACCCGGACAGCGTGCAGATCAAGCGGCTCCGCATCGCCGGGTTCAAGAGCTTCGTCGATCCGGCCGACCTCGCCATCGAGCGCGGGCTGACCGGAGTCGTCGGGCCGAACGGCTGCGGCAAATCCAATTTGCTCGAGGCGCTGCGCTGGACGATGGGCGAGAACAGCGCCAAATCGCTGCGCGGCGCGGGGATGGAGGACGTGATCTTCGCCGGCACCGCGACGCGGCCGCCGCGCGATTTCGCCGAGGTCTCGATCCTGCTCGACGGCGCCGACGGCGAGGAACGCGAGGTCGTCCGCCGCATCGAGCGCGGCGCGGGCAGCGCCTATCGCATCGACGGCCGCGACGTCCGTGCCAAGGACGTCGGTCTGCTGTTTGCCGATGCCGCGACCGGTGCGCACAGCCCGGCGCTGGTCAGCCAGAACCGGATCGGCGCGGTGATCGCCGCCAAGCCCGCCGAACGCCGCGCGATGCTGGAGGAAGCGGCGGGGATCGCCGGGCTGCACGTCCGCCGCCGCGACGCCGAGCAGAAATTGCGCGCCACCGAGGCCAATCTGCTGCGGCTCGACGAACTGATCGCCGATCAGGACGCGCGCGCCGCGGCGTTGCGCCGGCAGGCGCGCGCGGCGGAACGCTATCGCAATTTGTCCGAGCAGATCCGCATCGCCGAGGCGCGGACGATCTTCGCGCGCTGGCGCGAGGCGGTCGCGGCCGCGGAGGCGGCCAAGGCGGAGGCGGCAGCGGCCGAGGAGGCGGTCACCGCCGCCGCCGCCGCCGAACGGACCGCCGCCGCCGCACAGCATGACGCCGCCGCCGCGGTCGCTGGCGCGCGTGCCGCCGCGCTCGCCGCGCGCGACCGGGCGAGCGAGGCGGGCCATGCGCTCGCCGCCTTGCGCACCGAGCGGGAGGCGGCGGCGCGGCGGGTCGCCGAGCTGGCCGAGGCGCGCGCGCGGATCGCCGAGGATCGCGCGCGCGAGGGAACGCTCGCGGCCGACGCCGCGGCGGCGCTGGCGCGGCTCGCGGAGGAGGGCAAGGCGCTCGACCGGGCGATCGCCGCCGCCGCCGAAGAGGCGCCGATGCTGGCCGCGACGCTGGCCGATGCGGAGCGCGATGCGCGCGATGCCGAGGTCGCGCTGGCGCAGGGCATGGCGCGGCAGGCGAGCGAGGCGGCGGAGGCACGCGTGGCCGATGCCGCGCTCGCGGCGGCACGGTCGCGCGCGGATCGGGCGCAGCGCGACGCGGCGCAGGTCGCGCAGGCGATCGCCGCGCTCGGCGATGCCGCCCCCCTCGCCGCCGCGCGTGAGGAGGCCGCCGGCAAACGGCGGGATGCCGCACAGGCTGCCGACCGGGCGCGAACTGGGCTTGCCGAGGCCGAGGCGGCGGAACGCGCGGCGATCGCCGGACGCGACGGAGCGGAGACGACGCGCGCGGGCGCGCGCGCCGATCTCGCCGCGCTCGACAGCGAGGCGGCGGCGCTGACCAAGGCGACGCAGCGCAACGGGCGCGACCGGCTGCTCGACCATGTCGTCCCGGCAGCGGGCTTCGAGCGCGCGCTGGCGGCGGCGCTTGGCGACGATCTCGACGTCGGGCTCGACGCGTGGACGGGCGCGGCGGTGCGGCCGGAGGACCCGGCGGCGCCTGCCGGTTCCGAAGCGCTGGCGATGCGGGTCGAGGCACCGGCAGCGCTCGCGCGGCGGCTCGCGCAGACCTTCGTCGGCGCGGATACCGGTCAGGCGCTCGCGGTCGGGCAACGGCTGGTGACGCGCGACGGGCAGCTACGGCGCTGGGACGGGTTCGTCGCGAGCGGCAGCGGCGCGGCGGCGGCGGAACGGCTCGAACGGCTCAACCGGTTGAAGGCGCTGGCCGCCGCGCGGCCGGCCGCCGTCGCCGCGCTGGAGACGGCGGAGGCGGCGCGGGCGACGGTCGATCGCACGATCGCCGCGGCGCGGGCGACGGCACAGGCGACGCGGACGGAGCTGACGCAGGCGGAGACCGCCGGCCGCGACGCCGAGCGCGCCGAGGACCGTGCCGCGAGTGCGCTCGAACGGCTCGCCGGCCAGCGTGCTGATCTTGACGCCCGCGCCGCACGGATCGCCGACGAACTGGCCGAGGCGGTCGCCGACCGCACGCGCGCGCAGGCGACGCGCGATGCGCTGCCGGATGGGCGGGAGAGTGACGCGGCGGTCGCGGCGCTTGCCCGCACCGCCGACCAGCGGCGCGGCGCGGTGGCGCAGGCGCGCGAACGCCGTGCGACGCTCGACCGCGCGGTGCAGGCGAACCGCGAGCGACTCGTCGCGGCGCAGGCGGACGGGCGGAGCTGGCGCGCGCGTGCCGGCGAGGCGGCCAAGCGGATCGCCGAGATGGACAAGCGCGATGCCACGCTCGCTGCCACCGCGGCCGAGGTGGCGGACCGGCCCGCCGCGCTCGCCGCGGCGATCGATGCGCAGGAGGCGGATCACGGCGCCGCGCGCGCCGCCGCCGAAACCGCGGCCGCCGCGGAGCGCGACGCCGAGACGGTGCTGCGCCGTGCCGAAGAGGCGCAACGTCGCGCGATCGAGACGCTCAGCCAGGCGCGCGAGGCGCGCGCCGGCACCACCGTGCGGCTGGAGAATCACGCGCAGCGGCGGGTCGAGCTCGGCCGGCTGGCGGGCGAACGGTTCGAATGTCCGGCGCCGGTGTTGCCCGAGCGGCTCGGCTTCGCGGTCACCGAGGTCCGCGGCCCCGCCGAGGAAGCCGCGACGCACGACCGGCTCACCGCGGATCGCGAACGCATCGGGCCGGTCAATCTCGTCGCCGAACGCGAACTCGCCGAACTGGAAGGCGCGAGCCGGACCAATTCCGCCGAGCGCGACGAACTGGGGCAGGCGGTGAACCGGCTGCGCGGCTCGATCGGCACGCTCAACCGCGAGGGGCGGCAGCGGCTGCTCGCCGCCTTCGCGGCGGTCGACGGGCATTTCCGGCGGCTGTTCAGCACCTTGTTCGACGGCGGCGCGGCGCATCTCGAACTGGTCGATTCGGACGATCCGCTCGAGGCGGGGCTTGAGATCCTCGCGCAACCGCCGGGCAAGCGGCTGCAATCCTTGACGCTGTTGTCGGGGGGCGAACAGGCGCTGACCGCGGTGGCGCTGATCTTCGCTTTGTTCCTGACGAACCCTGCGCCGATCTGCGTGCTCGACGAGGTCGATGCGCCGCTCGACGACGCCAATATCGAGCGCTTCTGCGACCTGCTCGATCGCATGTCGCGCGAGACCGACACCCGCTATCTGATCGTCACGCACAATGCGGTGACGATGAGCCGGATGCACCGCCTGTTCGGCGTGACGATGGTCGAGCGCGGCGTCAGCCGGCTGGTGTCGGTCGACCTCGGCGGCGCGACGTCGCTGCTGGCGGCGGAATAGCCGGCGCTCGTTCCTTCCCGTTCGCCCTGAGCCTGTCGAAGGGCCTGAGACTCACTTGCCCTTCGACAGGCTCAGGGCGAACGGCAGTAATTGGGGTTTGCGCGGCCCCATCACCCCCGCCGCCCGCGCAACAGGTCGGCGAGCACCCGGCCCGTGTAGAGCAGGCACATCTCCTGATGCACCGCGGCGGCGGCGGGATGATCCGCCTGGATCGCACGGACCGCTTCGACGAACGATCGGTCGGACAGATAGGGCGTGTCGTTGCGGGTCATGGCGCGTTCCTCTTCCATCCCCCTGCCGATCCTGTCTGCACGACGCGGATTGCGGCCGTGTTGCCGGCGATGAAAATCGTGTTTCCACCGCCCCTTGTTCCAAAGGGTCGCGGAACGTATATCGAACAGATGGCCCAGCTCGACACCCGTGAAAAGCTGGCGATCCTCGCCGATGCGGCGAAATATGATGCGTCCTGCGCTTCGTCTGGCACCGCCAAGCGCGACAGCCGCGACGGCAAGGGGCTGGGATCGACCGAGGGCATGGGCATCTGCCACGCTTATGCGCCCGACGGCCGCTGTATCAGTCTGCTCAAGATCCTGCTGACCAACAGCTGCATCTTCGACTGCCATTATTGCATCAACCGCAAGAGCAGCAACGTCCGCCGCGCGCGCTTTACCGCGCAGGAGGTCGTCAACCTCACCATCTCCTTCTACAAGCGCAATTACATCGAAGGGCTGTTCCTCTCTTCGGGCATCATCAAGTCATCGAACTATACGATGGAGCAGATGGTCGAGGTCGCGCGGTCGTTGCGCGAGGATCATCACTTCCGTGGCTATATCCACCTCAAGACGATCCCCGACGCCGATCCCGAACTGGTGCATCAGGCGGGGCTCTATGCCGATCGCGTCTCGATCAACGTCGAGCTGCCGACGGTCAGCGGGCTGAAGCGGCTCGCGCCCGAAAAGGACGGCGCGCGGATCGAGGGCGCGATGAAGGACGTCAAGACGTCGATCGCGGACAATGGCGATGCCCGCAAGAAGTACAAATCCGCACCGCGCTTTGCCCCCGCCGGCCAGTCGACGCAGATGATCGTCGGCGCCGATGCCGCGACCGACGGCGAGATCGTCACCCGCGCCTCGACGCTTTACGACCGGTTCGGCCTGCGCCGCGTTTATTACAGCGCGTTCAGCCCGATCCCCGATGCGAGCACGGTGCTGCCGCTGCAACGCCCGCCGCTGATGCGCGAGCATCGCCTGTATCAGTCCGACTGGCTGATGCGCTTCTACGATTACAGCCCGCACGAGGTGGTCGCCGCGGCGGACGATGCGACCGGCATGCTGCCGCTCGACATCGATCCCAAGCTCGCCTGGGCGCTCAAATTCCGCGAGAGCTTCCCGGTCGACGTCAACCGCGCGCCGCGCGAGATGCTGCTGCGTGTCCCGGGGCTCGGCGTGAAGGCGGTCGACCGGATCGTCGCCAGCCGGCGCTGGCGGCGGCTGCGGCTCGACGATGTCGCGCGGCTGACGGTGAGCGTCACGAAAGTGCGGCCGTTCATCGTCGCCGAGGACTGGCGGCCGGTGCTGCTCACCGATCGCGCCGATCTCAAGCCGCTCGTCGCGCCTAGGCGCCAGCAGCTCGAATTGTTCGCCGCATGAGAATGACTCACAGGTGAAACGCCCCGCGCCCTCGCCGGTTGGTTGCCGCGAAGGAGATACGATCATGGCGCTGGCGCAGATCTACGCGGACCTGAAACGCGATCACGACAAGCACCGCGATATGTTGAAGCAGCTCGCCGACCTGCAGGGCGCGAGCGACGAGCGGAAGCAGCTGTTCGAGGCGTTCCGGCTCGAAATCCAGAGCCATGCCGCCGCCGAGGAGGAATCGCTTTACGCGACGATGCTGCGCGATCCCGAGCTGCGCGACGATGCGCGTCATTCGGTGAGCGAGCATAAGGAAGTCGACGACCTGCTCGGCGAGATGGCCGACGAAGAGTTCGGTTCGGATGCGTGGAGCGAGAAATTCTTCCACATGCGCCGCCGCTACGAGCATCACATCACCGAGGAAGAGGAAGAGATGTTCCCCGCCGCCGCCGAGGAACTCGACGACAGCACCGAGGCGGAGCTCGCGACGATCTACGAGGAGCGCAAGCCCGAGGAGCTGGAGATCGCCAGGGACAATCCGCCCGGCGGCGACGAGCGGGACTGATCCGGCATGCGGTTGGCGACCCTCCCCGCGCCCGACGATTTCGACGCCTGGCGCGATACCGCGCGGGCGCTCGCGGCGGGGGACGTGCCGCCGGACGACGTGGTGTGGCAGGTCGGCGATACCCCCGCCGACCTGTTCGCCGCCGCCGCCGAGGAATCGGCTCCGCCGCCGCCGGTCGGGACGCTGTCGGTGCCGCGCGCGTTCATCGACCTCGCGCGCAGCGTGGTGATGGCGGCCGAGCCCGAGCGGTTCGCCTTGCTCTATACCGTGCTGCACCGGCTGCGCCGCGAACCCAAGCTGATGGAGGATCACGCCGATCCACTCATCCGCAAGCTGGAGGTGATCGCCAAGAATGTCCGTCGCGACATCCACAAGATGCGCGCCTTCCTGCGCTTTCGTGAGGTCGCCGACGACGCTGGCGCCAGCCGCTACGTCGCCTGGTTCGAGCCCGAACATCATATCGTCCGCGCCAACGCCGCCTTCTTCGTCAACCGCTTCGCCAGCATGCGCTGGTCGATCCTGACGCCCGAGGTGTCGCTGCACTGGGACGGCAAGGCGCTTTCGGAAGGGCCGGGCGCGAGCAAAGGCGACGCCCCCGACGGCGATCCCACCGAAGAGGTGTGGAAGACCTATTATGCCAGCATCTTCAACCCGGCACGCGTCAAGGTCGGCGCGATGCTCAAGGAGATGCCGCGCAAATATTGGAAGAACATGCCGGAGACGGCGCTCGTCGGGCAATTGATCGCCGGCGCGCAGGCACGGGAGAGCGGGATGATCACCCAGTCACGCGAGGCGCCGACGATCGGCGACAATGTGCAGGCGGCCTGGGCGGCGCTGCGCGACGAGGCGGCGACGTGCACCCGCTGCCATCTCTACAAACATGCGACGCAGACGGTGTTCGGCGAGGGGCCGGTCGATGCGCGGATGATGTTCGTCGGCGAACAGCCGGGCGATCAGGAGGATCTCGCCGGCACGCCATTCGTCGGTCCGGCGGGGCAGGTGTTCAATCGCGCGATCGCCGCGGCGGAGATCGACCGGTCGCGCGTCTACGTCACCAATGCGGTCAAGCATTTCAAGTTCGAGCAGCGCGGCAAGCGCCGCATCCACGCCAAGCCCGATACCGGCGAGATCCAGGCGTGCCGCTGGTGGATCGAGCAGGAGCAGATGCTGGTGCGCCCGCAGGTGACGGTGGCACTCGGCGCGACGGCGGGCCGCTCGCTGTTCGGGCGGGCGGTGACGATCGGTCGCGAGCGCGGGCAGGCGCTGCGGCTGCCGGAGGGTGGCGAGGCGTGGATCACGGTGCATCCGAGCTATCTCCTCCGCCTGCCCGACCCGGCGCAGAAGGAGGACGAATTCGCGCGGTTCGTCGAGGATCTGAAGAAGGCGAAGGCGGCGGCGGGGTAAGCCTCCCCGGCACGGCGAGGGCTATCGTATATGGACGCGCGCGCGAGCCGGTCGTCTCCCAAGCTTACCTCGTCACCCCGGACTTGTTCCGGGGTCCACCCTGCGGCGAGGAAAAAGGCTTGGCTCGATACCATTCTCCTGCGGCCCCGTGGACCCCGGAACGAGTCCGGGGTGACGGATTTGATAATAGAACCGATCGAACCTCATCACCGCAATCATACGCGATAGCCCTGCCCCCGCCGGGGATGACTTGGGTCACATCGTTCGCGCGTCCTGACCCATGCGTTCGCCGGTTTCGAGGGCGTCGATCGCCGCGACGTCGTCCTCGTCCAGCGTCAGGTCGAGCGCGGCGAAATTGTCGGTCATGTGCTCGGCGTCCGCCGCCTTGGGGATCACCGACAGGCCGTGGGCGAGATGCCAGGCGATCACCACCTGCGCCGGGGAGCGGCCGTGCTTCTCCGCCACGCGGACGATCGCATCATCGCGCAGCAACTCGCCGCCCTGCCCGAGCGGGCTCCACGCTTGCGTCACGATACCGTGCGCGTCGTGATAGGCGCGCTCCTCGCGGCGCTGGTGATAGGGGTGCAGCTCGATCTGGTTGAGCACCGGCGTCACCCCGGTCGCATCGATGATCGCGTCGAGATGCTCGGGGAGGAAGTTGGACACGCCGATCGACCGCGTCTTGCCCGCATCGCGCAAGCCGACCAGCGCCTTCCACGCGTCGACATATTCCCCCTGCCCCGGCGCCGGCCAGTGGATCAGGTACAGATCGACCGCGTCGACCCCGAGCAAAGCGAGGCTTTCGTCGAGCGCCGCCTCGGGATCGCCCTGCCGGTCGTTCCACAATTTGGTGGTGAGGAACGCCGCACTGCCGTGGACGCCCTCGCCGACGCCGCGCTCGTTGCCGTAGATCGCAGCGGTGTCGATCAGCCGATAGCCGAGGTCGAGCGCGCGGCGCACCACCAGTGGCGCCTGCGGGTCGGGGAGCTTCCAGGTGCCGAGGCCGAGCCGCGGCATCGTGCGGCCGTCGTTGAAGGTAAGGTCATCCATAATGGCACGAGCGCATGGGGTCGCCGCCCGGTTCCCCCTTCCCTTGGCCGCCCCGATCCGCCAAGTCCCGGTCCCATGTTCGAAAAGATCCTGGGCGTTCTCGCCACCTTCACCATCTGGGTGATCTCCAGCGGCGGCTATGTCGGCATCGCGATCCTGATGGCGATAGAGAGCGCGTGCATCCCGCTCCCCTCCGAGATCATCATGCCGTTCGCCGGCTATCTCGTCTCGACCGGGCGGTTCGACCTGATTCTCGCCGCGACCGCGGGCGCGATCGGCTGCAACATTGGCTCGATCGTCGGCTATGAGGTCGGCAAGCGCGGCGGCCGGCCGATGGCCGAGCGCTGGGGCCGCTACGTCCTGATCGGGCCGGGCGAGCTCGACGCCGCCGACCGCTTCTTCGCGCGCTGGGGCAGTCTCGCGGTGCTGATCGGCCGGCTGCTGCCGGTGATCCGCAGCTTCATCGCCTTTCCCGCCGGCGTCGCGCGAATGCGGCTGGTGCCGTTCCACGTCTATACCTTCCTCGGCTCATGGCCGTGGTGCTTCGGCCTCGCCTGGGTCGGCATGAAGCTCGGCGACAAATGGAACAGCGACCCGCGCGTCAAGGCCGCCTTCCACCGCGCCGACCTGCTGATCGGAATCGTGCTGATCGCGCTGGTCGCCTTCTACATCTGGCACCGGGTGCGCGGGCTCAAGCGTCACGGCTGAACGCGACGCACCCGCCAGACCAGCCAGCCGAGCATCGGCAGCGCCAGCACCGCCCACACGCCAAAGCCCGCCCATGGCGTCCAGCCGAACCATTCGTTCGGCACGGTGCGCAGACCACCGCGCAGGAAGGCGGGGCGCACCCATTGCCAGATCGGGAAGATGACGAGCGGCGGCGCGAAGATCTCGGCGGCGGCGATCATGGCGTTGATCGCGATCGACAGCGTCAGCAACAGGCTCATCGCGATCCGCTCGCCGCGGCCGCCGGCGCGCATCCATTCCGCCGCCAGCCCGAGCGCGAGCGGCGCCACCGCCGGGATCAGGAAGCGCGGCCCGGTGGTATTGCCGCCGTCCCAATAGACGTAGGCGGCATTGACCAGCAGCACGATCAGCGCGCTCAGCGTGGCGGCGAGCGCCACCGGCCGCAGCGGCGGACGGCGCAGCCAGTACCACAGGCCGAGCGGTGCCAGCAGCAGCACCGGCGCGACCCAGATCAGCCCGAGCTGGAAGCTGAGCAGCACCGCACGCATCGCATACAAGCGCGGCCAGCCGAGCCCGAACAGCCCCTGATGCATCCCCTCCCAGCCGACGACGCCGGAATAGCCGACGCGGAACGGCGTGCCGAAGGCGACGAAATTGTAGAGCGCGAGCGGCAGCAGCGCGACCACGCCCGCGGCGATCGCGACGCCGGCGAGGCGCAACCGGTCGGGCCGGTCGCGCAGCCGCCAGAGCGCCCAGCCGGCGATCGGCACCGCGGCGAGCACCGCCTGATGCTCCACCACCACCGCCCAGCCGAGCGCTGCGCCGGCGAGCGCCGCCGCGCCCGCGCCCTGCGCACCGGGGCGGCTGCCGCGCCAGATCGCCCAGAATGCGATGGCATAGCAATCGGCGACCACGGCATGGCCCAGCAATGTCGTCGACCAGCCCCAGACCGGCGTGCCCAATGCATAGCCCAGCGCGGCGAACAGCCCGGCCGCGACGCTGCCGGTCAGCCCGGCGGCGAGATCGAAGAGCAGCACGGCAGCGAGCGCAGTGAGCAGCGCCGGGCCGATCGCGGCGGCGATGCGGGTGCGCAACCGGAGGTAGCGTTCGAATTCGGGGCCGGCGGGGGCGTTGCCGAATCGTGTCGCGCGCATCCCAGTCGCCGCGTCGGCGATCCACACCGCGGGGAGCGCCATCAGCGTCATGCCCGGCGCCTTGTCGAGATAGGCGTGACCGTCGAAGCTCGCCTTGTCGATCGTCAGAGGAGCGAATTCGTCGATCGTCGCATCGCCATCCTCGACCAAGCTGATCGCGGCGAACATCCGCGTCGCATTATTGGGGTTGAGCTCCCAAGAGCCGAACCAGGCGCAGCTGAACCAGACGAGCGCGAACAGCACGATGCGGAGATCACGCATGGGCGGCGTGATGCCGTCGTTACCGCTGCGACCGGCGGGTCATCACGGGACGCGCGCCTCTTCGGCCTTGCGTGCCTGATTCTCCTTGCGCGCGGCGCGGGCGTTCTGGAGGAAGCAGCCGGTCTGGCCGCTCGCGCCGACCGTCGAGCAGCTGCCCGTGCCGTTGACGCCGACGCCCGCGTCGAGCGTGCCCTGCGCGCGCGCCGCCCAGCTTTCGTTCTGCGGCGTCACCTGGAATTCGCGCAGCTCCTTGGGGACGCGATATTGCTCGCGCGCGCTGCGCCGTTCGCAGATCACGATCTCCTGTCCGTCGTTGTTGGTCGGGCAGCGTTCGTTGCCATAGAGAACGAGAACGCCGTTGACCGGTGCGCGCTTGGCGACCTCGCCCGGGGTGGCGATCACCACCGGCTTGGCGGCGGCGGGGCCGGCGGGGGTCGACGTCACCTGCGCCGCGCCGGGCGTCGCCTGCTGGGCCGGCGCCGCGGCGGCGGTCAGCAACAGGGCGGTGGCGATGATCCTACGCATGGGTCTTCCTCTCAAATCCGCTTCGCCGCGGCGATCACCGCCTGCGTACCGAGCCGGATCAGCCCGCTCAGCACCGGATAGGCGATGGCATTCTCGGCGCCCGCGGCGAGCGCATGGTCGCGATGCTCCAGCTCTTCCGCCTGGAAGTCGCGGATCGCCTCGGTCAGCTCGGGCTCGCTCGCGCCGAGTTCGTCGAGCTGCTCCTGATAATGGGTGTCGATCACGGTTTCGACCGCCGCGGTGCAGGCCATCGCCGCATTGGGGCTGATCGCCGCGGTGATCGCGCCGAGCGCGAACCCCGCCTTGTCCCAGATCGGCTGGAGCAGCGTCGGGCGGACGCCGCGCTTGACGATCAGATCGTCGAAGAAAGCGCGGTGGCGTTCCTCCTGGCTCGCCATATGGTGGATCGCGCGGCTCGCCGGATGACGATCGCCGAACACCGCGAGCTGACCCGCATAGATGCGGATCGCGCCGAATTCGCCGGCCTGATCGACGCGGATCATCGCCTCGGTCGGTTCGCGCCGGTCGCCGGGCTTCCACCGGCGGGCGGGCTGCGGGGTCTCTGCCGTCATCGCGCTTTCCTCATCAGCCACAAGATAAGACCGGCGCCGCCAAGCGAAAGGATCGCGTTGAAGCCGGCGAGCGAAATCCCGCCGAGGCTCCATTGCGCGACGTCGCAGCGGATCACCGGCGCCTTCATCAACGCCGCCAGCCGCGCGTCGGGTCCGAGGCCGCGCAGGTCGACCGTCTGGGTGCAGGCGGTGAAGCCGTTCCACCAATGATATTCGACCCCGGCATGCGCGACGCCGATCGCGCCCGACACCGCGATCAGCAGCGCGGCGACGATGACGAACGCCTTGGCGATACTCCGCTGCGGCACGACGAAGGCGAGCAAAGCGAAGGGCAGCGCGGCATAATGCGGCCAGCGCTGCCAATGGCACATCTCGCACGGGTAGAGATGCCCGACCAGCTGCGAGCCCCACGCGCCGGCGAGCAGCGCCGCAGGCAGCAGCAGCGCGATCCAGCGGGCGAGGCGCTCGTTACGGGTCATTCCGCCCTCACTTCGCCGGCGGGGTCGGCGTCGCAGCCGGGATCGGGCGGGGCTTGGTCGCCGCGGCGACCTGCGCCGGGCCGCCGAGTCGCGCCACGGTCTTCAGCGCATAATAGAGCTGGAAATCGTCGATGCCCTGCTTCTTGAGCTGGTCGGCGGTCATCGCGAAGCGCGGATCGTCCTTGGTGTCCTCCTCGAGGATCTTGTTGTCCGCCTTGACCTCGTTGATCAGATGGCGGCGCAAATCGGCCTCGCGGAACACCGGGCGCGACTTGAAATCGGGGTCGCTGATCTGCGGCACCTTGATGTCGGGCTCGATCCCGCCCTCCTGCACGCTGCGCCCCGACGGCGTATAATAGCGCGCGGTGGTGAGGCGCAGCGCGGTCTGCGGACCGAGCGGCAGCAGCGTCTGCACCGAACCCTTGCCGAAGCTGCGCTCGCCCATCACCAGCGCGCGGTGATGGTCCTGCAACGCGCCGGCGACGATCTCCGAGGCGGAGGCGGTGCCGGGGTTGGTCAGCACGACGACCGGCAGGCCGTGCGCGTCGTCGCCGGGCTTGGCGAAATAGCGTTCAATGTCGCTCTTTTCTCGCCCGCGCTGTGAGACGATCTCGCCGTGATCGAGGAAGGCGTCGCTGACCGCGATCGCCTGCGTCAGCAGGCCACCGCCATTGTCGCGCAGGTCGACGACATAGCCGAGGGGGCGGTGGCCGAGGCTCTTGTCGATCGCCATGATCGCGGCGCGGGTGTCGGCGCCGGTGCTTTCCGAGAAGGTGTTGATGTTGACGTAGCCGACGTCGCCGCGGACTTCCCATTTCACCGGCTTCTGGACGATCACCTCGCGGTTCATCGTCACCTCGACCGGCTTGGTCTGGCCGGGCCGCACCAGCGTCAGGCTGATCTTGGTGCCCGGCTTGCCGCGCATCAGCGCCACCGCCTCGTCGAGCGTCTCGCCGTAGATCAGCTTGCCGTCGATATGGGTGATGTAATCGCCCGACTTGACGCCGGCGCGCTGCGCGGGCGCATCTTCCTGCGGCGCAACGACCTTGACCGCGCCGTCCTCCATCTGGACGGTGAGGCCGAGGCCGCCGTAATTGCCCTCGGTCTGGATGCGCAGATTGTCATAGTCGAGCGCGTCGACGTAGCTCGAATGCGGATCGAGGCTGGCGAGCATGCCCTGGATCGCGCCCTTGATCAGCTTCTGGTCGTCGACCTTGTCGACATAGTCCGACTTGATCCGGTTGAAGACGTCGAGGAACTGGTCAAATTCGCGATAGGTATCGGTGTCGACCGCGGCCATCGCCTGCGTCGCGAGCGGGATGAGGGACAGCGAGCCGAGGAGTGCAGTCGCGGTAAGTAGCGGACGGGCCATCGAACATCCTGAAGGCGGAGAGACTGGGCTCGTTTAGCCGCATTCTCGGGCCGGAGCAAAGCGCAGCGCGGCTGAATGCAGGCTGACTTCGCGGCCGGCTCAGCCGAGCAGCGCGGCGATGTCCATCGGCCGGCCGCGGCGGCGCAGCTCGACGGTGATTTGCGGCGCCTCGCCGGCGGCGGCGCGACCGAGCGGCATGCCCGCGGCGACGCGCTGGCCGGCCCGGACGCGGGTTGCGCCGAGGCCGGTGACGAGGCTGGTCCAGCCGTCGCCATGATCGATGATGACGATGCCGCGATAGCCGCGGAAGGCGCGGGCATAACGGACGATGCCGCCCGCCGGCGCGATTACCGGCGCATCGGCGGCGACGGCGAAGGTCAGGCCGCGCGCGCGGACGCCGGCGTCGGATATCTCGTCGAGCCCGGTGACGAGCCGACCGCGCACCGGCAGCCGATAGACGCCGGGGGCGGGTGCCGGCGCGATGCTGCCCGGGGCGAGCGGGCGCGGCAGCGGCCCCGGCAGCGCGGCGAGATCGGCGGCGCGGACGCGCGCGACATCGCCGGCGCCGAGCGAATCGACGAGATCGCGGGCGCGCTCGCCGAGCGCCAGCGCGCGGTCCGATTCGCTCATCGCGGTGCGGCCGAGCGTCTCGCTACGCTGCCGGTGCGTCGCCTCGAGGCGGGCGAGCGCGGTGCGATCGGCTTCGAGCCGCACGCGCCCGTCGCGCAACGCCTTGGCGGCGAGCGCGGCGTCGGCCTGCAAGGCGCGGGTGCGCGCGATCGCCTGACGCACCGCGTCGGTACGCGCCCGGACCACGGGCAGCGCGCCGCCGAGCACCGCGCGGACGTGGACGAGATCGTCGACCGAGCCGGGCTGGGCGATCGCCACCAGCGCGGGGCGGCGGGCGAGCGCGGTCAGCGCGGCGAGCAGTCGCGCGACGGGTTGCTGCTGCGCGGCGAGGCGGCCCTGCTGGTCGGCGAGCAGCCGCGCGACGATCGCCTGCCGGGCACGAGCGGCGGCGAGGGTCGCTTCGGCGGCGGCGACGCGGGCGGTCAGCGCGGCCTCCTCGGCGCGTGCCTTGTCGGCGGCGTCGCGTTCGGCGGCGGCATCGCGGGCGAGATCGTCGGCGCGGCGTGCGGCGAGCGTGGCGTCGCGCCGGGCAGCGGCGAGGCGCTGGCGTTGGTCGGTGAGGGTCTGGCCCTGCGCGGGAAGCGCGAGCGCGAGCAGCGCGAGGCACCACAAAGCGATCCGCCTGCCCCCTTCCGGCGCTCTCGACGCCCTCCCGTCGCGGCGGGATGACAGCGACGCGGCCATCACCCCTCCCGGTGGTACGGATGCCCCGCGAGGATCGACGTCGCGCGGAACAATTGCTCCGCCAGCATCGCCCGCGCGAGCATATGCGGCCAGGTTGCGCGCCCGAACGACAGCAACAGGTCCGCCTCGGCGCGCTCGGCATCGCCGAAGCCATCCGCCGCGCCGATCAGGAAGCGGACCTCGCGCGTGCCGGTGTCGCGCCAGCGCTCCAGCCGGCGCGCGAAGTCGAGCGACCCCAGCACTTCGCCCTTTTCGTCGAGCAGCACGCGGACCGTCTGCGGCTCGAGCGCGGGCAGCTTGCCGCCGGTGTCGGGCAGCTCGGTGACGCGCGTCGGCCAGATGATCCGCTTGAGGTAGCGCGCGACCAGCTCGGCCTCGGGCGAACGTCCGATCCGTCCGCGCGCCACGACATGCAGAAGGATGTCAGGCCTCGGGCGTCGAAGCGGCGGGGGGAACGGGCAGCGGCTTCAGCGACGACGACACGGTATCGCCGAACTGCCACATCCGTTCCAGATTGTAGAAGGTGCGCACCTCGGGCCGGAACAGGTGGACGACGACGTCGTTCGCGTCGATCAGCACCCAGTCGGCGGTCTGCAGGCCTTCGATCCGCACGCTGCGCTTGAATTCGGCCTTGATCTTCTCGGCGAGCTTGTTCGCCATCGAGGCGACCTGACGCGTCGAACGGCCGCTGGCGATCACCATATGATCGGCGATCGTCGACTTGCCGGCGAGCGGAATGGTGATCACGTCCTCGGCCTGATCGTCTTCGAGAGACGCCATGATCAGCCGGTGCAGCGCGTCGACTTCGGCCGGGTCGGCCGGACGCACGGCTTGGGGGTTAGTCGCCAAGGGGACTCCTGGGTTGCTGGGCCGGGTGGCGCCGGTGCCAGTCGGGATCGGCCGCACGGGCCGCGGTAGCGGAGGTAGGGTCGGGGCGGAAGCGCAACAGCACGAGTGCCGGCAATCTCCACATCGTCCAATGCTTCGCGTGGCTTGCGGGCCGTTGGAAGCGTCGCAGCCAACCCATGGCGACACTCGCCCGGGCAGCCCGCTCATACCCCGGACGCGCGATCACCGCAATCGGCATCGTACGCGCGATCTCGCGCCAGCCGCGCCAGCGATGGAATTGCGCCAGATTGTCCGCGCCCATCAGCCAGATGAACTGCCGACGCGGGTAGCGGCGCTGCAATTTGCGCAACGTGTCGAGCGTGTAGCGGGTGTGCAGCCGCGCCTCGATATCGGTCGCGCGGATCGGCGCACGCCGCGCCTGCCGCTTCGCCGAGGCGAGCCGCATCGCGAGCGGCGCCATGTCGCCGACCCCGTCCTTCAGCGGATTGCCCGGCGACACCAGCCACCAGGCCTCGTCGAGATCGAGCGCGCGGATCGCGGCGAGCGTGATCGCACGATGCCCGCGATGCGCGGGGTTGAACGACCCGCCGAGAATGCCGGTGGGGGTCAAGGATCGGTGCGCCAGTTCTCATGGGCATGCCGCATTCTTACGATTTCGACGCCGTCGTCCGTCACTCGATAGATCAAAAGGTAATCCGTATGCTTGATCCGCCATTTGCGGGAAGGACCGCCAAGGACGCTGCCCGCATACGGATAGTCTGCGAGAAACCGCGCCGCGGCGATTGCCGCCTGACCGATGCGATAGGCATGACGCGGATCGATCGTCCTATAGTAATCGTCCGCACGTGCCAGATCAGCCTTCGCACGGCGTGTCCAGGATGCCGCGCTCATTCGGCGGCGGCGGACCGGTATCGCGCCTCGAACCAGGCTTCCATTTCGTCCTGGCTGATGAGCTCGCCACGATCCGCGGAGTCGATGCCCTCCTGCACGAACGCGGCAAGCTCGGTATCCATCCGCACTGCCGTGCCGATCACATCGCGCAGATAATCGTCGACGGACATATGCCGCCATGCCGCAGCGGCGTGCAACGCGGTTCGCAGCGACTCGTCCATATCAAGCGGGATGATCGACCGCGGGTCCATGATCACAAGCTATGCCCTGTGGGCGGTGAGATCAACCGCGCACCTGCCCCGTCCCCCGCCCGATCCATTTGTAGGTCGTCAGCCCCTCCAGCGCGACCGGCCCGCGGGCGTGGAGGCGACCGGTGGCGATGCCGATCTCCGCGCCGAGGCCGAACTCGCCGCCGTCGGCAAATTGCGTCGAGGCGTTCCACAGCACGATCGCGCTGTCGACCTCGGCAAGGAAGCGTTCGGCGACCGCGGCATCCCCGGCGACGATCGCGTCGGTATGGTGCGAGCCGTGGCGGGCGATATGCGCCATCGCGCCCTCGACACCGTCGACCAGGGCAACCGAGGCGATCGCATCGAGATATTCGGTGTCCCAGTCCGCCGCATCCGCCGGTTTGACGATCTCGCCGATCGAGGCCTCGACCGGATCACCGCGCACCTCGCACCCCGCCTCCTGCAACGCCTCGACCAAGTCGACCGGCGCGGCGAAGTCCCGGTCGATCAGCAAAGTCTCCATCGCGCCGCAGATGCCGGTGCGGCGCATCTTGGCGTTGACGACGATCGTTCGCGCCATCGCCGGATCGGCGGAGCCGTCGACATAGACGTGGTTGATGCCGTCGAGATGCGCGAGCACCGGCACCCGCGCCTCCGCCTGGACGCGCGCGACGAGGCTCTTGCCGCCGCGCGGTACGACGAGGTCGATCGCGCCCTCCGCCGCCAGCATCGCGCCGACCGCGGCGCGATCGGTGACCGGCACCAGTTGCGCCGCATCCGCCGGCAGCCCCGCCGCGGCGAAGCCCGCCGCGAGCGCCGCATGGATCGCCCGGTTACTGTGCACCGCCTCCGATCCGCCGCGCAGGATCGCGGCATTGCCCGCCATCACGCACAGCGCCGCGGCGTCGGCGGTGACGTTGGGGCGCGATTCGTAGATGATACCGATCACCCCGATCGGCACCCGGACGCGGCTGAGTTGCAGGCCGTTAGGCCGCTCGCTGCGGTCGATCACCTGCCCGACCGGATCGGCGAGCCCCGCCACCGCCTCGACCCCCGCGGCCATGCCGGCGATCCGCCCCGCGTCGAGCTTCAGCCGGTCGAGCAGCGCCGCCGAAAGGCCGCGCGCCTCGCCCGCCGCCATGTCGCGCGCGTTGGCGGCGAGGATCGCCGTCTCCGCGGAACGCAGCGCCGCCGCGGCAGCGCGCAGCCCGGCGGCCTTGGCGGCGGTCGGCATCCCCGCCAGCGTGGCGGCGGCGATGCGGGCGCGCCGCCCCATCTCGGCGATCAATTCGGTCGGATTCTCTGCGTCGGCCATAAGCTTCGTTACCACGATCTCCCCTCTCGCGCCACGATCGCACTCTTGCTACGTCCATGCCATGTCGGGGGATATCACAGCAGCAGGCGACCTCATCACCGGGGCGCTCGGCGCACGGGCGGTCGAGCCACATGCGGGCGAACACGCGGGCCATGGCCACGGCAGCGGCCTGTGCCTCAATTGCGGGACGCGGCTGATCGGCGCGCATTGCCATGCCTGCGGGCAGAGCGGCCACGTCCATCGCAGCGTCGGCGCGATCGGCCACGAGATCGCGCACGGCGTCTTCCACTTCGAAGGCAAGATCTGGCGGACGCTGCCGATGCTGCTGTGGCGGCCCGGCGACCTCACCCGCCGCTACGTCGCCGGCGAGCGTGCGCGCTTCGTCTCGCCGCTCGCGCTGTTCCTGTTCACCGTCTTCCTGATGTTCGCGACGATCAGCGCGCTCGGCGGCGACATCGCCGAACTGGTCACGCCCGAGCGGATGAACAGCAACGTCGTCGGCCTGGCGCGCGGTGCCGAGAAGGCGCAGCAGGGGCTCGACAAAGCGGAGGCGCAGCGCGCGCAGCTGGTCGCCGCGGGCAGGCCGACGGGACAGGTCGACAAGGACATCGCCTCGCTACGCACCGCGATCGCCGCGCTCAAACGTGTCAACGGCGGTGAAACCGGCGACATCCCCTCCGCAATGACCAATGCGAAGACGGGATGGGGGAAACTCGACCATGGATTGCAGAAGGCGAGCAAGAACCCGGGTCTCGCGCTCTACAAGCTGCAATCAAGCGCCTACAAATATAGCTGGCTGCTGATCCCGATCTCGACGCCGTTCGTCGCCCTGCTGTTCCTGTGGCGGCGGCGCTTCGGCCTGTACGACCATGCGATCTTCGTCACCTACAGCCTCGCCTTCATGATGCTGATGGTGATCGCGCTGATGCTGCTCGGCGTCGCGGGGCTGGGCAGTGGCTGGATCGTGCTGGCGGTGTTCGCGCTGCCGCCGCTGCACATGTACCGCCAGCTGCGCGGCGCCTATACGCTGCGCAGGGTTTCGGCGCTGTGGCGGACCGCGGCGCTGCTCGTCTTCGCCTGGGCGGCGCTGCTGACCTTCGTCGCGCTGCTGCTGATGCACGGCCTGACCGACTGAGCGACCGCTCAGGCCGCGACCAGCGCCCGATACGTCTCGCGCAGCGCGACCTTGTCGATCTTCTCGGTCCCCAGCCGCGGCAGCGGCGCGTCGGCGATCCAGATGCGGGTCGGCACCTTGAAGGCGGCGATATGGTCGGACAGGAACGCCTGCAATTCGCCCTCGCTCAGCGTCTCGCCGTCGCGCGGCTGGACGACCGCGCCGGGCACCTCGTCGAAGCGCGCGTCGGGCAGGCCGAACACCGCCGCCTCGGCCACCGCGGGATGCGCGTAGAGCGCCGCCTCGACCTCCTGGCACGAGATATTCTCGCCGCCGCGGATGATGATGTCCTTCTTGCGGTCGACGATGAACAGATAGCCGTCCGCGTCGAGATAACCGATGTCGCCGGTGCGGAAATAGCCGTCGGCGGTCATGCAGGCCGCGGTCGCCTCGGGCCGGTTCCAATAGCCGAGGAAGTTGCAGATCGAGCGGATCGCCACCTCGCCGCGCGCGCCCTGCGCCACCGGTGCGCCGGCATCGTCGAGGATGGCGAGATCGACCAGCGGGGGCGAGGCGCGACCGGCGCTGTTCGGCTTGGCGAGATAGTTGGTCCGCCAATTGCCCGTGCCGACCGCATTGGTCTCGGTGAGCCCGTACCCGATCAGCGGCGCGCCGCCGCCCATCTCGGCATCGATGCGGCGGACGTGCTCGACCGGGCGCGGCGCGCCGCCGGCGGCGAAATCGGTGACGGTCGAGAGATCGTAATCGGCGCGATCGGGATGGGTCAGGATCTCGAAGCTCATCAGCGGCACCCCGACGAAATAGCTGATCCGCTCCTGCGCGATCAGCCGCATCGCCTCGCCCGCGTCCCATTTCGGCATCAGCACCAGCTTGCGCCCCATCGCGAAGCTCTGCAGCAGCACCGGCACTTCGGCGGTGACGTGGAACAGCGGCAGCGTCAGCAGCGTCGAGGGCTGTTCGGTCGGCGCGTTGCCGTCCTGCGCGGCGATGCCGAGCATGGTGAGCGCCTGCGCGAGATAGTTGAAGACGCCCTGGATCACGCTGCGATGGTCGCACAGCGCCCCCTTCGACTGGCCGGTCGAGCCCGAGGTGAACAGGATCGTCGCATGATCCTCCGCCCCGACGGCGGGCAGCGGCATGTCGGGCTGGCCGGCGGCGGTCACCGCGGCGAGCGCCTGCGCCAGCGGCAACGTGTCGTCGATCGCGACCACCGGCGCGGGCACGCCGGCAAGCCGCCTCGCCCGCGGCGCATCGGCGAAGACCAAGGCGCACTCCACCTCGCGAATCGCCGCCGCCAGTTCCTCGGCCTGCCACCAGCCGTTGAGCAGGGTCGCGACGCCGCCCGCCATCACCACGCCCATGTAGAGCACGATCCACGCCGGCGAGTTGCGCATCGCGATGCCGACGCGGTCGCCGCGCGCGATGCCGTGCGCGGCGACCAGCGCCTGGGCGACTGCGGTCGCGACCGCATACACTTGCGCGAAGGTCAGCCGCTCGTCACCCGAGACGAGGAAGGTCTTGTCCGCATGTTCCTGACAATAATGGGCAAAATAATAAGGGAGCGAGGGCGGCGCGGCGGCGATGACCGGATAGTCGCGGCCATCGCGCTGCACCGTGCCGAGCGGCAGCATGCCGCCGGGCGCGGTCAGCGCCGCCATGGTCGCGTCCATGCGCACGTCGAGCGTCGTCCTCATATCTCTCTCCGCTTGGTCTTGTGCCTTTGGCCCACTATGCAGACGCCAAACCCTGGGGGAAAGCCTTGATCCTGCCGTTGCTCGCCGCTGCCGCCCCCACCGCCGTCCCGGCGGGCGGCGGCCACATCCGTTTTGCCGATCTGGGGCTGCACCCGGACATCTTCTCGATCGGCTTCTTCACGCTGCGCTGGTACAGCCTCGCCTATATCGCCGGCATCCTCGTCGGCTGGTGGTATCTGCTCAAATTGCTCGCCCAGCCCGGCGCGCCGATGGCGCGGCGCCATGCCGACGACCTCGTCTTCTATGCGACGCTCGGCATCATCCTCGGCGGGCGGATCGGCTATGTGCTGTTCTACGCGCCCGAGATGCTGCTCCACCCGATCCGCATCCTGCGATTGTGGGACGGCGGCATGAGCTTCCACGGCGGCGTGATCGGCACGTCGATCGGGATCATCCTGTTCGCGCGCAAGCACAAGCTCGACTGGCTGCGGGTCCACGATTACATCGCCTGCGTGGTGCCGTTCGGGCTGTTCTTCGGCCGGCTGGCCAATTTCGTGAACGGCGAATTGTGGGGCAAGCCCGCCGACGTGCCCTGGGCGATCGTGTTCGAGCGGACCGTGCCGTTCGACGTGCCCGAGCCGGCGCGCCACCCCAGCCAGCTCTACGAGGCGGGGCTGGAGGGGATCGTGCTGTTCGCGATCCTGTGGTTCGCCTTCTGGCGGACCAAGGCGCGCTACCAGCCGGGCAAGCTCGTCGGGCTGTTCGTGCTCGGCTATGGCGTGGCGCGGTTCATCGTCGAATTCTTCCGCGAACCCGATGCGCAGTTCCGCGGCTCGTTCATCGAGGCGACCGGCATCCATATGGGCCAGTGGCTGTGCGTGCCGATGATCGCCGGCGGCCTGTACCTCGTGCTGACCGCGCCGAAACGCCGCACGCGGGTGGAGCCGATCGCGGGGACGCAGAGCGTGGCGTAAGGGGAGTTATCCTCGGCCACCCCTCCCCCACACATCTGTCATCCCCGCGGAGGCGGGGATCCATACACGCCGACGTAGCGGCTTAAAGGGGGACCCGCGCGTCTGGATCCCCGCCTTCGCGGGGATGACGAAGGAGGGCGGAGGGCGGCTAAACCCTTGCGCCGTCCACTCCGCACCGTCATTTCGGGCGGGTGACCGAAGCTCCCCTCCCCGACCGTCTCGCGCGCGCGATCACCCTTGCCGGGCCGATGCCGGTGTCGCAGTTCATGGCCGCCGCCAACGCGCATTATTATGCGACGCGCGACCCGTTCGGCGCGCGCGGCGATTTCGTCACCGCGCCCGAGATCAGCCAGATGTTCGGCGAGCTGATCGGCCTGTGGTGCGCCGATCTGTGGGACCGCGCCGGACGACCCGACGTCGCCTGGGTCGAGCTCGGTCCCGGTCGCGGTACGCTCGCCGCCGACGCGTTACGCGCGATGGCCAAGGCGGGCCTCGTCCCCGCGGTGCATTTCGTCGAGACCAGCCCCGTCCTTCGCGCCGCGCAGGCCGAGCGCGTGCCGGAGGCGACGTGGCACGACGGCGTCGACACCTTGCCCAGCGACGTCGCGCTGCTCGTCGTCGCCAACGAATTCTTCGACGCCTTGCCGATCCGCCAGCTCGTCCGCCGCGGGGAGGGCTGGCACGAACGGCTGGTCGCCTGTCAGGACACGTTGTTCCTGCCGATCGCGGGCAAGGCGGTACCGGTCGACCTGCTCCCCGAACCGCTCCGCGACGCCCCCGCCGGATCGGTGCTGGAAATTTCGCCGGCGAGCGTCGCGGTGATGCAGGCTCTCGGCCGCCGCATCGCCGCGCAGGGCGGCGCGCTGGTCGCGATCGATTACGGCTACGAGGGACCGGCGGTCGGCGAGACGTTGCAGGCGGTGCGCGGCCACGGCTTCGCCAATCCGTTCGAGACGCCGGGCGACAACGATCTGTCGGCGCATGTCGACTTCACCACGCTCGCCGCCGCGGCGCAGGCGGCGGGCGCGGTCGCCTGGGGACCGGTGACGCAGCGCGACCTGCTCGGTCAGCTCGGCATCGACGGCCGTGCCACCGCACTCGCCCGCCATGCGCCCGAGCGGACCGAGGCGATCCTCGCCGACCGCGCGCGATTGATGGGAGACATGGGGCTGCTGTTCAAGGCGCTGGCGGTGACGCACCACGATTGGCCCACTCCGGCGGCGTTCGGCGCATGACCGCGACGCTGCGCAACCCGACGGTTGCCGATGCCGAGGCGATCGCCGCATTGATGGCGGATTGCTTCACCGCGACCTTCGGCTCGCTCTACGACCCTGCCGATCTGGCGAGCTTCCTCGATGCGCTGACCGTCGAGCGGTGGCGGGCGGAGCTGGCCGACCCCGCCTTCGCCTTCCTGCTCGCCGAGGACGATGGCGCGGCGGTGGGGTTCGCGAAGCTGGGGCCGCATGCGCTGCCGGTGACGCCTGCCGGCGCGATGATCGAGCTGCGTCAATTGTACCTGCGCGGGTCGCAGCAGGGCAGCGGGCTGGCGGCGCGGATGATGGACTGGGTGATCGCCACCGCGCGGGCGCGTGGTGCAGGCGAGCTGTTCCTGTCGGTCTATGTCGACAACCATCGCGCGCGGCGCTTCTACGAACGTTATGGCTTCGAGGAGATCGGCATCTACACCTTCATGGTCGGCAATCATGCCGACGAGGACCATCTGATGCGGCTCGCACTGTGAGCGTCGAGGTGATCCGCGCGCGCCGCCTCGGCGACGTGCCGCATGGTTTTTTCGGCCGCCGCGGGGGCGTGTCGGACGGCATGGTTGCCGGGCTCAACGCCGGCCTGGGCTCGGCCGACGATCCCGCCGCGGTCGCCGAGAACCGCCGCCTCGCCACGGACGCGGTGCTGCCCGGCGCGGCGCTGCTCGGGCTATACCAGATCCATTCGGCCGAGGCGGTGGTCGTCACCGCGCCCTATGCCGCCGCGGCGCGGCCACGGGCGGATGCGCTGGTCACCGACAGGCCGGGGCTGCTGCTGGGTATCCTCACCGCGGATTGCGCGCCGGTGCTGTTCGCCGATCGCGATGCGGGCGTCGTCGGTGCGGCGCATGCCGGCTGGAAGGGTGCGCTCGGCGGCGTCACCGATGCGACGCTCGCGGCGATGGCGTCGCTCGGCGCGCGGCGCGAGCGGATCGTCGCCGCGATCGGGCCGTGCATCGCGCGCGCCTCCTATGAGGTGGACGACGGCTTCCTGCGCACCTTCGCCGAAGCCGATGCGGCGAACGAGCGCTTCTTCGCCGATGGCCGCGCGGGCCATCACCAGTTCGATCTCGAAGCCTATGTCGCGCATCGCCTCGCCGCCGCGGGGGTGACGCGGATCGAGGCGCTCGGGCTCGACACCTATGGCGACGAGGAGCGCTTCTACAGCTTCCGCCGCGCGACGCACCGCGGAGAGGCGGATTACGGGCGGCAGATCAGCGTGATCGGATTGGGGTAAGGATCGCCCTCCTCGTCATCCCGGCGAAAGCCGGGACCCATGGGTGCGGGCGGCCGATGATGCGCACTATCGCGGACGGCACCGTATCCATAGGTCCCGACTTTCGTCGGGATGACGAACTGGGACGCGTCCGCCCACATCTCCCACCACCAACCGCAAACTGGTGTCATCCGTTACGATCCGCGGCTATGCTCTTCGCCATCAAGGAGAAGACCATGCCCGACGAAGCAGAACTGACCGGCGCCGGCGGCACCCCGAGCCCTGCCGCCACCGACATCGGCGTCGAGAAGATCGGCGACCGCAAGCTGCGCCCCTCGACGATGATGATGGGACACGGCTTCGACCCGGCGCTGTCGGAAGGCGCGCTCAAGCCGCCGATCTTCCTCACCTCGACCTTCGTCTTCCCCAATGCCGCCGCGGGCAAGCGCCATTTCGAGGGCGTCACCGGCAAGCGCCCGGGCGGCGCCGACGGCCTCGTCTATTCGCGCTTCAACGGCCCGAATCAGGAGATCCTCGAAGACCGGCTCGGCATCTGGGAAGAGGCCGAGGACGCGCTCGCCTTCTCCAGCGGCATGTCGGCGATTGCCACGCTGTTCCTCGCGATGACCAAGCCGGGCGACACAATCGTCCATTCCGGCCCGCTCTATGCGGCGACCGAGACGCTGATCGGTCGCATCCTCGGCAAGTTCGGGGTCAAGTGGCTCGACTTCCCCGCCGGCGCGACGCGCGAGGAGATCGACGCGGTGCTGACCGAAGCCAGGACCGGCCATGTCGCGCTGATCTATCTCGAAAGCCCTGCCAACCCGACCAACGCGCTGGTCGATATCGAGGCGGTGGCGGCAAGCCGCGACGCGATCTTCGCCGATGCCGACGAGAAGCCGCCGATCGCGATCGACAACACCTTTCTCGGGCCGTTGTGGCAGCAGCCGCTGCGCCACGGCGCCGATATCGTCGTCTACAGCCTCACCAAATATGCCGGCGGGCATAGCGATCTCGTCGCGGGCGGCGTGCTCGGCAGCAAGGCGCACATCAACACGATCCGCTCGATGCGCAACACGATCGGCACGATCTGCGATCCGCATACCGCGTGGATGCTGCTGCGCAGCCTCGAGACGCTGGAGCTGCGGATGAGCCGTGCCGGCGAGAATGCGGTCAAGGTCTGCGCCTTCCTGCGCGACCATCCCAAGGTGGAGCGCGTCGGCTATCTCGGCTTCCTGCCCGACACGCCGGGGATGGAGCGCCAGGCCGACATCTACCGCCGCCATTGCACCGGCGCGGGTTCGACCTTCTCGCTGATCGTCAAGGGCGGCGAGGCGGAGGCATTCCGCTTCCTCGACGCGCTGCGCATCGCCAAGCTCGCGGTGTCGCTCGGCGGCACCGAGACGCTCGCCAGCCATCCGGCGGCGATGACGCATCTGTCGGTGCCCGAGGAGCGCAAGGCGGCGCTCGGCATCACCGACAATCTGGTGCGCATCTCGATCGGCGTCGAGGATGCCGACGATCTGATCGCCGACTTCGATCAGGCGCTGAACGCGATCTGATCGGGTCGCGCGGCGGCGCGAAGAAGGGTTTTGCGCGCAGAGGCGCAGAGGGGTTCCGCCCTTCTGCGCCGCAGGCGCTCTTCAAACAGGGCTAGGTCACGTCGCTCGCGTCGCACGCACCATCTCTGCGTCTCCGCGTATCTGCGCGAAAATAAATCACGCGAAGGCGCGAAGAGGTCGCGCTACAGGCCGCCTCACCCGTCCCACGGACGAGGATAGCGGGCCGCGCCCGCGGCGGGCGGGACACCTTCGCGTCTTCGCGCGAACCACATTGCCTTGCCCCGATGCGGCAATGCCACGATTATAAGCGGATGCCCGCGCTTCCCACATTCACCCATATCGCGCACGACGATTTCGTCGCCGCGGTCCACACGCTCGCCGACGCGGTGCGCGACGGCGGCTGGACGCCCGATTTCATCATCGGCATCGGCCGCGGCGGCCTCGCGCCGGCGGTCTATCTCAGCCACGCCACCGGCCTGCCGATGCTCTCGGTCGATTATTCCAGCCAGGTCGAGGATTTCGCCGAAGCGCCGTTGGTCCGCCTCGCCGAACGCACGCGCGCCGGCGAGAAACTGCTGTTCGTCGACGACATCAACGATTCGGGCCGGACGATCGGCCATATCCGCAAGACGCTGGCGCAGGCCGGCGCGACCGCGGCGGTGCTGCGCTTCGCGACGCTGATCGACAATGCCAGCTCGGCTGAGCGCGTCGATTACGCCGCGCGCACGATCGACCGGCGCGACACCAAGGACTGGTTCGTCTTCCCGTGGGAGGCGGTCGCGCCGCAACAGTCGCTCGCCGCCGATGCCGCCCAAGTCCCCGACCGGATCGCCTGAGCGGCCCCTTGCCACGCCAATCCGCCCCCCTCGGTTTGAGCGGAGGGCCAGATGCCCCAACCTACGGATATTCCCATGAAGCCCCATCACGCCCGCCTCGCCGCGCTCCGCGCCGAACTCGCCCGCACCGGGCTCGCCGGCTTCGTCGTACCGCTCACCGACGAGCATATGAGCGAATATGTCGGCGCCTATGCGCAGCGGCTCGGCTGGCTGACCGGCTTCGGCGGCTCGGCGGGCAGCGCGGTGGTGCTCGCCGACCGCGCCGCGATCTTCACCGACGGCCGTTATACGTTGCAGGTGCGCGAACAGGTGTCGGGCGACGACTGGGCCTATGTCGCGGTGCCGCAGGAAAGCGTCGCCGGCTGGCTCGCCGCCAACGTCGATGACGGCGCGCGCATTGGCTACGATCCGTGGCTGCACACCGGCGGCTGGGTGAAGGACACCGCCGCCGCGCTCGCCGACCGCGGTGCGACGCTCGTCCCGGTCGCGGCTAATCCAATCGACGCGGTGTGGCACGACCGCCCCGCCCCCTCGCCTGCGACGCTCGTGCCACACGACGACGCTTATGCCGGCGAATCCTCCGCCGCCAAGCGCGCCGGCATTGCCGACTGGCTGGCCGACCAGCGCGCCGATGCCGTCGTGCTCACCGCACTCGATTCGATCGCCTGGACGCTCAACGTCCGCGGCGGCGACGTCGCGCACACGCCGGTCGCTTTGTCCTATGCGATCGTTGGCAGCGACGGCACCACCGACCTGTTCGTCGCCACCGAGAAGATCGACGACGCGGTGCGCCAGCATCTCGGCAACGCCGTCCGCCTGCACGAGCGCAGCGCCTTCGCCGCGGCGCTCGGCGGCTATGCCGGCAAGCGCGTCGCCGCCGATCCCGAACGCGCCGTCGCCGCGATCTTCGATGCGCTGGACGCGGCGGGCGCCAGAGTGCTGCCGCTGCGCGACCCGGTCGTGCTCGCCAAGGCGCGCAAGAACCCCGTCGAGGTCGACGGCCATCGCGCCGCGTCGCTGCGCGACGGCGCCGCGCTCACCCGCTTCCTGCGCTGGGTCGAGACCGAATGCCCCAAGGGCGGCGAGACCGAATTGTCCGCCGCCGCCCGCCTGCTCGCCTTCCGTGAGGAAACCGGGCTGCTGCTCGACACGTCGTTCGACACGATCTCGGCGACCGGCGCGCACGGCGCCAGCCCGCATTATCATGTCACCGAGGAATCGAACGCGCCGATCCGCCCCGGCGAGCTGTTCCTGATCGATTCGGGCGGGCAATATCGCGACGGCACCACCGACGTCACCCGCGTCATGCCGATCGGCGCGCCGACGCCCGAGATGCGCGACCGCTTCACCCGCGTGCTCAAGGGCCATATCGCCATCGCCACCGCGATCTTCCCCGACGGCACCAGCGGCGCACAGATCGACGGCTTCGCGCGCCGGCCGTTGTGGGAGGCGGGGCTCGACTTCGGTCACGGCACCGGCCACGGCATCGGCAGCTATCTCGCGGTCCATGAGGGGCCGCAGCGGATCGCCGCGCCCAATTACCCCGGCGGCGCCTCGCTCGAGCCGCTGCGCGCGGGCATGATGCTGTCGAACGAGCCGGGCTATTACAAGGCCGGCGAATACGGCATCCGCATCGAGAACCTGCTGCTCACCATCCCGGTGACGATCGCCGGCGGCGATCCCGATCGCGCGATGCTCGGCTTCGAGACGCTCACCTTCGCACCGATCGAGCGGACGCTGATCGATCCCGCGCTGCTCACCCGCGACGAGCGCGACTGGCTCGATGCCTATCATGCCGAGGTGCTCGCCCGCATCGGCCCGGAACTGGCCGCGGACGACCGCGCCTGGCTTGCGGCGAAATGCGCGCCGCTCGGCTGAGCGGCTATTCGTCGGGCTGTGCAGGCTTTTCCGGAGCATCGGGGGCGGGCGCGGCTTGGGCCGCGGCACGCGCCTGCGCCTTGCGCCGGTGCAGGTTCGCCCGCAATTGCGCCGCCAGCCGCTGCGCCCGTTCGTCCTTGTCCGCCATGCGATCTGCCTAGCCGCGACGACAAGCGCTTGACAATGCGTCCCGGGTCGTCTCTAGGCGCACCTCGCCCGAACGGGTCGAGTGCTGCCGTAGCTCAGTGGTAGAGCGCATCCTTGGTAAGGCTGAGGTCGTGAGTTCAATCCTCACCGGCAGCACCATTTTTTCCTGATATTCCCGCCGTTTGGCGGAACAGCTCGGCGACATGGCGCAGCTTGTCGGGATTGCGGACGATGTAGATCGCGGTGATGCGCCCGTCGCGCACCGCCAGCGCCGTGGTCTGGAGCACGTCGCCGCGTTCGCGGCTGACATAGCCCGGCAGGCCGTCGATCGATCCGACATGCAGCAGCCTGGCCGGCTCGCCGCGATATTTGCGGTGCAGGCCGGCGAACAGCCGCAGGACGCGGTCCATGCCGTGGATCGCATTGCGGAAGGCGAGGACGCGGCCGCCGCCGTCGGCGTGGATCATCACATCCTCGGCGAGCAATGCCGACAGCGCCGTCGCGTCGCCGTCGCGCGCCGCCGTGAAGAAGGCACCGGCGATCCGCGCCGCCTCGCTGCGCCCCACCGGATAGCGTTGCCGCGCCTCGCCGACGTGACGACGCGCCCGCGCCGCAAGTTGCCGCACCGCGGCCGGCGCACGGTCGAGCGCCGCCGCCACCTCGGGCAACGCGACGTCGAACACGTCGTGGAGCAGGAAGGCGGCGCGCTCCAGCGGCGACAGGCGTTCGAGCGCCAGCATCAGCGTCAGCGTGAGATCGTCCGCCACCTCCTCCGCCCCGTCGACGACGAGCAGCGGCTCGGGCAGCCACGCGCCGACATAGGTCTCGCGGCGTACCCGCGCCGATTTGAGATGATCGAGGCACAGGCGCGTGACGACCCGCGTCAGCCATGCCGCCGGCGACGCCACCGCATCCGCCCGCGCCCAGCGCAGCCAGGCGTCCTGTACCACGTCCTCCGCCTCGGCGAACGAACCGGTCATCCGATAGGCGAGGCGGAGCAGCCGCGGCCGCTCCGCCTCGAACGCCGCCGCGTCAGCCATCGTCCACCGGATGCGGCACGCGGAAGCCGACCTGTACGCGGTTCCAGATATTGATCGCCCCGATCGCCATCGTCAGCCAGACCTGCTCGCCGGGCGTGAATGCCGCCGCCAGCGCGTCATAGTCGACATCGGGCGCCTGCGTCTCGGGCAAGCGCGTCAACGCCTCCGCCCAGCCGAGCGCCGCGCGTTCGCGATCGGTGTAGAGCGTCGACTCCCGCCAGGCCGTCAGCATGTAGAGGCGCAATTCGGTTTCGCCGTGGCGGCGCAGATCGCCCGAGTGCATGTGGAGGCAAAAGGCACAGCCATTGATCTGCGACACCCGGAATTTGACCAGTTCGAGCAGATTATGGTCGAGCCCGCTGTGCGTGAAACTCTGTTCCAGCGCGGCCATCGCCCTGACGGCTTCGGGGGCGAGCGCATGGGGGTTGCGGATACGTGGCGTCATCGTCGATCTCCCTCGGCGCAGGATCGCGCCCGGCGAGAAGACGAGACAGGCGCGGCAGGTGTGACATGCCGCCCGCCCATCGATCGCACGGCTGTCGCGGCCCGGACGCGGCGCCTCCGGGCCGCGTGCCGTTAGATCTGCGCCATGCCGCCGTCGACGAACAGCTCGCTGCCGGTCATGAAGCTGCTGTCGTCCGACGCCAGGAACGCCGCAGCACCCGCGGTCTCGGCGGGGTCGCCGAGCCGGCCGAGCGGGGTCGTCGCGCCCATCGCCTCGAACGCCTCCGTGCCGACGACCTCGAGCGCGAGGTCGGTGCGCGTCGGTCCCGGCGAGAGCACGTTGACGCGGATGCCGGTGCCGCGCAGGTCCTGCGCCCAGCTGCGGGCGAAATTGCGCACCGCCGCCTTGGTGGCGCTGTAGACGCTGAACTGCGGCGTCCCCATCACCCCGGTGGTCGATCCGGTCAGGATGATCGACCCGCCGGCCCGCATCAGCGGCAGGCCCTTCTGCACGGTGAACAGCAGGCCCTTCACGTTGACGTCGAAAATCTGGTCGTAATGCTCCGGGGTGATGGCGCCGAGCGCGGCGAAGGCACCGGTGCCGGCATTGGCGAGCAGGATGTCGAGCTGGCCGCGCTCCGCCCGGACCGTGTCGTAGAGCGTATCGAGATCGGCGAGGTCGTCGACCGACCCGCGCACCGCGCGCGCCTTGTCGCCGAGCGTCGCCAGTGCGGCATCGAGCGCCGCCTGCCGCCGCCCAAAGATATAGACGAACGCGCCTTCGTCGATGAACCGTTTGGCGGATGCCAGACCGATACCGCTGCCGCCACCGGTCACCACTGCCGTCCTGCCCTGCAATCTGTTCATAGCCTGTCTCCATTCGAGGAGCGGCAGAGCTGGCGGCGTGCAAACCTATCGACAAGTATGCACCTTTTGGTAAGTACCGGAATATGGACGATATTGCTTCACCCCCTGTGTTTTCCTGCGGCCTCGACGCGACGCTGCGTATCATCGCCGGCAAGTGGAAGCCGCTGATCGTCTATTTCCTGTGCCAGTCGCCGAGCCGCTACGGCGAGCTGCGCCGCGCGGTCCGCGGGGTCAGCGACAAAATGCTGATCCAGCACCTCAAGGAACTGGAGGCGGACGGCATCGTCGCTCGCCACGATCATCAGGAGGTGCCGCCGCGCGTCGATTATACGCTGACCCCGCTCGGGCACAGCCTGGCGGCGGCGCTGGCGCCCTTATGCGTCTGGGGTTCGGAGAATATGGCGGAGGTGGCGCGCGTCTTCGCCGAACGCGACGCCTGGACGCGCGCGGCGGAATGACCGGGTGCCCCGCCTTGACTTGGACGGAGCAGGTGCCGACGATCCGTCCGTAACGGACGTGGCCGTCAGGGCCGTCCGCCGTCAGGAGCGTCACCGATGACCGAACCGTCCCGCCGCCTGTTCCTCTCCGGTGCCGCGCTGGCGGTCGCCGCGCCGGTGCTGGCGAAGACGGCGGCCGTGCCGATCGTCAACCCGCTCGTCCGCCAGCGTGCCGATGCGCAGGTCTTCCGGCACAGAGACGGCTGGTATTACATGACCGGCTCGGTACCCGAATACGACCGGCTGGTGCTGCGCCGGTCGCGCACGCTGGCGGGCCTGTCGACGGCGAGCGAAAAGGTGCTGTGGCGGCATCAGGCGAGCGGGGCGCTCTCCGGCTTCCTGTGGGCGCCCGAACTGCATCGGATCGACGGGACGTGGCTCATGTATTTCGCCGCCGGACCGAGCGGCGGCGGCGCCGACGTCTTCCATATCCGCACCTATGCGATCGTCTGCGACGGCGCCGATCCGATGACCGGCGGCTGGTCGGTGCTCGGCCAGCTCGAGACGCCGTGGGATACGTTCAATCTCGATTCGACCAGCTTCGTCCATCGCGGCACGCGCTATCTGGCATGGGCGCAGCAGGAGCCGGGGATCGCGACCAATTCCAACCTCTATCTGGCGCCGCTCGCCACGCCGCTGACGCTCGCGGCGAAGCCGGTGCGCCTGTCGGTGCCGGACCTCGACTGGGAAACCCGCGGCTACAAGGTCAACGAGGCACCGGCGGTGCTGGCGCGGCACGGGCGGCTGTTCATGACCTATTCGGCGAGCGCCACCGACGCACGCTATTGCCTCGGCATGCTGACCGCCCGCGCCGACGCCGATCTGATGGATGCCAAGGCGTGGAGCAAGAGCCCGGTGCCGGTGATGACCTCGTCGCCCGAGCACAACGTCTATGGGCCGGGGCACAACAGCTTCACCGTCGACGAGCAGGGCCGCGACATGCTGGTGTTCCATGCGCGCGACTATGCGGCGATCAAGGGCGATCCCTTGTTCGACCCCAACCGCCACACCCGCATCCAGCCGATCACCTATCGCGGCGACGGCACGCCGGTGTTCGACCCGCCGGTGGCGAACGGGCCGCTGCGCTGAGCGGTCAAAGGTAGCGCAGCCACCAGGCGTCGCTCGCCCGCTTCGCCGCGGCGAAGCGGCGGCAGGCGAACCAGCAGGGCACGGCGACCGCGGCGGCGATCAGCCACAGCCAGCCGACCGCGGGCACGCTGACCAGCCCGTCCCGCCCGATCGCGGCCGCGACGACGCGGTTGCCGGCGTGGAGCAGGTAGAGGTGCAGCAGGTAGAAGAACAACGGCGCACCCCCGAAGACCGCCAAGATCGCGGCCGGCCGCCGCGGCAGCGCCTCCAGCCCGGCGAGCAGCCCCGCGCCGAGACCGAGCGTGAGCAGCAGGAAGTCGGCGGACGGCGGATATTTGGTCAAATTGAGGAAGCCCAGCGCGGTGACGAGCGCGTCGTCGCTCGCCTGCCACGGCACCGGCTCGCCATAGCCGTTGACCAGCCGCAGCGTGACGAAGCCGGTCAGCATCGCCAGCCCCGTCGTCAGCAGGCGCCGCCGCCGCCACACCGGCGCGACGTCGCGCGCGAACCACGGCCCGATCGCATAGCCGAGCGCGATCACCCCGATCCACGGCAGCACCGGATAGGAGGTCCGTGCCCGCCCGCCCCACGGCAGATCGATGAAGCCGCGATCGTGCAGGATCGCCCACAGGTCATGCCCCGGCTGGCCCTGCGCGATGCTGACTGGATCGAGCAGATTGTGGCCAAGCAGGATGACGAGGCCGACCGCGACCAGCGCCGCACGTGGCAGATGGACGAGCGCCGCAAGCGCGATCATCGACAGGCCGATCGCCCAGATCACCTGCAGGAAGACGGTCGCCGGCGTGACGTCGAAGGTCCAGGCGAAATTGACGACGGTCCATTCGAGCGCGACCAGGAACAGCCCGCGCTTGGCGAGGAAGGCGGATGCCGCCTTCTGGCCGCCGCGCGGTGCGGCATAGAGCCAGGCGGCAAGTCCGGTCAGCGCGACGAACACCGGCGCGCAGAGATGCGCGGCGAGCCGGGTCGCGACCAGCGCCGGCGCGGTCGTGCGCAGATCCATGGGATCGGCGACCTGCGCGTGCAGGAAGAAGAATTCGCGGCTGTGGTCGACCAGCATCAGCAGGATCACCAGCCCACGCAGCGCGTCGATCGACACAATGCGGGGCGGTCGTACCGTCGTGGCGTCAGCGCGCGAAGACATCGGGTCTGGCAGAATGAACTCCTTTCGCTTTGCGCGATGTTACATCATACCGGAAAAGGCAAGGCTCGACTGCTGCCACCACGGTGGCCACAGCCCCTCGCTAATGCGGGTGCCGACGGCCATTCCGGCCGCGGAGAAACGGATGATGCTGACCCTGTTCCACGCCCCGCATTCACGCTCAACGCGCATCCTCTGGCTGATCGAGGAACTCGGCTTGCCGCATGATCTCCGCTATGTCTCGATCCGCTATCGCGACGGCAGCGGCGACGGCCCCGATCCCGCCAACCCGCATGCCGACCGCAAGGTGCCGGCGCTGTGCCACGACGACGCGCTGGTCACGGAGAGCGCCGCGGTCGCTTTGTATCTCGCCGACCTCGCGCCGCAGGCCGGGCTGGCGCCGGCGATCGGCGATGCGGACCGCGGCCCGTATCTGACCTGGCTGAGCTGGGTAGAGGGCGAGTTCGGTCCTGCCCTGTTCCAGCGTCTCGCCGCGGCGCCCGGCGCGCCCGAGCCCGCCGCTTTCGGCGCAGCGCTGCGCCGGATCGACGATGCCCTAGCGCGCGGGCCGTTCCTGCTCGGGTCGCGGTTCAGCGCCGCCGACGTGATGCTCGGCGGCACGCTCGGCTGGGCGCGACAGGTGCTGCCGGATGCCGGCGCGATCGCGGCTTATGCCGAACGGCTCGCCGCCCGCCCCGCCTTCGCGCGGGCCATGGCACGCGATGCGGCACCGCAGGTGGCGGCGTGACCGCGCGCGATCTGTGGCTGGGGCTGAGCGGCTTCGTGGTCGCCGCGGTGCCGATCCTGCTCGTCCCGCTGCTCGCCCGCGTCTAGGCTGCATCCATGCGTCGTGCCGACCGCCTGTTCGAGATCGTCCAGCTCCTGCGCCGCGCCCGCGGTCCGCTGACCGGCGAGGCGATCGCCGCGGAACTGGAGACGAGCCGGCGGTCGGTGTATCGCGACATCGCCGCGCTGATCGCGCAGCGCGTGCCGATCCGCGGCGAGGCGGGGATCGGCTATGTGCTCGAACGCGGGTTCGACATGCCGCCGTTGATGCTGACCTCGGACGAGGTGGAGGCGGTGGTGCTCGGCGCGCAATGGGTGCTGGTCCATGCCGACGATGGCCTCGCGCGCGCCGCCGCCGACGTGCTCGCCAAGATCGCGGCGGTGATCCCGCCGCACCTCCGCACCGCGATCGAGGATCCGGCGGTGATCACCCCGCCGGCATGGCACGAACGCGGCGATGCCGGCGTCGATGTCGCCCGGTTGCGCGCCTGGAGCCTGCAGGGCCGCAAGCTGACGATCCGCTATAGCGATGCCGACGGTCGGGAAAGCGAGCGTACGGTGTGGCCGTTCCTCGTCGGCTATCTCGACAGCGTCCGGATGCTGATCGCCTGGTGCGAGCTGCGCGGCGATTTCCGCATGTTCCGCACCGATCGGCTGATCGCGATCGACTTCCTCGAGACGCGCTATCCGGAACATCGGGCAACGCTGCGCCGCCGCTGGCTGGCGATGATGGCGGCGCGGCGAGAACGCTAGGCGGATTCGCCCTTCGGCCCCCCCGCCAGGGGTTAGCGTTTTCTCGGCAAGCCTGAACGTCGATCGGTCCTAGGCGGCCGCGGCCAGCGAGGAGAGCAGGCCAGAGATGCGCGCGCGCAGGCCTGGTTCGCGGGTGATCTCCAGCATCGCGGTGAGGCTGCGCCGCGCCGCCGCGACATCGCCATCGACCAGTTCGAGCCGCGCCCGCTCCCACCAGCCATGGCCATAGGCGGGCGCCATCGCCGTCATCCGCTGGTAGAGCGTCAGCGCGCGCCGTCCGTGCCCCCCAGCCTCGGCACGCGTCGCCTGGTTGAGTAGCAGCCGCACCAGCACCGCGCGATTGGGCATCGCGGCGACGTGGCTGACCGCGGGGGTCTGCCCCGGCGTCATCGCCTGCACCATCGTCGCCAATTCCTCGGCGCCGACCGGACGCCCGCCGCGGAACGGGTCGATCATCACCGGCGCGACGTCGTCGCCGATCAGCACCAGCACATGACCGGGCACGTCGAGCACATGCGCGGTCCAGCCGAGCCGCCGCGCCGCCGCCACGTAGAGGATCGACAGGCTGACCGGCAGGCCGCGGCGGCGCTCGATCACCCGGATGAGGTCGGCGTTGGCGGGATCGTCATAGGTCGCGGCGTCGCCGACGAAGCCGAATTCGGCGCCGAACACCTGTGCGAGCCGCTCGGCCTGCGCCCGCGCACCGGTCACGCCCGGCGCCACTTCGTCGAGCCGGTCGGCGATCGCGTCGATCAGCGCACGGCCGGGTTCGTCGTCGCCCGCCTCGTGGTCGAGCAGGGCGAGCGCGAGCGCTGCGTGATCGAGGATGATGTCCTCGTCGTCGAGCAGGCCAAGGCGAATGAGATCATCTTCCATGGTGCCAAGATGGGCGCGCGGCGATGTTCCGCAACCGCGACCATCGGCCGGTTGCGGCCCGGCCGCCTTGCGCTAAGCCGATACTGCGACGAGCCGCGGCGAAGCGGCGCCAGCGAGAGGACCCGCGCCATGACGACGACCGCCGCCCTGCTCCGCATCATCGCGCCAGTCGCGCTGCTGGGCGCCGCCGCGCCCGATGCCGGCGTCGAACGGCCGATCGTGCAGACCCGCTTCACCGCCGATCCCGCGCCGCTGGTCCACGACGGCGTCGTCTATCTCTACACCAGCCACGACGAGGACGACGCCGACGGCTTCAAGATGCTCGACTGGCGACTCTACAGTTCCACCGACATGGCGAACTGGACCGACCGCGGCGTCGTCGCCTCGCTCAAAACCTTTCCCTGGGCGTCGCAGACCAACGACGCCTGGGCGCCGCAGGTGATCGCGCGCGGCGGCAAATTCTATCTCTATGCGCCGATCACCGTCGCCGGCTCACCGCGCAACGTCATCGCGGTGGCGGTCGCCGACACGCCGGCGGGGCCGTTCCGCGACGCGCTCGGCAAGCCGCTGATCGCACCCGGCGAAGGCTATTTCGATCCGACGGTGTGGATCGACCGCGACGGCCAGGCCTATCTCTACTGGGGCAATCCCGATTTGTGGTACGTGAAGCTCAACGAGGACATGGTGTCCTATAGCGGGTCGATCACCAAGTTGCCGCGGATCAGGGACTATCAGGAGGGACCGTGGTTCTACGGGCGCAACGGCCGCTATTACATGGCGTTCGCCTCGACCTGCTGTTCCGAGGGGATCGGCTATGCGATGAGCGACCGGCCGACCGGCCCGTGGGTCTACAAGGGCGAGATCATGCGTCACGATCCGCGCTCGACCGGCAACCATCCCGGCATCATCGACTATAAGGGCGGCTCCTACGTCTTCGGCTTCCATTACGAGCTGAACTTCGCGCTCACCCCGATCCATCACGAGCGGCGCTCGGTCGCGGTCGCCAAATTCAGCTACAATGCCGACGGGACGATCCCGAACCTCGGCTGGTGGGACCGGACGCGCGCGCCACAGATCGGCACGCTCGATCCCTATGCGCGCGTCGAGGCGGAGACGATCGCCTGGACCGGGCGGATCAAGCGCCCGATCGATCGCGCTTATGACTGGGCGCCGGGCGTCACCACCGCGCAGGACGCGGCTCGCGTTTACGTCACCCGCGCGACGGATCGCAGCTACATCAAGGTCGCCGGGGTCGATTTCGGCACGGCGGGGGCGAAACGCTTCACCGCCACGGTCGCCGGGGGCACGCCGGAGGCCCGGATCGAGCTGCATGCCGACGCCGTCGACGGTCCGCTGCTCGGCACGCTGCCGGTCGGGATGACCGGCCCGGCCGGACGATGGCAGCAGCGGACCACCGATGTCGCCGGCGCGCGCAGGGTACACGATCTGTATCTGGTGTTCGGCGGCAAGAGCCCCGGCTCGCTGCTCGACATAGACTATTGGCGCTTCGCCCGCTGACCGCGACCGCGGTCACACGCCGAGCAGGTGCGCGGTCTGCAAGGTGGTATCGAGATAGGCTTCGAGCGCGGTGATCCCCGCCGGCGACAGGGTGAGCGGCGCGTCGGGATCGTCGCTGGTGTCGCCGACGACCAGTCCGGTACGCGCCAGATGCTGCATCCAGCGCGCCATGGTCAGCGGCGTGCAGGCAAGCTCGGCGGTGATCGTCCGCCCGGTCAGCCGCCGCCCCTCGGCATCGGCGACGAACAAGACGAGCAGCACCTCCCACGGCCATTCGCCGAACAATTCGGCGGGCAGCAGGTCGAGCCGCGACCGCCGGTTGACGAGGATTGCGCGTGCCGCCTCGCTCAGCCGGTCGCCATGGCCGGTCGTCGCCGCGCCGTCCGCATCCCGCGCCGCCATCGACTCAGGCCTCCGATGCCACGTCGAGCGAATCGAGTGCGTCGAGCGCCTCGCACAATTTCGCCGCGAGCAACGTATGGCCGAGGTCGGAGGCGCGCTCGACGTGGTCGAGCAACTGGTAGCGCATCTGCCGCAACGCCGCCGGCCGGACGTCGGCGACCGGCGCGGGCCGCGCACCGCCGGCCAGCGCCGAGACGAGGCAGGCACCGTCGATCGGCTTCTCGCACCGGATCAGATGCGCATAGGCCGGTGGTACGTCGGCGCGATCGTTGCCGGTGGCGAAGACGCAGGGCGTGCCGCGCGCCAGCAGCAGATCGACGACCGGATACACTTTCTGGTCGCCGAGATTGATGTCGAGCACCGCGCCGTCGATATCCCCTTCCAGCGCGAGCAGGTCCAGCGCCTGCGCGACCGAGGGGACCGGGCCGAGCACCACCGCACCGGCGCGGCGCAGCTTCCGCTCCATCGCATCGGCGACCATATATTCGTCCTCGACGACCAGCACCCGGCGGTTTTGCAGCAGCGTCTCAGCCATCATCCAAACTCCCCACCCGCCCGATCCGACACCATCGCCACCGCGATGCGGCAGTGGACGCCATCATCGGTGAAGGCATAGCTCGTTTTCGCCCCCAATTGATAGGGCAAGGCGCGTTCGATCAACTGCCGGCCGTAGCCGCCCGATCGCGCCCTCGCGGTGACCGGCGGCAGCGTCACGCCGCTTTCGCGCCAGTCGACGTTCAGCCACAGGATCCCGTCGTCGGCGCGCTCGACCTCCCACAGCACCCTGAGCTTGCCGTCGCGTCCCTTCAGCGCGCCATATTTGACCGCGTTGGTGGCGAGTTCGTGCAGTGCCAGCGCGAGGCTCTGCACCGCGCCCGACCGGAGCGGCACGTCGTGCGGACCGTCGAGGACCAGCGACCCGGCGACGCCTTCGCGATGGAAGGCGCCGAGCGCGGCCAGTTCCGAATCGAGCAGGTCGCCGAACGTCACCCGCTGGCCGGCGGCAGCGTGCGACAACAGGCTCTGCACCCGCGCGAGCGCATGCAGCCGGTCGTTGAAACGCTGTTCGAACGCCTCCAGCGAGCCTGCTCCCTCGAGCGTCTTCTCGGCGACCGACTGGACGATGGCGATGATGTTGCGGGTGCGATGCTGCAACTCGGCGACCATCACCTCCTGCCGGTCCTGCGCCTGGCGCAGCGCGTCGATGTCGTTGGAGGTGCCGAGCCATTCGACGATCCGCCCGCACCCGTCGCGGATCGGCAGCGCGCGGGTGCTGAACCAGCGATAGGCGCCGTCCTGATGGCGCAGGCGATGCTCGACGTCGAACCCGCCGCTGTCCTGCGCCAGCGCCCAGGCATCGGTAACCGCGGCGACGTCGTCGGGATGGACGAAGTCGAGCCGGCCGCTGCCATGGCCCTCGTGCTCCGGCCGCCCGGTGACCGCCGACCATTGCGGGCTCGCCCAGAACCAGTCGCCCGCCAGCCGCGCGCGCCACAACAATTGCGGCACGCCCTCGACCAGCACACGCATGCGGCGTTCGTTATCGAAGACCGCTTCTTCCAGATGCTTGCGGACGTCGATGTCGATGTTCATGCCGAGCCACTTCTGCACCGCGCCGGTCGCATCGCGCAGCGGAATCGCCCGCGCGTTCATCCAGCGATAGGCGCCGTCGCGCCCGCGCAGGCGATATTCGAGGTCGATCGGCTCGCACCGGCGCAGCGCCTCCAGCCAGACTTGCATCGTGGCGGCGCGATCGTCGGGATGCAGCACGTCGAGCCAGCCGAAGCCGCGATAATCGGCGTAGCTCTGCCCGGTATAGGCGCGCCAGCTCGGACTGTCGGTGACGATCGCGCCGTCGGGCGGCGTTTCCCAGATCGTCGTCGCGATACCGTCGATCAATTGCTGCGCGCGCGCCTGCACCTCGCGGAACTCGGCGTCGCGTTGGCGGAAGCTGGCGGCGGTACGGGCGTGGTCGATCGCCACCCAGGCGCGTTCCGCCACGTCGTGCAGCACCGCAAGCTCGGCCGGCTGCCACGTCCGGGCGTCGTCGTCTTCGACGCCGAGCGTCGCGACCAGCCGGCCGCGGCGCATCACCGGTACGACGATCCGCGCACGCCCCTCGGCGCCATCGGGCGCGACGACCGTCCTGCCGGCGTGCAGCGCCGCCGCATCCCCGGGGTCGCGCCCGATGCCTTTCTCGTCGCTGGCGTCGGTCCAGCGGCAGCGGTCGACCGCCAGCCACGTCGCGACCATCGCGGTGACCCGGTCGCGGATGCCGGCGGCGTCGTCGATCGACTGGATCGCGTCGCTGAGGGTGAGCAGGAACGTCTGCCGCCGCTCGGCGTCGCGCAATGATTCGGACGTCCGTTTGAGCGTGTCGATGTCGCTGATCACGCTCGCCTGCCCGACGATCCGGCCCTCGGCATCGCGTAGCGGCGTGGTCGCCACCCGGACCCAGATGTCCTCGCCGTCGTCGCTGGTGTAGAGCAGCTCCTGGCCGGGAACGACGCATTCGCCACGCGCCGCGCGGGCACCGGGGAAATCGGTCGGTTCGAGCGGCCGGCGATCCTTGTCCCAGCCGCGCCAGCGCCAGAGCCGCTCCGGATCGTTGGACGGCATCGTCCCGGTCGGGCAGAACCGCTGATATTGCGCGTTGGAAACGAGGATCCGGCCCGCCGTGTCGAGCATCGCGACGCCGACGGGCACGCTATCGAGCGTGGCGGCCAATCGGGCCTCGCTTTCGGCGAGCGCCGCCTCGGCGCGGGCGAGGCGCTGGCGCAGATCGGCGATCGTTGCTGGGTCGTCCATCCGCCAACAACGCACGGATGGCGTTGCGATGCATCGATTGGCGTCAGATTTGGTATAAATAATTCATCGACTTAGCGCCAAACCAGCCCGGAGCGGCGGTTACGCGGGCGAGGCGAGCCGCTCGGCGAGGAAATCGACGAACACCCGTACCCGCGCGGGCAGATGCGCGCCGCCGACGAACACCGCATGGATCAGCTCGACGTCACCGGGATTATACGTTTCCAGCAGCGGCACGAGGCGGCCATCGGCGATCTCGGCGGCGACGCTGAACCGGCCGACGCGGGTGACGCCGACGCCGGCGGTGGCGAGCTGCCCCAGCGTCTCCCCGTTGTTGGCGACGATGCCGCCTTCGACGCAGAGCGAGATATCCCGGCCATCGCGACGGAACGGCCAGGTCGGCTCGGCGCGGCGGAAGCTGAAATTGAGGCAATTGTGCGCGTGCAGATCCTCCGGCACCGTCGGCGTGCCGTGGCGCGCGAGATAGTCGGGCGAGGCGACGATCACCCGGCCGCTCTCGCCCAGCTTGCGCGCGGTGAGCGCGCTGTCGGCGAGCGGGCCGAAGCGGATCGCGACATCCGCCTGCCCGCCCGCGACATCGATCAGCGTATCGGTCAGTGCGATATCGACGAGGATATGCGGATAGGCGGCCGCGAAATCGCCGAGCAGCGGCACGACGCACAGCCGGCCGTGGGCGAGCGCCGCGCTTACCCGCAACCGGCCACGCGGGCTGCCCTGATCGGCGATCTGCTGTTCGGCATCGTCGAGGTCGGCGAGGATGCGCCGGGCGGCGAGCAGATAGGCCTGCCCCTCCGCGGTCAGCGCGAGCCCGCGGGTGGAGCGCAGCAGCAACCGGACGCCGAGCCGCGCCTCGATCCGGTCGATCGCCCGCGCCACCGCCGACGGGGTCAGGTCCAAGCCCCTGGCGGCGGCGGAGAAACTGCCGCCGTCGATGACCGCGACGAAGAGGGCGAGCGAGCGTGCGCGATCGCCGTTGCCTGCTATCTTTGCTTCCATTGCACAGATCCTTCGCCTGATCGGGTGGTTCCGCCCTGACGATCCGCCCCGCATCTATGCACGCGACGCCGAACCGCGAAAGGGTTGATGATGGAATACCGGCAATTGGGTGGATCGGGATTGCGCGTGCCGGTGCTGGCGCTCGGCACCGGCACCTTCGGCGGCACGGGTCCGCTCTTCTCGGCCTGGGGCCAGACCGACACGGCCGAGGCGCGGCGGCTGATCGACATCTGCCTCGACGCCGGCGTCACCTTGTTCGACACCGCCGACGTCTATTCGGACGGTGCGTCGGAGGAGGTGCTCGGCGCGGCGATCGAGGGCCGTCGCGACGCGGTGCTGCTCTCGACCAAGACCGGCCTGCCAATGGGCGACGGGCCGCAGGACTGGGGCGTGTCGCGCGCGCGGCTGATCCGCGCGGTCGAGGCGTCGCTGCGGCGGCTCGGCACCGATCGCATCGATCTGCTCCAGCTCCACGCTTATGACGCCTCGACGCCGACCGAGGAGCTGATGGCGACGCTCGACGCGCTGATCGCGGCGGGCAAGGTGCGCTATGCCGGCGTCTCCAATTATCCGGGCTGGCAGCTGATGAAGGCGCAGGCAATCGCCGATCGCCACGGCTGGCCGCGGCTGGTCGCGCATCAGGTCTATTATTCGCTGATCGGCCGCGCCTATGAGGCCGATCTGATGCCGCTCGGCCGCGACCAGGGCGTCGGCGCGCTCGTCTGGAGCCCGCTCGGCTGGGGCCGCCTGACCGGCAGGATCGGCCGCGACCGCCCGGTCCCTGCGGGCAGCCGCCTGCACGACACCGAGCACTTCGCGCCGCCGGTCGAGCCCGAGCATCTCTACCGCGTCGTCGACGCGCTGGAGGCGGTCGCCGCCGAGACCGGGCGCAGCGTGCCGCAGGTCGCGATCAACTGGCTGTTGCAGCGCCCGACCGTGTCCTCCGTCATCATCGGGGCGCGCAACGAGACGCAGTTGCGCGACAATCTGGGTGCGGTCGGCTGGGCGCTGACCCCTGTGCAGATCGCCGCGCTCGATGCGGCGAGCGATATGCTGCCGCCCTATCCGCACACCCCCTATCGCCAGCAGGAAGGCTTCGCCCGCCTCAACCCGCCGCTCGTTTGAAGGACATCCAATCATGAAACCGGATATCGGACTGATTGCGCTGGCGGTCGGCGCCTTTGGCATCGGCGTGACCGAGTTCGCGCCGATGGGCATGCTGCCCGTCATCGCCGGCAGTCTCGGCGTGTCGATCCCCGCCGCGGGCATGTTGGTCAGCGCCTATGCGATGGGCGTGCTGATCGGCGCGCCGCTGATGACGCTGACCACCGGGCGGATCGACCGGCGCACGCTGTTGATCGGCCTGATGGGCATCTTCACGCTCGGCAATGCGCTGTCGGCGCTGGCCGGCGGCTATTGGCTGCTGATGGCGGCGCGGGTCGTCACCTCGTTCAACCATGGCGCCTTCTTCGGCGTCGGATCGGTCGTCGCGGCGAGCCTCGTTCCCCCCGAGCGCCGTGCCGGCGCGGTCGCGGCGATGTTCTCCGGTCTGACGATCGCGACGATCGGCGGCGTGCCGCTGGCGACCTGGGCCGGCGAAGTGCTCGGCTGGCGCACCGCTTTCGCAGGGATCGCGGTGATCGGCGCGGTGGCGATGGTGTCGCTGCGCCTCGCGCTGCCGCCGCTGCCCGCCCCGACCGGCGGCGACATGCGCGACGAGCTGCGCGTGTTGACGCGCGGACCGGTGCTGGCGGCGCTGGCGCTGACCGTGGTGGGGGCGAGCGCGATGTTCACCGTCTTCACCTATATCGTCCCGATCCTGCGCGAGGTGACGCACGGCTCGACCGGGTTCGTGACCGCAATGCTCGTTCTCTACGGGATCGGGCTGACGATCGGCAATACGATCGGCGGCCGGCTTGCCGACCGGTCGATCGAGCGGACGCTGATCGCCAGCTTTGTCGCCATCGTCGCGGTGTTGGTCGCCTTCGCCGGGCTGATGCACTGGCCGCTTCCCGCCGCCGTCGCGATCCTGATCTGGGGCGTGGCGAGCTTCGCGATCGTGCCGCCGTTGCAGATGCGCGTGATGCAGGCGGCCGCGGACGCGCCCAACCTCGCCTCGGCGATGAACATCGGGGCGTTCAACCTCGGCAATGCGATCGGCGCGGCGCTCGGCGGCGGGGTGATCGGCGCAGGGCTCGGCCTGCCCGCGGTGTCGCTCGCCGGCGCGGCGATGGCGGCTGCGGCGCTCATGCTGCTGCTCGCCGCCCGCCGTCCGGCGCGCGCCGCCTGCCCCGTATAGGTGACGGGCGGGGGTGGGGCGGCGATTGGCCTGCGTCAGTGGGGCGATTTCTCTACGCCGTCGGCGCCCCGGTCAATCAAGATAGGCGGTGCGCAGCCGGGTGATGTCCCCCGCCGACAGTCCCATCTCATCGCGCAACCAGCCGGTTGCGCCGCCGGGATGCCGGTCGAGCACCGCCAGCGCCGCCTCGATATAACGCCGGTCCGCCGCCGCCAGCGCCGCGGTGACGCCGGGCGGCAGATGCGCCCAGGGCGTGTCGGCCTGCGCCGGGCTGGCGAGCAGCTTGGCGGCATCGAGGTAGCGGTTGGTCAGCAGATAATCGTCGATCACCGTCGCGCGCGGCACGCCGAGCGCGGTGAGCAGCAAGGCGGCGGCGATGCCGGTGCGATCCTTGCCCGCCGAGCAATTGAACGCGAGCGGGGCATGGCCGGCGAGCAGCTCGGCGAACATCCGGCGATACTGACCGCGGAACTGGACGAGCATTTTGGGATAGCTCGCGGTCATCGCTGCCTGCGCGGCGGCGGCGGTCCAGTCCTTCATCGCACCGGCGGGCAGAAAGTCGCGGGTGTCGAGCAGATAGTCGTCGCTCAGCACCCGCGGCGCGCCCTGCGCGGGCCAATCGACCGGCTCGGCGGCACGCTCACGCGTGTCGCGCAGGTCGCAGACGACGCGGAGGCCGCGCCGCTGCAATTCAGCGTAATCGGCCGCGGTAAGCCCGTGCATCGAACCGGAGCGGTACAACAGCCCCCATTTGACGTGCCGACCATCACCGGTGGCATAGCCGCCGAGATCGCGGAAGTTGCGTCCGCCCTGCAACGGCAGCAGCCGTTGGTGCGCGGACGCGGTTGCAGTCGCGATGGGCTGCGACCGGGCGACGACGGCGCTGCCCGGCAGCGAGGCGAGCAGCGCCAGCGCCACGGCGGAGGGGATGATGCGCATCAGAAGGTCACCTGCACCTGGCCGCCCAGCGTACGCGGCTCGTTGTAGAAGCCCTGCAGGCCGGTGGTGACGGACAAGGTCTTGTAGAAGACGTGCTGTTCGTCGAAAAGATTGCGTGCCCAGATCGACAGCGTCACCTTCGCGTCGCCCTGCCCCATCGCGATATCGGCGAGCGCCAGCGACGTGTTGACGATGAACGCGGCATCGCCCTTCGGCTGGTAGACGTTGCCCGGATTGTTCGCGCCGACATACACCGGGTCGTTGGAACTGGCGTAGAAGCCCGAATCGTAATTGCCGTCGATATGCGCACGCAGCGTCGCACCGGTCAGCGGCACCTCAAAATCGGCGGCGGCGCTGGCCGAGTCGCTCGGCGTGTAGGTCTGGTAGATCGGCACGGCGAGCGTGCTCAGATCGCCCTTGGCGTTGGGATAGGGATTCACCGCCGGCGGGATGTGGACATAGGTATGCGCGTAGGAGCCGTGGAGCGTCACCCCGCGCACCGGCATCACCGTCAGTTCGGCCTCGACGCCGTGGATGCCGCCGGTACCGGATGCGTTGACCGTCGAGATCGTCGTCCGCGTCGTCGCGCCGTTCTTGCCGTCGACATAGGGGCGCTGGAAGTCGATCTGGATGTCTTTGTATGTGCCGGCATAGGCCGCAATGTTGAAGCGGGCGTGGCGATCGAAGAATTCGGTCTTGGCGCCGATCTCGAACACCGAGACCGTTTCCGGATTGAACGCGTCATATTCCTGCGAGCGCGAATTGGCGCCGCCCGATTTATAGCCGGTGCTCCATTTGCCGTAGAGATGCACGTCGCGGGTGGCATCGACGGCAAGATTGACCATCGGATCGACCCGCGACCAGCGCGCGTCGAGCGGCAGTTCGCGCGACACGCCGCGACGGTCGACCGGCAGCTTGCCGTTGACCGTCAGCAGCGTGCCCTGCTTGGCGTCGCGGCTCCAGCGCAGGCCACCGGTCAGGTGGAGGCGATCGTCGAGCACGGCGGGCGTCCAGGTCGCCTGGCCGAAGGCGCCGACGCTGCTGGTCTTCACATAGCTGGCGCGGTCGATCCGCTGCGCGGTGTAATCGAGCGACAGCGCCGCGTAATTCGCCACGTCGGTGCGGAAGTTGGGCGGCAGGATCGTATAGGCGGTGCAGGCCGAGGTGGTGCATTGATTGGTGTAGAAGGCGCGGGCATTGTCCTCGACATGCTCCTGATAATAGAGCGCGCCGGCGACGAACTGCACCTCCGCCACGTCGCCGATCAGCTGCACCTCCTGGCTGAACTGGTTCTGGCGGAAATCGGCGAGGCTGTAGCGCGCGAACGGCAGCGGAATGGTATTGCCAGCGAAATCCTTGCCGACGAAGGTGGCGGTCGACGCCGACAGCGTGCTGGCGGCGGAGCCGTTGTCATATTGGGTCTGGGTCATCGCGCGATAGGCGGTGATCGACTTGACGGTGAGCGCCGACGCCGGGTGATAGGCGAGCGTCAGCTGGTTGCCGCGGACCTTGCCGACGCTGGGCTGCTGCGGGACGCCGACGTTGGCGTCGCGCGCGCGCTGCGGCTGGACGGTGCCGAGCGGCGCCTGCCTGTAGGTGCCGGGCGCGAGCAACTGGAGATAGAGCGGGGTCGAGGCGTCGTAGGAGGTGTCGAACGAATAATCGGCGCTGAAGTCCGCGGTCGGCTTCCACAGCAATTCGTAATGCAGGCCACGCTTGTCATAGGCGTTGAAGCCGTCGGCACCGGTGAGCGGATTGCGCACCAGCGGGCCGCGGTGGCTGACGACCGCATCGATCTTGACCGCAATATCCTGGATCGCGGGCAGGTCGAGATGCACCTCGCCCTTGTAGGCGCCATAATTGCCGATGCCGGCGATCGTGTTGAGATGGTATTCGCCGCTCGGCCGCTTGGTGACGATGTTGACCGCGCCGCCTTCGGTGTTGCGGCCGAACAAGGTGCCCTGCGGCCCCTTGAGCACCTCGATATTCTCGATGTCGAACAGCGCGGTACCGAGCCCCTGCGCGCGGCCCAGATATACGCCGTCGATATAGACGCCGACGCCCTGGTCGCGTGCCGGCTGGTTGCTGTCGCTGAGCACGCCGACGCCGCGGATGTTGACGATCAGCGCCGAGTTCCGAGAATAGAACGGCGCGACCTTGAGCGACGGGATCGACCCGTCGCCGAGATCGGCGAGCGACACGACATGGCGGTTGGCGAGATCGTCGCCGCTCAGCACGCTGATCGAGATCGGCGTCTTCTGCGCGCTCTGCGGCCGCTTCTCGGCGGTGACGACGATATCGGTGAGCTGGTCGGGCGCGTCCTCCGGGGTCTTGTCGGCGGTAACGACGCTCTTGGGATCGTCCGCGGCGAACGCCGGCGTCGCGATCAAGGTGGAGCAGACGGCGGTCGCGGCGAGCAGCCGCGCCGCAATGGCGGAAGTGGTGAATGACATGACGGAGCCCCCCGTTTCGTAACGAAACATGGCTGCGCGGTGCGATGTGTTCGTTTCGGATGCATGACAGATCGACCGCATTTATGTTGCGATGCGAAATATCTGCCGGATGGCGCCACCCGCGCCGGCGTCGGTTGGCCGCCCGGATGCGGCCCGATCGGGGGTATAAGACGATCAGCGACCCCCCACAAAGCTACCAGGAACCAACTGGTCTAACGTAGGTTTGTATGTCCAGAACGGTCGGACACCCGCGACCGTTCGCGAGACTTCCCCAACTCGCCTGATCCGTTCGGCCGGTTCGATGCCCCTGGGCAGCGGATCGTGGTCGGCCGTCCGCCTTCCGCGCGGGTCGGGCATTGCTCTTCATGGAGACCGAGATGAACACGCACGAATGGCATGGCGGCGCCCGCTACGTCGGCGGCAAGGTCGAGACGGCCGTCGGCGACGCGGTCGACAGCCGCGACTGGCAGGTCGACGGGATCGTCGATCAGGTCGCCGGTGCGGCGGAGAACCTCTACGGCCGCGCCCAGTCGGTCGCCGAGGACGCGATCGATGCCACGCCGCATCTCGCCGCCAAGGGCCGCGAGGCGGTCACCGACGCCGCCGATCGTGCCGCCGAGGCAGCGCGCCACGGCAAGCGGGTCGTCGCGCGCGGCCTGGACGAGCAGCCGGTGCTGTTGGCCGCCATCGCCGCGGCCGCGGGGGGCTATGCGCTCGCCTGGCTGATCCACGGCCAGCGCGACTGATCGCCGGAGCGCCGATGTCCACGTCGCCCAAGAGCCTGCGCGAGACCAATGATCTGCGCCACCTGCGCCAGATCATCGCCGGTCTCGACGAAGGCGTGATCCTGATCGATCCCGACCAGAGCCTGCTCTGGGCGAACGATGCCGCGCTGGCGATGCACGGCGTCGAACGGCTCGATCAGCTCGGCGCGACGGTCGACGATTATCGCGCGCGCTTCCAGCTGCGCTATCGCAACAACCACCGGCTCGCGGCGGACGATTATCCGATCGAGCGGGTGGCGGCCGGCGATTCCTTCTCGGAAGTGGTGGTCGAGGTGACCGTCGCCGGCGAGGAAGACCCGCGCTGGGTGCATCAGGTGCGCAGCCTAGTGCTCAACGATGCCGACGAGGACGTGCCGACCTGCGTCGTGCTGATCGTCCAGGACGTCACCGCGCGCTACGAGGCGGAGGACCGATTCGAACAGTCGTTCAACGCCAATCCGGCGCCGGCGGTGATCTGCCGCCTCGCCGACCTGCGCTTCGTCAAGGTCAACCAGGGCTTTCTGGAGATGACCGGGCAGGATCGCGACGCGGTGCTGGGGAAGACCGTCTACGACATCGACGTGCTGCACGGCGCCGACCAGCGCGATCTCGCCAAGCAGCGACTCGCCGAGGGACGGACGATCCCGCAGATGGAGGCCGAGCTGGCGCTGCCCGACGGCGGCACCAAATTGGTCATCGTCGCGGGCCAGCCGATCGATCTCGACGAACGACCCTGCATGCTGTTCACCTTCGCCGACCTCGAACCGCGGCGGCAGGCGGAATCGGCGCTGCGTCACAGCGAGGAGCGATTCACACGCACCTTCCAGCTGGCGCCGGTGCCGATGGCGATCGGCGCGCGCGACGGCCATGTGCTGTGCGAGGTCAACGCCAGCTTCACCGCGCTGACCGGCTATGCCGCCGACGCGATCGTCGGCCGCTCGCTCGCCGACCTCGGCCTGTGGGCGGACGATACGGTGCGCGGCGACGTCGAGGCGGCGATCGCGGATGGCGGCGACCTGCGCAGTCACGAGGCGCGCATCGCGGTGCGCGACGGCGACGCGATCGACTGCGTCGTCTCGACCGAGACGATCACCATCGGCGACGCCAGCTGCCTGCTATGGGCGTTCCAAGACATCACCCAGCGCAAGGCGACCGAACTCGAACTGGTCGAGGCGATCGAGGCGGTGATGAAGGACACGAGCTGGTTCAGCCGCTCGATCATGGACAAGCTGGCGCGGCTGCGTGCGCCGCAGCCGGATGCCGACGGCCCCGGGCTCGATGCGCTCACGGCACGCGAGCGCGAGGTGCTGGCGCTGATCTGCCGCGGGCTCGACGACAAGAGCATCGCGCGGGCGCTCGACGTCTCGGGCAACACGGTGCGCAACCATGTCGCGCGGATCTACGCCAAGATCGGCGTCAACCGCCGCACGGCGGCGGCCGCCTGGGCGCGGGCGCGCGGCTTCGACGACGGTGCGATCGCGCTGCGGTCGATCGCGCGCGGCACGGCGCAGCGAGGTGCCGCATGACCAAGAAGATACCTGCCGATCCGGCGACGCGCGCGGCCAAGGGCGCCGCGCGGGAGACGATCGGCAAGTTGCTCGGCGACGACGCCGAGGTGCGCAAGGGGCGCGCAGAACGGAAAGCGGACGCGACCGGCCCGGCCGGCCGCCCATCCGACGACCGATAACGACAGACGACAACAGGAGTGACTATGGCGACGATAATGACGACCGGCATGACGCCGGCAGAAGAGAATGCGATCCTGCATGGGCCGAAGCGGCTGTCCTGGGGCGCGATCTTCGCCGGCGTGGTGATCGCGGTGGCGATCCAGCTGGTGCTCGGCATCCTCGGCACCGGGATCGGGCTGACGATGGTCGATCCGGTCGAGGGGACGACGCCCGGCGCCGCCGGCTTCGGCATCGGTGCCGGCATCTATTGGCTGATCACCACGATCGTCGCGCTCGGTGCGGGCGGCTATGCCGCGGCGCGCGTCGGCGGCGCGACCGATCGCTTCGATGCGCTCGTCCACGGCATGGTGGTGTGGGGCGTGACGCTGATCCTGACGCTGTACCTGCTGACCTCGGCGGTCGGCGGGATCATCGGCGGCGCGTTCCGCACCGTCGGTGCGGTCGCCGGCGCCGCCGGCTCGAGCGTCGGTGCGGTCGCACCGCGCGCCGCGGAGGTCGCCGGCGTCGACGAGGGCGACGTGCGTCAGGAGGCCGCCGCCTATCTGTCCGCCGCCCCGGCCGATCCGGCGCAGATGACGCCGGAACAGGCGCAGAAGGAAATCGCCAAGCAGCTGCCGGCGATGGCCCGTGGCGGCACCGGCGGCGCACAAGCCGAAGCCCGCGTCGTCGACATCGTCGCCGCGCAGCGCAAGATCAGCCGTCCCGAGGCGCAGGCCCAGGTGACGCGCGCCAAGGCGGACTTCGTCAAGACGAAGGACAAGGCCGTGGCGACCGCCAAGTCGGCGACCGACACCGCCGCCGGTGCCGCTGCCGGTACCTCGTTCATCATCGTGCTCGCGCTGCTGGTCGGCGCCGGTGCGGCCGGTTTCGGCGCGACGGCGGCCACCCGCCGCCGCCTGCGCTGAGTGTCTGCGGCAGGTCGGCGTTCTTCGACCTGCCGCTCCTCTTCGTGGGGAAGACGCGCCGCCGTCGCGGTCCGATCGGACCGCGGCGGCGGCGTCACTTGCTTATCGCGCGGTTCGCGCCCATCTATGGTGTCCGTATAGTCGCATATCGACGTGACGCGCCGGTGCCGACCGCGCCGTTCGCCCTTCCCTGCCTCTCTTCCTACCGCTGACGAGGTGCCCGATGTCCAGCGACGCCACATTCTTCCGTAAGCAGGCCGATCAGGAGCGCAGCAACGCGTCCGAGGCCAATCTGGACAACGTCCGCGACCGCTGCGAGCGCGCCGCGCGTTCGTGGGAAGCGATGGCCGCACGCGCCGAGCGGACCGAGGCGATGCGCGACCAGCGCGCTGCCGCCACCCGCGCCGCCAGCACCCTCGCCGCGTCCGAGGATGCCGAGTCCGATCCGGTCCATAGCGAGGCGTGATCCACACTCGCGTCACGCCGCTGCGGGGGGCAGCGGCGGCGCACGACACCTTGACCCGCGGCGCGACCTTCCTCGCCGCGCTCGCCGAGCGTCCGGTGATCGCCGACGGCTGGCCGCAGGGCCCGCATGCGCGCACCCGTGCGCGCTTCGTCGCCAATTGCCTGCGCGAGCTCGACCGGTTCCTGCACGGCTTGCTCGATGAACTCGGTGCGTCGGCGGGTCATGTCGTGCGCGAGGAACAGCGCAATACCGCCAACAAATTGCGCGACTATGGCGTCCATCCGCTGGCTTCCGGTGCCGACCGGGCGCGGCTGCTCGCGCTCGGCCGTTCCAGCGCCTGCCTCATCCACTGCAACGGCGTCGTGCGCCGCCCCGACGTCGCCGGCGGCAGCATGATGACCGCCGGCTGGCGCGCCGACGTGGGCGACGAACTACGCCGTTACCCGCTGGGGACGCGGCTCGCGCCCGGTCGTACCGAGATCATCGACGTCTGCCGCTTCTACGACCGGCTCGGGCATCGGCTGATGCTCGCGCCGCCGGTGCTACCGCCGCGCCGTCAGCCCGCGCCGAGGAAGCCGCGCATCGCCGCCGCCGCGTCGTTCCAGGCGACGCCGTGCGTCGCGCACCAGGCGTCGTCGTAATAGGTGCAGGCGTAACGGTCGCCGCCGTCGCAGAGCAGGGTGACGATGCTGCCCTGCTGACCCGCCGCGGCCATCTCGGCGACGAGCTGCGCACAGGCGTGGAGATTGGTCCCGGTCGAGCCGCCGACCGATCGCCCGAGCGTTTCCGACAGCGCACGCATCGCGCCGAGGCTGGCGGCATCCTCGACCGCGATCATCCGGTCGATCACCGAGGGGATGAAGCTCGGCTCGAGCCGTGGCCGACCGATCCCCTCGACACGCGACGCACAACCATCGGGTAGCGCGACGACGCCCGGATCGGCGAAATGGCGGTGGAACACCGAATGGACGGGATCGGCGACGCACAACCGGGTCGCATGGCGCTGATAGCGGATGAAGCGGCCGATAGTGGCCGAGGTGCCGCCGGTGCCGGCACCGCACACCACCCAGCGCGGCACCGGATATTCCTCCTCCGCCATCTGCGCAAAGATGCTCTCGGCGATATTGTTGTTGCCGCGCCAGTCGGTCGCGCGCTCGGCATAGGTGAACTGGTCCATATAATGGCCGCCGGTTTCCGCGGCGAGCCGCTGCGCGGCGGCATAGACGGTGCGCGGATCGTCGACCGCATGGATCTCGCCGCCGTAGAAGCGGATCGCGTCGAGCTTGGGTGCCGCGGTCTGCGCCGGCACCACCGCGATGAAGCGCAGCCCGAGCATCCGCGCGAAATAGGCTTCCGACACCGCGGTCGACCCCGATGACGCCTCGATCACCGTGGTGCGCGGCCCGATCCACGCGTTGCACAGTGCGTAGAGGAACAGCGAGCGCGCCAGCCGATGCTTGAGGCTGCCCGTCGGATGCGAGCTTTCGTCCTTGAGATACAGTGTGATGCCGGGAAAGCGCGGCAGTTCGAGGCGGATGAGATGGGTATCCGCCGAGCGGTTGTAATCCGCCTCGATCCGCCGCACCGCCTCGGTCAGCCAGCGCCGGTCGATGTCCGTTCCATGGGTCATGCGCGGGGGCTTTATACGGGTGAGGCGGAAACGGACAGGGTGGCAACTCGGTGGCGCGCGTAATCGTGAAGCTCCCACCCCGTCCTCCCCCTCCGTCAGCGCTGACGCGCTGCCACCTCCCCCTGGCGGGGGAGGACTTGCCTATTCCTCCCCCGCAAGGGGGAGGTGGCGCGCCGAAGGCGTGACGGAGGGGGAGGATGGGGCGGGAGCCATGAGGCAGTCAAAACCGCACCCCACCTTTACCCGCCTCCACCATTTCTATCGTCGCACCGGCACCCTCCACCCCCTACATCGCCGCGATGATCAGGACCTTCGCGCAGTGACCCGCCCTCCCTTCGGCGTGCAGGTCTTCATCGGCATGGCGATCGGGCTCGCGCTCGGCTTCGTCGCGCGCAGCTATGCGCTGCCCGGTCTGGCCGAGGGGCTGAAGATCGTCGGCGACATCTTCGTGCAATTGCTCAAGGCGTTGGTCGTGCCGCTCGTCTTCACCGCGATCGTCGCGTCGATCGCCGCGCTGCGCGACCTCAACAATGCCGCGCGGCTGGTCACCGGCACCTTCCTCTGGTTCGGTCTCTCGGCGCTGATCGCGGTGTCGATCGGCCTGACGCTCGGCACGTTGCTGCAACCCGGCGCGCATGCCGGGGTCAGCGCCGCCGCCGCGGTGCGCCCCGATACCGCAGGCTCGTGGCTCGACTTCCTGCGCGGGCTGGTGCCGGCCAATATCCTCGGCCTCGAAGCCTCGACCAGGCTCGTCGATGGCGGCGCGAAGACCGGCCTGTCGTTCAACGTGCTCCAGCTCATCGTCGTTGCGATCGCGATTGGCGTCGCCGCGGTGCGCACCGGCGAGGCGGGCGCGCCGTTCCTCGCCTTTAACGCCTCGGCGCTGGCGATCTTCCGCCGCATCCTGCGCTGGGTCGTCCGCCTCACCCCGATTGGCACCGGCGCTTTGCTGGGCAGCGCGATCGTCCGCTACGGCTGGCAGTCGCTGTCGGCGCTCGGCACCTTCGCGATCGCCATCTATATCGGCCTCGGCCTCGTGCTGTTCGTCGTCTATCCGCTGCTGCTGCTCGCCAACGGCATGAGCCCGAGGCGGTTCTTCGCCACCGCCTGGCCGGCGATCCAGTTGGGCTTCGTCTCGCGCTCGTCGATCGCGACGCTGCCCGTCACCGAACAGGTGGTCGAGCGGCTCGGCGTGTCGCGCAGCTATGCCGCCTTCGCGGTGCCGTTCGCGGCGACGACCAAGATGGACGGCTGCGCCGCCATCTATCCCGCGGTCGCGGCGCTGTTCGTCGCGCAATATTACAATATCCCGCTGCACGGCGTGGACTATCTGCTGATCGTCCTCGTCTCGGTGCTCGGCTCGGCGGCGACCGCGGGGCTGACCGGCGCGTTGGTGATGCTGACGCTCACCTTGTCGACGCTCGGCCTGCCGCTGGAGGGCGCCGGGCTATTGCTGGCGATCGACCCGATCCTCGACATGGGCCGGACCGCGGTCAACGTCGCGGGGCAGGCGCTGATCCCGGCGATCGTCGCCAAGCGGCAGGGGCTGCTGGAGGAGACGGTGGCGGCCGAACCGGTCTTCGCCTGATCCCCGCCCCGCGGGGCGCTATGCGACCGCGAGCGGAGCGAAGCGCGCGACCTGCCGGCCGACGATGCCGAGCTGCTCGACCACCGCGGGGTCGCTCGCGCCGCCCTCGGCATCGAACTTGGTGATCTGCGTGTTGATCGCCGCGGCGAAGGGGGTCGGCCAGCCGCGCAGCGCGTGGACGATCGAGCGCAGCGCCGCGATCGTCGAGCCCGTCGCCTGCCAGCCATAGGCCGTCGCGATCAGCCCGACCGGCATGTCGGCGAGATAGGGGCGCGCGTCCTTCGCCGTCTCCTCGAGCAAGTCGAGCGCGTTCTTGACCACGCCCGAGATGCTGCCGTGATAGCCGGGGCTGGCGATGATCACCGCCGAGGCCTGGCGCACGGCGTCGACGAACGCCTCCTCGTCGGCGGTACGGCTGGTCGCGCGCGGGTCGTAGAGCGGCAGGCGGGCCATGTCGGCGCCGCCGAACATGCGGGTACGGAAGCCCTCGCGCTCGGCGGCGTCGAGCGCGATGCGGAGCGCGCGCTCGGTCGACGAGACGCCGCCGATGGTGCCGCCGATGCCGACGACGAGAGGGGGAGAAGCGGGATCGACTGCCATGACGCCTGCGATAGCGCGGCTCGACGGACGGCGCCAGCCAAGGTAAACTTCGCTAACCTCACGCATAGACGCGTGCCCTTGCCTCAGCTGTTTTAGGATTGTAATACACCTCATGGCTGACCGCTGGGACGAGCCGATGCGTCACGAACCCGTCGATACCAACCGCCGCAATACGATCGGCCGGCGTTACGAGCTGGACGACGAGACACCGCGCGACCACCGCCTGGGCGGCCGCTTCGACGACTTCATCGACCGCGACGATCCGGCCGGCGGCGACCTGCCGCCGTCGCCGCGCAGCCCGCGCAACATCGGCCGCTGGATCGTGCGCGGCATCGGCGTGGGGATCATCCTGCTGGTGATCGCGATCGGCTGGCTCGCGGTCACCGCGCCGTTGAGCCGCTCGCTCAAGCCGCCGACGCCGCCGTCGATCACGCTGACCGCCGACGATGGCACCCCGATCGCGCGCCGCGGCGCGATCATCGGCGCGCCGGTCGACGCGGCCAAGCTGCCCGCGCACGTCACCAATGCGTTCCTGGCGATCGAGGATCGCCGCTTCCGCTCGCATTGGGGGATCGACCCGCGCGGCATCCTGCGCGCCTTCGTCCACAATGTCGGCTCGGGCGGGGTGCGCGAGGGCGGCAGCACGATCACGCAGCAGCTCGCCAAGAACGCCTTCCTCGATTCGGACCGCACCGCCGCGCGCAAGATCCGCGAGGTCATGATCTCCTTCTGGCTCGAGGCATGGCTGAGCAAGGACGAGATCCTGTCGCGCTATCTGTCGAACGTCTATTTCGGCGACAACGTCTATGGCCTGCGCGCCGCGTCGAAACATTATTTCGGCCGCGAGCCCGAGAAGATGAACGTCGGCCAGGCGGCGATGCTCGCCGGGCTGGTCAAGGCGCCGTCGCGGCTGGCGCCGACCAGCAATCTGGAGGGCGCGCGCAAGCGCGAGATGCTGGTGGTGCGCGCGATGGCCGAGGCGGGCTTCATCACCAAGGCCGAGGCCGCCGAGGTCGAGCCGCAGCGCGTGCTGGCGAGCCGCCCGACGCAATTGCCGAGCGGCACCTATTTCGCCGACTGGGTGCTGCCCGACGCGCGCGACCAGGCCGGCGAGATCAAGACCGAGGCGACGGTGAAGACCACGCTCGACCGCCGGCTCCAGAATACCGCCGAGCGCGTCGTGCGGCAGGCGGGGCTGCGGCAGGCGCAGGTCGCGATCGTCGCGATGCGGCGCGACGGCCGCGTCGTCGCGATGGTCGGCGGCAAGGATTACGCCAAGAGCCCCTTCAACCGCGCCACCCAGGCGCGCCGCCAGCCCGGCTCGACGTTCAAATTGTTCGTCTATCTCGCCGCGATGCGCGCCGGCATGACGCCGGACACGATGGCCGACGACAGCCGCGTCGAGATCGCCGGCTGGAAGCCGAAGAACGACGACAACCGCTATCTCGGGCCGATCACCTTGCGCCGCGCCTTCGCCCGGTCGAGCAACGTCGTCGCGGCGCGGCTGACGCAGGAGGTCGGCGTGCGCAACGTCATCAAGGCGGCGCGCGACCTCGGCATCTCGACGCCGATCCCCAACGAGGCGACGATCGGGCTCGGCACGGCGGAAGTGTCGCTGCTCGAACTGACCGCGGCCTATGCGGCGGTCGCCAACGGCAAATATCCGGTCCATCCGCGCGGGCTGGAGGACAGCGGCGCGAGCAAGAGCTGGTATCAGTCGCTGACCGGCGGGCCGCGCACGATGCCCGACGGGATCCGCGACCATATGCTCGACCTGCTCGGTTCGTCGCTGCGCGGGACGGGGCGCGCCGCGGTGCTGACGCTGCCCGCCTACGGCAAGACGGGGACGTCGCAGAACAGCCGCGACGCGTGGTTCATCGGCTTCGCCGGCGACCTGGTCGTCGGCGTGTGGGTCGGCAACGACGACAGCTCGCCCAATGCCGGGCTGCACGGCGGCGGCATCCCCGCGCAATTGTGGCGCCAGTTCATGGTCTCCGCGCTCAACATCGCACCGGTCGTCGCACCGGTGGTGATCGAGGAGAATGCGATGGACCCCGAGGCGGTCGTCGGCCCCGAGGAGGCGCTCGACGATCCGATGGGCGATATCGCGGCGCCCGAGGGGACGATCGACGGTTTCGGCATGCAGATGAAGATGGGCCGCGACGGCAGCATCAGCATCGCGCCGGGCCGCGACCGCGCGCCGGTCCCGCCGGACGCGCCGCCGCCGCGCGATCGACGGGGCGGCGACGAAGGGGATGAGGAATAGGGCGGATCGGTATCCGGCCTCCTCTGGACGCGTAGCAATGAGGGATGTGTTCGCGCGAAGACGCGAAGACGCGAAGGTGTTGCGCTTGCCGCGATGGTCGCCCTGTCCATCAAGCGGTTGCGATGACAGGATCAGGCCGCCTCGTGCGGCACGCCTTCGCGCCTTGGCGTGATTTCTCCCTTTTATGCGCATCGTCGCGATGCCGGATGTCGTTCCCGTCAGCGCCGGCCTATGCCCTTGCGAGGATCGGCATAGAAGATTGGTTCGCGCAGAGGCGCGGAGACGCGGAGGTGTATCGCGTGGGGCTGCGTGGTCCTGTCTTTCGCAGTCGCCTGAAATAAAAGGGCCGCGACCGCGGTGGGCGCAGCACCTTCGCGTCTTCGCGTCTTCGCGTGATCCCGTCCTTCTTCTTCGGATTTGTGCGGGCGCCGGGCCAATCTCCAGTGTTCCCGCGAAAGCGGGAACCCAGGGTCAAGCAGAGCAACGTCCGATCGCGTTCGGGACTCCTGGGCTCCCGCCTGCGCGGGAGCACTGGGGTCGAGCGAGGATCGTCGCGATGTGGAATGGTTGCGCCGGGGTGCAGGCCGGTCGTCTAGGCGCGTTTACGTTCGCCCGGCGCCCACCAAGCTTCCGCCGTCACCCCGGAACCAGTCCGCGGTGACGGATCGGAGGGGGAAGCCGATCGAACCTCGCTGACGCCGCTTTAGGCGGTGGCCCTGCCATCTGAGGGGCGTTGATGCGGCGTGGACGATTGTTCGCGCGGAGGCGCGGAGGCGCGGAGGTGTATCGCGTGGGGCGGCGTGGTCCTGTCTTCGCAATCGCCTTAGGGAAAGGGCCGCGACCGCGGTGAGCGCAACATCTTCGCGTCTTCGCGTCTTCGCGTGATCCCGTTTTTTTTCTTGGGATTTGAGCGGGCGTCGGGGCAAATTCCAGTGTTCCCGCGAATGCGGGAACCCAGGGTCAAGCAGAGCAACGTCCGATCGCGTTCGGGACTCCTGGGCTCCCGCCTGCGCGGGAGCACTGGGGTCGAGGCGGAAACCCCTCACCGCCTTTCCACCTCCGCGCCTCTGCGCCTCTGCGCCTCTGCGCGAACAAGTCTTCTCTTGCCCCTCTCCGTAAGCCGTCCGATCCGGCCAGCGCCCGTGCGATGTCGCCGGACTATGGGTGCGTGCGACGCGGTTCCGGACCGCAGGCGGGCTGGCATCGGCCGCCGCCTCGGCTAGACGGTCGCGTCATGGCGCAGCGACGCACCTCTTCCCGGCCGCGCGGGCGGCGCAAGGCGCATGATCTCGCTTCCGAGCGGTGGTTGCTGCTGCTCGGCGTCGTCGCGGTGGTGATCGTGGTGGCGGGCTCGGTCGGGCCGTGGCGGTTCGCGCTGCCGCCGGCGGCGCAGGTCGCCAGACCGTTGACGATGGACGAGGCGCGCGCGTCGAACGCCGCGGTGCCGATCGAGACGAAGCGGCGGCTGCGCGCGCTGCCCTATCGCTTCCAGGGCGGCCCGGCGGCGCGCGAGCAGGCGGCGGAATGCCTCGCCACCGCCGCGCTCTACGAGGCCGGCGACGACCGCCGCGGGCAGCAGGCGGTGATCCAGGTGATCCTCAACCGGGTGCGCGCGCCGGGTTTCCCCAAGACGATCTGCGGCGTCGTCTATCAGGGATCGGACCGGACGACGGGCTGCCAGTTCTCGTTCACCTGCGACGGATCGTTCGCCCGGCGGCCGGTGCATCTCGGTTGGGGCGCGGCACGGCGGGCGGCACGTCGGGCGCTCGGCGGCTATGTCTTCGCCGCGGTCGGGCGGGCGACGCATTACCATACCGACTGGATGGTGCCCTATTGGCGCGATACGCTGGTCAAGGTCGGGCGGGTGCGCTCGCACCTGTTCTACGTGCGGCATTAGGGGCGAGCCTTTCGCCCGCCGATCTGGCAAGACCGCCCCCCGCAGCAAGGAAGCAGACGATGGCAAAACGATTCTGGGCGCAGATCATCGAGTTGGACGAAGAGGTCGAGGCGGCGAGCATCCCCGGCGTGACCGATCACGAAAGCGCCGCCGATGCGCTGGTCACCGATTTCGTCGGCGCGATGGGCGGCGAGATCACCAGCGGCGCGGTGCGCGTGTGGATCGAGGGCGGCGCGGCGAAGGTGTACGACTGGAGCGCGGAATTCGACATGCCCGAGGATGCCGATCTCGATGGCGACGAGGATATCGAGGTCGAGGGCGAGATCGTGCTGACCGAGCGGCTGGGGTGATTTGGGGGGGGCCGGCCCTCCCGTCGCCTCGGCCTTCGTCGGGACGTCCGCGATCCCACCCGTGCTCCTGCGAAAGCAGGAGCCCAGGGCCAGGCAGGACAACGGGCTATAGCGTTCCGGACTCCTGGGCTCCTGCGTTCGCAGGAGCACGGGTGGGGTTCCTTCGACGTGTCGGTCGGGGCGGCGGCGATTCGCTCGCCAACGCCGGTTGACGGTGCCTGCCGCGCGCCGCAAGGTTTTCGGCATGCGCTTCTTCTCAGACAATGCCGCGCCGGTGCATCCCAAGGTGATGGCCGCGCTGATGCAGGCCAATACGCTCGACACGGCTTATGACGGCGACGCGCGGTCGCAGGCGCTCGACGGGCGGTTGTCCGATCTGTTCGGCACCGAGGTGACCGCCTTGTGGGTGCCGACCGGGACCGCGGCGAACTGCCTCGCGCTCGCCGCCTTGTGCCCGCCGCACGGTGCGGTGGTGTGCCATCGCGACGCGCATATCCAGAACGACGAGGGCGGCGCGCCGGAATTCTACACCCATGGCGCCAAACTCTATCTCGCCGACGGCGAGGGCGCGAAGCTGACCCCCGGCACGATCGCCACGGTGATCGACGCGATCGCCAACGACGTGCATCGCGTCCAGCCGCATGCGATCTCGATCACCAATGCCACCGAATATGGCCGCGTCTACACGCCCGACGAGGTCGCCGCGATCGGGGCGCTGGCGCGGACGCGCGGGCTGGGGCTGCATATGGACGGCGCGCGCTTCGCCAATGCGGTGGCGACGCTGGGGTGTTCGCCCGCGGCGGTGACGTGGCAGGCGGGGGTCGACGCGCTGAGCTTCGGCTTCGTCAAGAACGGCGCGATGAGCGCCGAATTGCTCGTCTTCTTCAAGCCCGCGCTTGCCGGGGCGACGCTGTACCGGCGCAAGCGCGCCGGGCTGCTGTTCTCCAAGGGCCGCTATCTCGCCGCGCAGGTGCTGGCGATGCTCGAGGACGATCTGTGGCTCGACAACGCCCGCGCCGCCAATGCGCGCGCGGCGGAGCTGGCGGCGGCGGCGGGGGCGCGGCTGGTCCATCCGGTCGAGGCGAACGAGGTCTTCCTGCAGGCGACGCCCGCAGAGGCGGCGGCATTGCGTGCGCAGGGTTTCGATTTCTACGACTGGGCGGCGGGCGAAATCCGGCTGGTGACGGCGTGGGACAGCCCGGCCGATCAGGTGGCGCGGCTCGCGGCGGCGATCGGGGACCTGTGAGCGAGGCCGCCGCACCCCGGTCGACGCGGGCGGCGATCCTCGTCCCGTTCGCGCTGGTGACGCTGATCTGGGGATCGACCTGGCTGGTGATCCGCGACCAGTTGGGCGTGGTGCCGCCGAGCTGGTCGGTGACCTATCGCTTCCTCGTCGCGGGCATCGCGATGACGATCGTCGCCCGGGTCAAGGGCGAGCGGTTCGCGCTCGACGGCCGCGGCTGGGCGTTCGCCGCGGCGGTCGGCGTGCTGCAATTCTGCCTCAACTTCAACTTCGTCTATCGCGCCGAACATCACATCACCTCCGGCCTCGTCGCGGTGGTGTTCGCGATCCTGCTGGTGCCCAATGCGCTGTTCGCGCGCCTCCTGCTCGGCCAGCGGATGGGCGGGCAGCTGATCGCGGGATCGGCGGTGGCGATGGCGGGGATCGCCTTGCTGTTCCTGCACGAGGCGCGCAGCGGCCCGGCGGGGACTGCGGCGACACTCGCCGGGATCGGCTTCACCGGTGTGGCGATCCTCGCCGCGTCGATGGCGAACGTGCTGCAGGCGACGCCGACCGCGAAACGCTATCCGATGATGGCGACGCTGGCGGTGTCGATGCTGATCGGCGCGGGCGTCGACGGGCTGGTCGCCTGGTGGCTGACCGGGCCGCCGGTGATCGAGACGCGCGCCGCTTACTGGGCGGGGATCGTCTATCTCGGGCTGTTCGGCTCGGCGGTCGCCTTCCCGCTCTATTACCGGGTGCTGCGCGTGATCGGGCCGGCCAAGGCGGCCTATTCGAGCGTCATCGTGCCGGTGATCGCGATGCTGCTGTCGACGCTGTTCGAGGGTTATCGCTGGTCGCCGCTCGCCACGGCGGGGGCGGCGCTGACCGGAGTCGGGCTGGTCATCGCGTTAAGGGCGCGCAGGCCGAACCGGTAATCGCGATAGGCGGGACGCCAGCCGAGGAGGCGCTTCGCCTTGCCGTTGGCGACGCGGCGGTTCTCGGCATAGAAGCCGCGCGCCATCGGGCTCAGCGTCTCCAGCGCCACCACCGGCGGCGGCGGCAGGCCGAGCAGATGCGCGGCGAAGGCGACGACCTCGTCCTGCGAACAGGGCCGGTCGTCGGCGAGATTGTACGCGCCGGCGGGGGCGTCGCGCGCGGCGAGCACGCCGCCGACGATATCGTCGACATGGACGCGGCTGAACAGCTGATCGGGCAGGCCGATGCGATGCGCCTTGCCCGCGGCGACGCGGTCGAGCGGCGAGCGGCCGGGACCGTAGATGCCGGGCAGGCGGAAGACGCGCGCGCCGCGGGCCAGCCATGCGGCGTCGGCGGCGGCGCGGGCGGCGCGGCGGCGGGAGCCGGTCGGCGCGCTCTCGTCGACCCAGGCGCCGGCGGCGTCGCCGTAGACGCCGGTCGAGGAGAGATAGAAGAGCCGGCGGCCGTCGAGCGCGTCGCCGTAGCGGGCGAGCACCGGATCGTCCTCGCCCTCCGGCGGCACCGAGGACAGGATGTGCGTCGCCGCGGCGATCGCCGGCCGCACCGCCGCCGCGTCGGCGAAGCGCAGACTGCCGTCGCGGCCGTCGCGCGTCGTGCCCAGCGTCGCGCCGGGCCAGGCGGCGGCGATGCGCGCGGCGGTGTAACCGAGGCCGAAGATCAGGAGCATGGCCTATCCTATCGCTCGGGCCGGGCTTGGCGAAGCCCCGTTTGCCGAAAGCCGTCCTTCGGCGGGTTCGGACCCTACCGTGCCATCGGCCCCTTGTAGGTGGTGCCGAAATAATCGCCCTTGTTCCAGACCGGCCGCGCGTCGCCGTCGGCGATCTCGCGGGCGATCGCGTAATTGGTCGACACGAAGCGCACGCCCTGGTCCCACAGGATCGGCTGGGTCAGGTCGTCGCCGGGGCGGTGGTAGCGGTTGGCGAGGAAATCCTCGAACGGCGCCTTGCCCGCGCCCTTGATCCCCGGCCACAGGAAGACCGAGGGGATGCCCTTGCGGACGAAGTTGAAATGGTCCGAGCGGGTGAAGAAGCCCTGTTCGGGCATCGGATCGGGCGACAGGCCGACGCCGACCGCGCCCACCGCCCGCGCCACGATCGGGCCGAGCGTCGAGCGCTGCGCGCCGAAGGCGATCATGTCCTCGAACCGGTAGAGCAGCACCGGCATGTCGAGATTGACGTCGGCGACGATGTCGGCGAGCGGCACGGTCGGGTGATCGACGAAATAGCTCGACCCGATCAGCCCCTTCTCCTCGCCGGTCACCGCGAGGAACATCACGGTGCGGCGCGGCGGCTTGCCGCTGGCGGTGAAGCGTCTGGCTTCCTCGATCAGGCTGGCGATGCCGATCGCATTGTCGAGCGCACCGTTGTTGATCCGGTCGCCCTCCCCGCCCGCGCTGACGCCGATATGGTCGAGATGTGCCGAGAGGATCACCACCTCCTTCGCGAGCAACGGATCGGCGCCGGGCACGACGCCGACGACGTTGCTGCTCGCGCCCGGGGTGAAGGCGGTGTGCGTCGTCGCCGACAGCGTGCCGGACAGCGACAGCGGCGTGTAAGCGGGTTTGTCCGCTTTGGCCTGCGCGGCGATTTTGCTCCACGCAGCGCTGCCGAAGAGCTTCGTCGCGCCGGCCTGGCTGAGCGTGCCGAGCACCGGCGTGGTCGGTGCGGGGCTGGTGCCGGTGCCCGCCGGCATCGCCCAGGTGGTGCGTGGATTGGCGTAGCCGCTCGCCGAGAACGGCCGCTGGCGCGCGGCGGGGCGCGGCGATTCGAGCATGACGATGCCGATCGCGCCATGCGCCGCGGCGATCTGCGCTTTGGTCGCGGCGGCGGCGAAATAGGCGCGTTCCTCGCCCGCGAACGTGCCCGGCGCGCCGGCGAAGATCGCGACGATCCGGCCGCGCGCATCGATGCCGGCATAATCGTCGACGCCATATTGCGGCGCGACGATGCCGCGACCGGCGAAGACGACGGGCGCAGTCACCTGCGTCTCGGCACGCGCCGGATTGGCGGCGGGGATATAGTCCGTGCCGAAGATCAAAGGCTGCGCTTTGCCGCCGGATGCGGTCCACGCCATCGCCCCCTCGTCCGCCGCCTTGTAGACGACGAGCGGCACCGTCTGCAAATAGCTGCCCGCATCGCCGGCGGGGCGCAGGCCGGCGGCATAGAATTGCGCCGCGACATATTGCGCGGCGATATCGAATTCGGGGCTGCCCGCCTCGCGCCCCTTCATCGCATCCGAGGCGAGGAACAGGACGTGCGCCTTCATCGCCGCCTGATCGGCGGGCAGCGCTCGGTTGAGCAGCGCATTGGCCTGCGCGGCGGCCGTGTTGGCCTGCGTGGCGGGCGTAGAGGTCTGCGCCGGTGCGGACGCGGCGAGGGTCAGCGCGGCGAGCGCGCCAAGAGTACGGATCATGCAGGGGTCCTGACGTGGGTGACGGGACAGCGTATCAGCGCCTCGGTCCAGCACAAGGCTGATCCCGGCCGGAGGAATAACTGGCAGCGGGCGTCGGCGTTCTTATAAAGGGTGGATGCTCGACGCCCTCAACGCCATCGCCCAGCCCGCTCCCGCCGCGACCGGTGCGATCAGCCGCCACGATTATCGCCCGCCCGCCTGGCTGGTGCCGGAGACGCGGCTGGTGTTCGACCTCGATCCCGCCGCGACGCGGGTCACCGCGACGCTGTCGGTGACGCGCAACGACGCCAGCGGCGATCCGCTGCGGCTCGACGGCGCCGGCCAGCGCCCGCTCGCGGTGCGCGTCGACGGCGTCGCTATCGACGATTGGCGGATCGAGGGCGAGCAGCTCGTCGTCCCGCTCGCCGGCGACGCGCATACGATCGAGACCGAGGTGGAGATCGCACCCGAGCGCAACACGCAGCTGATGGGCCTCTATGCCAGCGGCGGCATCCTGTGCACGCAATGCGAGGCGGAGGGCTTCCGCCGCATCACCTATTTCCCCGACCGGCCCGACGTACTGAGCCGCTATGCGGTACGGATGGTCGCCGATGCGGCGCGCTATCCGGTGCTGCTCGCCAATGGCGATCCGGTCGCGGCGGGCACGCTCGACGACGGCCGGCATTGGGCGGAATGGAACGACCCCTTCCCCAAGCCCTCCTATCTGTTCGCGCTGGTCGCCGGCGATCTCGCGGTCAACCGCGGCCAGTTCACCACGCAATCGGGCCGCGGCGTCGACCTCGGCATCTGGGTGCGCGCCGGCGACGTCGAGAAGACGCGGCATGCGCTCCACGCGCTCGAGCTGGCGATGGCGTGGGACGAGCGCGTCTACGGCCGCGAATACGACCTCGACGTGTTCAACATCGTCGCGGTCGACGATTTCAACTTCGGCGCGATGGAGAACAAGGGGCTGAACATCTTCAACAGCCGCTACATCCTCGCCGATCCCGACACCGCCACCGATTACGATTACGACGCGATCGCGGCGGTGGTGGCACACGAATATTTCCACAATTGGTCGGGCAATCGCATCACCTGCCGCGACTGGTTCCAGCTCAGCCTCAAGGAAGGCTTCACCGTCTATCGCGACCAGGGCTTTTCCGCGGATCAGGGCTCGGCGGCGGTCAAGCGGATCGAGGACGTGCGCGGCCTGCGCGCCGCGCAATTCCCCGAGGATGCCGGTCCGCTCGCGCATCCGGTGCGCCCCGAGAGCTATATCGAGATCGGCAATTTCTATACGGCAACGATCTACAACAAGGGCGCCGAGCTGATCCGCATGATGGCGACGATCCTCGGCCCGCAGGCGTTCCGTGCCGCCACCGACCTCTATTTCACCCGCTTCGACGGCACCGCCGCGACCTGCGAGGATTTCGTCGCCTGCATGGAGGAGGCGAGCGGCCGCGACCTGACCCAGTTCCGCTTGTGGTACAGCCAGGCGGGCACGCCGCGCGTCGCCGCCAGCCTGTCGCATCAGGCCGGCGACGGGCGCGCGACCTTGCGCCTCGCGCAGCACGTGCCGGCGACGCCGGGCCAGCCCGACAAGCAGCCGATGGTGCTGCCGCTGCGCATCCGCGTGTTCGGGGCGGAGACCGGCCGCGCGCTCGGCGACGAGCAACTGGTGCTGCTCGACGAGGCGGCGAGCACGATCGTGTTCGACGGCATCACCGAACGGCCGGTGCTGTCGGTCAACCGCGGCTTCTCGGCACCGGTGATCATCGAGAGCGACCGGTCGGCCGCCGACCTCGCCTTCCTCAGCGCGCACGACGACGATCCCTTCGCGCGCTACGAGGCGATGCAGCAATTGATGCTCGACACTTTGGTGGCGACGACGATCGAGGGGCGGCCCGACAATGACGCGGTGATCACCGCGGTCGCCAACACGCTCGACGACCGCACGCTCGATCCGGCGTTCGTCGCCGAGGCGGTGCTGCTGCCGTCGGAGGGGTTCATCGGCGACCAGCTCGCGATGGTCGATCCCGAGGCGATCTTCCGCGCGCGCGAAGGGCTGCGCCGGGCGCTCGGGCTGCGCCTCGCCGACCGGTGGCGCGACGCCTATGAGCGTGCGCCGGACGGTCCCTATGTCTACAGCCCGGCGGCGAAGGGCCATCGCCGGCTGCGCAGCGTCGCGCTCGGCTATATCGCGGCGAGCGGCGCCGATGACGCCGCGACGATCGCCTTCCGCCAGTTCGAGCGTGCCGACAATATGACCGACCGGCAGGGTGCGCTCGGCACGCTCGCCAACGGCTATTCGGACGAGCGCGAGGCGGCGCTCGACATCTTCTACCATCGCTATGCCGGCAACTCGCTGGTGATCGACAAATGGTTCCAAACGCAGGCGCTGTCGTCACGCGACGACACCGGGCGGCTGGTCGCCGACCTCGCCCGGCATCCCGATTTCACCCTCGCCAATCCCAATCGCGCCCGCGCGCTGGTCGGTGCGTTCGGGGCGAACCAGCGGGCGTTCAACGCGGCGGACGGTTCGGGCTATCGCTTCCTCGCCGACCAGCTCATCGCGCTCGACAAGCTCAATCCGCAGACCGCGGCGAAGCTGCTGCCGCCGCTGGCACGGTGGCGGCGTTTCGATTCGGATCGGGCCGCGCTGATGCGCGGCGCGCTGGAGCGGATCGTCGCGACGCCGGGCCTGTCGAAGGACGTGTTCGAACAGGCGTCGAAGAGCCTGGGGTAATTCGGCCAGCCCCGCGTCGCTCTGCGCCGCGGGGTGCGGCCGGGTTTCGGGCCATTCCGCTGCGCGCTAGCCGGCGGAATGAGTCGAAACATCGGGGAACGTCGGCTCCGCCGACCGAGCCTTGCAGTGTTCCTGCGAAAGCAGGAACCCAGGGCCAAGCAGAACAACGATGGCCGGCGCCCGGAACCCTGGGCTCCTGCGTTCGCAGGAGCACTGATGGTTCACGCGGGTCCCGACCACGTCCGGGGGACGGTGGTCGGGTGTCCTGTCGCCTTACGCCTCGACCGCCTCGGCCCGCGCGTTGAGCTTGCTCGTCGCCAGTTGCGTGAGCTTCTCGTCGGTCGCCTTTTCCTCGTCGAGCGTCTGCTGGTACAGCGCGGCGCTCTCGGTGCGGCCGAGCTGCTTCGCCCAGGTGACCAGCGTGCCGTAGCGGCTGATCTCATAATGTTCGACCGCCTGCGCCGCGGCGGTCAGCGCGGCGTCGAGCACCGCCTTGTCGCTCACCTCGCCGGCGACCTCATTGGCTTCCTTGATGATGCCGTCGATCGCCGGGCAGGTCGCGCCCTTGGGCTGGCGGCCCTCGATCTCGAAGACGCGGCGCAGGCGCTCGATCTGCCCTTCGGTCTCGCGCAGATGCTGTTCGAAGCCCTGGCGCAATTGCACGTCGGTCGCCTTCTCGATCATCTTGGGCAGCGCCTTGGTGATCTGCTGCTCGGCGTAATAGATGTCCTCGAGCTGGTGGACGTAGAGATCCTCGAAGGTCGCGATGTCCTTGCTGAACAGGCCCATGGTCGTTCTCCGTCATGCTGTGGTGTCGGGGGGTGCAACGAGCCGGACGGCGGCACGGTTGCGTCGGCCGGCACTGATCCGGATCAATCCGCTTGCGGCTGCGATCGCGATTGCCGGCGCTCCTGCGCGGGCCTAGACTTGCGCGGATCGGGTGGGGAGACAATCGGTGACGATACGGCGTTCGGTAACACTGCTGGCGATGACCGCGATGCTGGCCGGCTGCGGCGGCGGCGGCGGGTCGTCCCTGACCGCCGGCAACGGCACTGGCAACACCCCGACGACCGGCACGCCCGCGCCGACGCCCACCCCGACCGCGGTCGCCGGCTGCTCGCTGCGCGACCGGCAGGACTGGGTCGCGGCGCAGATGCGCGAATGGTATCTGTTCTACGACACCTTGCCCGCCAGCCTCGACCCGACGCCTTATGCCAGCGTCGATACCTATCTGGATGCGCTGACCGCGACCGCCCGGGCGCAGAACAAGGACCGCCACTTCACCTATCTCACCTCGATCAAGGAGGAGAATGCATATTATTCCTCCGGATCGACCGCGGGCTTCGGCTGGCGCTTCGGGCTGACCGCCGACGGGCATCTCTACGTCACCGAGGCGTTCGAGGGCGCGCCGGGCCTCGCCGCGAACGTCGATCGCGGTGCCGAGATCCTCGCGATCGGCACCAGCGCGAGCAACCTGCAGACGGTCGCCAGCCTGTTCCAGAGCGACGGCACCGGCGCTGCGCTCAACACCGCGCTCGGCCCCGATACGGCGGGGACGACGCGCTATTTCCAGGTCAAGGACGGCAGCGGCACGCGCACCGTCGCGGTGGCCAAGAGCGACTTCACGCTCGATCCGGTGTCGAGCCGCTATGGCGCGCAGATCATCACCGACGGCGGCCAGCGCTACGGCTATGTCAATCTGCGCACCTTCATCACCACCGCCGATGCCGCGCTGCGCACCGCCTTCGCGCGGTTCAAGAGCGCGGGGGTCACCAACATCATCGTCGATATGCGCTACAATGGCGGCGGGCTGCTCTCGACCGCCGTATTGCTCACCAACCTGCTCGGCGCCAACCGCTCGACCGGCGACGTGATGAGCTATACCAGCTTCCGCCCCGAGAAGGCGTCGAACAACGAGACGACCTATTTCGCGCCGCAGACGGAGTCGGTCGCGGCGACCCGCATCGCGTTCATCGGCACCCGCGGCACCGCCTCGGCGAGCGAATATGTCATCAACGCCTATATCCCGTATCTCCACGCCAATGCCGGGCTGATCGGCACCAACACCTACGGCAAGCCGGTCGGCCAGATCCCGCTCGACAAGGCGGCGTGCGACGACCGGCTGCGCGTGATCGCCTTCGCGTTGCAGAATTCGGCGCGACAGGGCGCCTATTACAACGGCCTCGCCGATACGGTCGAGGCGAGCTGCCGCGCCGCGGACGACATCGCCTATCCGATGGGCGATCCGCGCGAGGCGTCGACGCGCTCCGCGCTCGACTTCCTGCAGGGCAAGAGCTGCACCAGGCTGACTGCGGCGGCGGGGGCGGAGGCGCGGGCGCTGTCGGTGCCGATCGAGCGCGAGGCGCTGATGCCGACCAGCGGGCGCATCTCGACCGCACGGCGCGAGGTGCCGGGGCTGTTCTAACCCGCCCGCCAGGCTGTAAGGGCGTCGGCCTGGACAAGGGGGTTTGCGATGCAGAACGACGACGACAGCTTCGTGTACGAAGAGGCGAGCGGCGAGTGGATCAGCGCGGCGGATGCCGCGGCGGCGGCGGGGGCGCCGGCCGACGGCGCGGTCGAGGTGCGCGATTCGGTGGGCAATCTGCTCGCCGACGGCGATCAGGTGACGCTGATCAAGGACCTCACCGTCAAGGGCGCGGGCCAGACGCTGAAGCGCGGCACGCTGATCAAGAGCATCCGGCTGACCGGCGACGCGCAGGAGATCGACTGCAAGTTCGACGGGATCAAGGGGCTGGTCCTGCGCGCCGAATTCGTCCGCAAACGCTAGGATGACGCCGCGGATCGATCCGAGCTGGGCGGCGCCGCTCGCCGAGGCGCTCGCCTGCCCCAGCCTGGCGGCGCTCGACGCCTTCCTCGCCGCCGAGGCGGCGGCGGGCAAGGCGATCTTCCCGCCGGCGGCGGACCGGTTCCGCGCGCTCGAACTGACGCCGCTCGACCGGGTGCGCGTCGTCATCCTCGGCCAGGATCCGTATCATGGGCCGGGGCAGGCGCATGGGCTGAGCTTCTCGGTACGGCCGGGCGTGCGGCCGCCGCCGAGCCTCGTCAACATCTACAAGGAATTGCACGCCGACCTCGGCATCGCACCGGCACGCCACGGCTTTCTCGAGGCGTGGGCGCGGCAGGGCGTGCTGCTGCTCAACACGGTGATGAGCGTCGAGAGCGGCCGCGCCGGATCGCACCGCAACCGCGGCTGGGAGCGATTTACCGATGCGGTGATCCGCGCGGTCGCCGGCAAACCCGATCCGGTCGTCTTCCTGCTATGGGGCGCGCATGCCCAGCAGAAGGCCGGCTTCGTGACCCGACCCGACCATCTCGTGCTGGCGGCGCCGCACCCTTCGCCCTTGTCGGCGTACAAGGGCTGGTTCGGCAGCCGCCCGTTCAGCCAGGCCAATGCGTTTCTGGTCGCGCATGGCGCAGCGCCGATCGACTGGGCGCTGCCGGACGCCTGACCGGTAGCTCGACGTTGCCGGCGTTGACATTGGACAGATCGTTGTCCATCTTTGGGCCATGCAGGCCGTCAGCTATTCCGAAGCGCGTGAGAATCTGAAGTCGATGATCGACAAGGTCGTCGCCGATCGCGCGCCGCTCGCCATCACGCGCCAGCGCGGCGAGGGCGCGGTGCTGGTTTCGGCGAGCGAATGGGCGTCGATCGAGGAAACCCTCTACCTGCTGCGCTCGCCGAAGAATGCGGAGCGGTTGCTCGAAGCGGTCCGCGGCTTCGAGGCGGGCGGCGAAGGCGTGCCGCTGCCGTGATCGTGGCGTTCTGGCCGACGGCGTGGGACGATTACCTTCATTGGCAGGCGCACGACGCCAAGCTCTTCGACAAGATCAACGCGCTGATCGAGGAATGCCGGCGCCATCCGTTCAAGGGGACGGGCAAGCCCGAGCCGCTCGGGGGCAATCTGTCGGGCTGGTGGTCGCGGCGGATCAGCCATGAACATCGGCTGGTGTATCGCGTCGCCGGCAGCGGGGCGGAGCAGACGGTGCAGGTGGCGCAATGCCGCTATCATTATTGAGCCAGCCCCATGCAGCGCGCGCATCACCGGCCGATGCCGGCCGCATCCTTTCCCCCGCCGGTCGGTTGGTCCGGCAAGGAGACACGGCATGGCGGAAGCATATTGGAACGGCGTACGGATCGCGGCGAGCGACGACATCGTCACGGTCGAGGGCAATGCCTATTTCCCGCGCGCGGCGGTCGATCCGGCGGTGCTGGTCGATAGCGCGACGACGAGCGTGTGTCCGTGGAAAGGCACCGCACATTACCATACGCTGCGCGTCGACGGGGCCGAGAACCGCGATGCCGCCTGGTATTATCCCCAGCCCAAGGATGCCGCCAAGGAGATCACCGACCGGATCGCCTTCTGGAAGGGCGTCGAGGTGCGCTGACGCCTACCATACCGGGATCGTCACGCGGTCGATGCCCGGATGGATGCTATAGGTGATGCTGGTCGGGACGATGCTGTCGCCGCGATAGGCGGGGTGGACGGTCATCGTCCGCCGTGTGTCGCCTTGCTGGGCGAGCAGCCGGAAGATCAGCGCCTCGATGCGGCGTGCGGCATCGGGCGGAACGAACAGCTCGTTGGCGCGATCGGGTGGGCCGCCGAAATCGCGCGGGAAGAGCCAGGTCTGCACGAGCTTGCCGCGCATCGCGAGCACGCGCGCTTTGGCGCGCGAGGTGACCGCGGCAAGGTCGATAGCGTCATTCGCAGCCTGCGTGAGGACGATCGGTACAATCATCTGGAGCCCCCCGGTCGCCAAGGGTAGGCGGTCGGCGGCGGCAGGCAAGGCGCGACGGCCAAGTCGTTGACGAGCGGCCCGGTTTCCGTCAGCGACTCAGCGCCAAGATTACTCCGCCGCCGGCAGGTACACCTCCCCGCCCTTCTCGCGGAACCGCTCGCTCATGTCGGCCATGCCCGCCTCGGCCTCTTCGGCGGCGACGAAAGTGGCGACCGGCGCATTCTGCTTGGCGGCGAATTCCCTAACCTCCTGCGTGATCTTCATCGAGCAGAATTTCGGGCCGCACATCGAACAGAAATGCGCGGTCTTGGCACCCTCGGCCGGCAAGGTCTGGTCGTGGAACGACTCGGCGGTATCGGGGTCGAGCGACAGGTTGAACTGGTCGCGCCAGCGGAAATCGAAGCGGGCGCGGCTCAGCGCGTCGTCGCGCAGCTTCGCGGCGGGGTGGCCCTTGGCGAGATCGGCGGCGTGCGCGGCGAGCTTGTAGGTGACGACGCCGACCTTGACGTCGTCGCGGTCGGGCAGGCCGAGATGCTCCTTGGGGGTGACGTAGCAGAGCATCGCGCAGCCGAACCAGCCGATCATCGCCGCGCCGATACCGCTGGTGATATGGTCGTAGCCCGGCGCGATATCCGTGGTGAGCGGCCCGAGCGTATAGAAAGGCGCCTCGCCGCAGACCTGGAGCTGCTTGGTCATATTCTCCTGGATCTTGTGCATCGGGACATGGCCCGGGCCTTCGATCATCACCTGCACGTCCTGCGCCCAGGCGCGGTGGGTCAGCTCGCCGAGCGTGTAGAGCTCGCTGAACTGCGCCTCGTCATTGGCGTCGGCGATCGAGCCGGGGCGCAGGCCGTCGCCCAGCGAATAGGCGATGTCATAGGCCTTCATGATCTCGGTGATCTCGTCGAACCGTTCGTAGAGGAACGATTCCTTGTGATGCGCGAGGCACCATTTCGCCATGATGCTGCCGCCGCGGCTGACGATGCCGGTGACGCGCTTCGCCGTCATCGGGATGTAGGGCAGGCGGACGCCGGCGTGGATGGTGAAATAGTCGACGCCCTGTTCGGCCTGTTCGATCAGCGTGTCGCGGAAGATCTCCCAGGTCAGCTCCTCGGCGATGCCGCCGACCTTTTCCAGCGCCTGATAGATCGGCACGGTGCCGATCGGCACGGGGCTGTTGCGCAGGATCCATTCGCGGGTGTCGTGGATGTTGCGGCCGGTCGACAGGTCCATCACCGTGTCGGCACCCCAGCGGATCGACCAGACGAGCTTGTCGACCTCCGCCGCGACGTTGCTGGCGACGGCGGAGTTGCCGATATTGGCGTTGATCTTGACCAGGAAGTTGCGGCCGATCGCCATCGGCTCGGATTCGGGATGGTTGATGTTCGACGGGATGATCGCGCGGCCGCGCGCGACCTCGTCACGGACGAATTCGGGGGTAACGTAATCGGGGATCGACGCGCCGAAGCTCTCGCCGTCGCGGACATGGTCGCGCAGCATCGCACGACCGAGATTTTCGCGCGTCGCGACATATTCCATCTCGGGCGTGACGATGCCGCGGCGGGCATAATGCATCTGGCTGACGTTGGCGCCGGCGCGCGCGCGCAACGGGCGACGGACGGCGTTGGGGAATTGCGGGACGCCGCCGGAGCGGTCGGGGCCGAGCTGGCCATTGTCTTCGGGACGCAGTTCGCGGCCATCGTAGCTTTCGACGTCGCCGCGGTTCTCGATCCACGCACGACGCAGCTGCGGCAGGCCGGCCATGATATCGATGCGCGCGGCCGGATCGGTATAGGGGCCGGAGGTGTCGTAGACGCGCAGCGGCGGCTCGCCCGAGGAGGGATCGAGATGGATCTCGCGCATCGCGACGCCCAGCGGGCCGACATGGATCTTCTTCGAGCCGCGGATCGGGCCGGTGGTGACGCCAATCTCGGTACGTGCGGGAATGTCGGCCATGAGTCTCTCTCCATGAACGGAGAGCGGACGCGGATTTTCGGATGAAACCGCTCCCTCCCTCCGCCGGTATCAACCGGATCAGGTTCAGCGGGTCGAAGGCTGCGGCCTTCCTCTCAAGCGCTGCATCAGCGCTCCCCCGGGGATAATGACGATGGTGTACGCGGTTCGGCGGCAGGCGCCAAGGCAAATCCTCCCGCCGCGAGAGGGGGCCATGTCATATGAAGGGTCGAGTGGGTCCATCGCTTTCCAAGCGCACCTCCGTCACCCCGGACTGGTTCCGGGGTCCACTCCGCGGCGAGGAGAACGGCTTAAGCAGGCACGATTCTCCTGCGGACCGGTGGACCCCGGAACGAGTCCGGGGTGACATAGAGATTGTGGACGCGGCTCGAACCTCGTTCCCACAGCCATAGGCGATAGCCCTCCCGCCAAAGGGGAGGGAGGGCGTCGGAGCGTCAGCTGGCGGCGGAGGTGCGGATGTTGCCGTTGATGCCGTTGGGGAAGAAGCCGCCCGAGCCGACCGCGGTCTTGTTGAGATAGACGATGTTGAGCACCTGGCCGGTCGAGCGGCTGTAGGCGACGCCGTTGGTGTCGGTCGGCACGACGTTGGCGGTGGTGGTGTCGCCGATGCCCTGGTCGATGTCGCTGCTGCCGTCGAGGCTGTCGCGCGCGTCGGAGATCAGCCGCGCGTTGGTGAGGATCGACGAGGCGCCGGCGAGCGTCTCGGCGGGATCGACGCCCTTGCGATAGAGCACCGAGCGGATCAGCCCGGCGTGATAGCCTTCGGTGGCGAGGATGCCGGCGGCAGCCTCAATGAACACCTTGTTGACGATCAGCGGCGAGGCGCCCTTGTAAGCCGAGACGCCGACGTCCTCGAACAGATAGGCGCCGAGCAGGAAGTTGATGTCGCTGGCATAGGGATTGAAGACATCGCTCGCGCCGACCACGCCGGCGGCGCGCGCCGCGGCGGTGAAGGCGCCGGTGGCGTCGCCGCCGATGTTGATCGCCGGCATCGCCACCGCGAAGCTGCCGAGGATCGTGCGCAGGAAGGTGACGTGGGCGATCTCGTCATTGGCGATCTCGCGCGCATATTGCGCGACGATCGGGTCCTGGAAGTTCACCTGGGCGCCGCCGGTGACGGTGCCGAGCGTGCCGACGCCGCTCATGATGCCGGTCGACAGGCCCTGGCCGAAGGCCGCCCAGCTGTAGAAGCTCGCCTCGAGATATTCGAGGTTGAGCGCGAAGTTGAGCACGTCGGCATCGGTGCCGACGGTCGGCGTCGTCGCGGTCGGCGTCGGGCTGGGGCTGCTGCTGCTGTCGCCGTCGCCACCGCAGGCGGCGAGCAGCGACAGGGCCCCCGCCGAGGCGGCGGCACCACCGGCGTAGCGCAGGAAGTTGCGGCGTTCGGCGCGGCGGTCGGCGATCGCGTCGAGGATCGTGTCGGTCGGAAGGTCGGTCATCGGGTCTATCCCCTGAAAGCTTTGAAAACGGACGGCGGGATCAGGAGGCGGTCGCCGCCTTGATGGTGCCGTTGAGGCCGGCGGGGAAGAAGCCGCCCGCGCTCGCCGCCGCGGCGTTGAGATAGACGATGTTGAGCACCTGATTGGGGGTGCGGCTGTAGACGATGCTGTTGGCGTCGGCCGGCACGATGTTGGACACCGGGAAGGTCGGCACCGGGGTGGGCGTCGCGGTCGGGGTCGGCGTGGGGGTCGGCGTCGGCGTCGCGGTGGCGGTCGCGGTGGGCGTCGGCGTCGGCACGGTCTGGCCCGGCGCGGCGGTGAGACCCGGCGTGATGCCCTGGTCGATGTCGGTGCCGCCGTCGAGGCTGTCGCGCGCGTCGGAGATCGCGCTGGCGCTGGTGATCAGCGCCGAGCCGGCGACCGAGCCGCGACGGAACAGCTCGCCGCGGATCGTCGCGGCATGATAGGCCTCGACCGCGAGGATACCGGCGGCGGCCTCGATATAGGTCTTGGTGAGCAGCGGCGCGGCGCCCTTGTAGGCGGTGACGCCGACGTCCTCGAACAGATAGGCGCCGAGCAGGAAATTCTCCTCGCTGCCATATTGGTTGAAGGTCTGGCCCGCGGCGATCAGCTTGGCGGCGACCGCGGCGGCGGAGAAGGCGCTGTTCGGGCCGACCGACAGGTCGAGCGCCGGCTGCGCGATCGCGCTGCTGCCCAGCGCGGTGCGCAGATAGGTGACGTGCGCGACCTCGTCGGCGGCGATCTCGCGCGCATAGCGGGCGAGGACCGGGTCGCTGAAGGTCACCGCGGCGCCGCCGCTGACGTTCGCCGCGCCCTGCGTGCCGGTGCCGGTGAGCAGATTGGCGGCGAGGCCGGCGCCACCGGTGGCGAAGGCGTAGAATTGCGCCTCGAGATATTCGAGGTTGAGCGCGAAATTGAGGATGTCCTGATCGGAATAGGTCGTCGTCTGCGCCTCGGCGGCGCCGGCGAGGCCCAGCGCCGACGCGCCCGCGGCGGTGACCGCCATCGCGCCCATCGCGGTGCGGAAGAAGTCGCGGCGTTCGGTGCGGCGCTGGACGCGGGCGTCGAGCGCCGCTGCGAGGGCGCTGTCGGTATCGGTTCGGGCGGTCATTACTCGGGTTCTCCCCACGCGCGGGCGGTCTTGCGGCGGCCCAGGATGGCCTTGCCGTTCCGCATCCGGCGGGAGGCGTCAAGCCCGGACGCGGCGGAAATCGGCGGCAGCGCGACGGAAGGGCGTGACCGCGCATAAAAAATCCTCCCCCGACGCGAAATCGAGGGAGGACCCTGTGCCGGCCGGCGTGGAAGGGAACGCCGGCCAACTCCTTGGAACGTCGGGCTCAGCCAAGGCCGACGGTGAAGGCCGGATTGGGATTGTTGGTGCCCGCCGGGAAGAAGCCGCCGCGGGTGCGGTTGGCGCCGGTCGCGTTGAGATAGGCGATGTTGTGCACCTGCTGGACGCTGCGGCTGTAGGCGATGCCGTTGCTGTCGGTCGGCACGATGTTCGACACGGCATTGGCCGCGCCGATGTTGGTGCCGGCGATGCCCTGGTCGTCGTCGCCGTTGGTGCCGCCGGTGGTGCCGTCGAGCAGATCGCGCGCGTCCGAGATCTTGGTGGTCGCGGTGATCAGATCGGCGTTGGTGACGCCGCGGGTGTAGAGGATCGTGCGGACGAGGCCGGCATGATAGGCCTCCGCCGCGAGGATGCCCGCCGCCGCTTCGAGATACATCGACGAGATGACCGGCGAGGCGCCCTTATAGGCGGTGACGCCGATATCCTCGAAGATATAGGCGCCGAGCAGGAAGTTGGTCGGGCTGGCATAGGGATCGAACAGGCCGTTCGAGGCGACGACGCCGGCGGCACGCGCCGCCGCGGTGAACGCACCGGTCGCGGTCCCCGAGATGTCGATCGCCGGCTGGGCGACCGCGGCACTGCCGAGCGCGGCGCGCAGGAAGGTGACGTGGGCGATCTCATCCTGCGCGATCTCGCGCGCATATTGGCCGATCAGCGGGTCGGAGGTGAAATTGACCGCGCGCGGGAAGCCGTCGCCCGAGCCGGTGATGACCGACCCCTGCGTGCCCGTACCGGTGAGCAGCGACGCCGACAGGCCGGTGCCGAACGCGGCATAACTGTAGAATTGCGCCTCGAGATATTCGAGGTTGAGCGCGAAGTTGAGCACCGCGACGTCGGTGCTGACCGAGGTCGCAGTCGGCGTCGGCGTCGGAAACGGTACCGACATATTGTCGTCGTCGTCACCGCAGGCGGCGAGCAGCGACAGGCCGCCGACCGCGGCGACGCCGGTCGCGGCGGTCTTCATGAACGCGCGGCGGGCCTTGCGGCGTGCGGCGGTTGCCTCGACGATGGCGAGGACGGAGAGTTCCTTGGTCATATATCCACCCCTGCTCAGTTCGCGGCGCTGCTGCGCAGCCCGCTGTTCCCGTTGTTGATGCCGTTCGGGAAGAACCCGCCCGCGGTCACCGATCGGGGATTGAGATAGACGATGTTGAGCACCTGCGCCGGCGTCCGGCTGAACGCGAGGCCGTTGGAATCGAGCGGCACGATGTTCGAGGTCGTGCCCGCATTGGTCGTCGTCGCGGCGATGCCCTGGTCGAGATCGGTGCCGCCGTCGACCGAATCGCGCAGGTTGGAGATCGCCGTGGTCGCGGCGACGTTGTTCTGCGCGGTGGTGATCGTCGGGGTCGCAACGCCGCGCGCATAGAGCGCGGTGCGCACGATCGCGGCATGATAGGCCTCGACCGCGAGGATGCCGGCGGCCGCCTCGAGATAGGTCTTGTTGTTGAACAGCGCGCCCGCCGCGCCCTTGTAGGCGGTGACGCCGACGTCCTCGAAGATGAAGGCCGCCTGCAGGAAGCTGTCGTCGTTCGCATAGGGGTCGAAGCCGGTCAGCGCCGGGCTGGTGCTGGCGGCGGCGGCGGCGAAGGCACCGCCGGCGGCACCCGAGATGTCGATCTGCGGCTGGGCGGCGATCAGCGCGTCGCTGGTGCCGGTGCCGCGGATCGCGGCGCGCAGGAAGGTGACATGCGCCACTTCGTCCGCGGCGATCTCGCGCGCATAAGCGGCGATGCCGCGGTCGCTGAACTGCACCTGGCGGGCCGAGCCGGTGCCGGTGCCGGTCACCACCGTGCCCTGCGTGCCGACGCCGCCGGTCAGCAGGTTGGCGGGCAAGCCGGTGCCGAAGGCGGCATAGCTGTAGAATTGCGCTTCGAGATATTCGAGGTTGAGCGCGAAGTTGAGCACGTCGACCTCGGTCACCGCGGTCTGCGCCGCCGCCTCGCCGGCGATCGACATCGCCGCCGCGCCGGCTGCGGTCACCGCCGCCATGCCCATCGCGTTCTTGAAGAATCCGCGCCGTTCCTCGCGTCGCCGCGCCCGGGCGTCGAACGCCTCGATGATCTGGTCCGTCTGGGTCATCGTCAGCAACCTCCCTCACCTTCATGCGGTCCTCCGTCATCGCCGCATGCTATCGACGGGCGACCGGTAGACCTGTGGCGAGCTACGTTGCCGGGTCGTGGAAAGATGCGCGGCGGCCGAAACAAAATGTCGGTTTTGCAAAATGATCCGACATGGTCGGAATGTTGGCCGCAGGATATTGCCGGGAGGCTTGCGTACGGTTAGCCCTTGGCCGTGCCTCCCGCCGCCCCCTCCAGCCCCCAGGCGGCCCGTACGATCCTGGTCGAGGCGCTGATCCGTACCGGCGAGGAGGACCGCGACGCCTTCCGCACCGTCTACCGTCTGACCTCGGCGAAGCTTTTCGGCATATGCCTGCGTATCTGCGAAGACAGGCAAGGCGCCGAGGACGTGCTGCACGACGTATATCTCACCATCTGGCACCGCGCGGGGGCCTATCAGCCGGGACGGGCGAGCCCGATCTCGTGGCTGGCGACGATCGCGCGCAACCGGGCGATCGACTGGCGCCGGCGCCACGGCCGGGCGCGCACCGCGCCGGTCGAGGCGGCCGACGCGATGCCCGATCCGGCGGCGGCGCAGGACGAGGCGCTGATCGCCGACGAGCAGCGCGCGCGATTGCACGACTGCCTGGAGACGATCGAGGCGCGCCAGCGCGGCGCGATCCGCAGCGCCTTCTTCGGCGGGCTGACCTATGCCGAGCTGGCGGCGGCGCAGGCGGTGCCGCTCGGCACGATGAAGAGCTGGGTACGGCGCGGGCTGCTCGCCCTGCGGGGGTGCCTCGATGGCGAGTGACGACCTCCCCGACATGACCGCCGCCGAACTGGCGCTGGGGCTGCTCGACGGCAGCGAGCGCGCCTCGGCGTTGCGCCGGCTGGCGAGCGAGCCGGGCTTCGCCGCCGAGGTGGAGCGCTGGCGCGACTGGCTGGGCGCGCTGTTCGCCGATTGGCCGGCGGTGGCCGCGCCCGACGCGGTGGCGGCGCGGGTCGAGGCGTCGCTCGATGCGCCGCGCGGCGTGCCGGCGGCGAACGACAATGCGGGGGGTGTCGCGCGCTGGCGTGGGCTGGCGATGGCGGCGAGCATCGCCGCCTGCCTGTTGCTGGCGGTGACGACGCTGCTGATGCTGCGGCCCGCCCCGGCGCCGATCCGCATCCCGGTGCGCGTGCCGGTGACCGCGCCGGCGCCCTTGCTCGCCGCGATCGTGCCGACCGGCAAGGGCGCGCCGATCGCCGCCGCCTACGATCCGGCGAGCGCGACGGTACGGATCGCCGGCGGTGTCGACGTACCGGCGGGGCATTCGGCGCAATTGTGGGCGATCCACGGCGCCGATGCGCCGCGTTCTTTGGGCGTGATCCCGGCGGGGCCGGCGCGGGTGGTCGTGCCGGCGGCGGTGCGGCCGGCGCTCGCGGCGGAGACGGTGCTGGCGATCTCGATCGAGCCGGCGGGCGGCTCGCCGACCGGGCTGCCGACCGGACCGGTGGTCGCGACGGGCAAGCTCAGCGGGTAAGTCGTCCTCCATCCGTCATGCCGGCACGACGGATGGAGGCATTCCGGCTCAGAACGTATAGGCGAGCCCGACTGCGCCCAGCCACTGGTTGCGCGAGCCGGCAATGCGGACCAGCGGGCTGTCGGCGAAGCCGTTGAGCATCCGGACGTAGGTGCCGCCGGCGACGATCTTGAAGCCCTTGAGCAGATTGCCGGTCAGCGAATAGGTGTAGAGACCGCCGAGCGAATAATTCTTCCAGCCGGCGCGCGCATTGTAGGTCGGCAGGCCGCTCGCCAGCGTTTGCGTCGGGGAGACCGAGAAATAGGTCGTCGCATAACCGCGGCCGGCACGCTCGGCCGAGGCGAAGATCGCCACCGCCATCTTCTCGCTCAGCGGAGTGATGTAATTGACGCTCGGCTGCCAGATGCCGCTGTCATGGGCATTGGCGACGTCGTGGCGATAGCTGACCGTCGCCGACAATTGGTCGTACGGGCTGGTGATCACCCCGGTCTTGCCGATGCCGACATAGCCGCCGAGCTCGATCGCGGTATCGACCTTGCCGAGCGCGCGGACGCGCGGATCGTCGATGCTCTTGAGGCTGCTGCGGTTGAAATTGACGACGCCGATCGGACCGGCCTGCAGGTCCCAGACGGGGCCGGGCTTGTCGCGGATCAGATCGACGCTGATCCGGTTGCCGGCGAGGACGAAGCCATAGCCCTTGATCGAGCCGACCGCGCCCGGTGCGGCGGTGAAGCGATAGTCGTTCGAGCCTTCGTAATCGCTGAGGTAGACGCCGGCGGCGCCGACGGTGATCGTATCGCGATTGAAGTCGAATTCGGTGGGCTGCACGGGCGCCGACGCCTCCTGCGCGGCGGCCGGGGTGACGAACACGGCAGCGGCGGCGAGCGCGAGCGGCATCAAGATCTTGGCGGACAAAGCTACGGCTCCAAACCTGTTACGACGCCGTAACGCGGCGGACGCCGGTTGCTATCCATTGCCGACCGATCAGAGGATGTAATGCATCCGTATCTGTTGCTGATTTGCATCACTGGTCACCGCGAAGCGTGCCGCGGCGAAGTGCGGCGCACCGAAGCGGATCGGCGGGTTGCGCGAAAAGCCGAAGCCCTCGCGCGGAATGCCGGCGAAGGTGTCGAGCCTGGCGTTGCTGTTCTCGTCGTGGATCACCGCGACGGCATATTGGCCGTGCGGCAGCCCTTCGAAGCGCAGGCTGTGCGCATTGGCCGGTACCGAGCGGGTGATCGCATCGGCATCGTCGACGCAGGCGGGGAAATTGTCGGGATCGGCGGTCAGGCAGACGCGCAGCAGCCCCTTGGCGGAGCGCATCTGGCTGATGGCGACGTCAAGCCGCGCGATCGGCGCCGCGCCGAGCACCAGCGCCGCCGCCGGCAGCAAGGCGGCGAGCGCCACCGGCCGGTTGCTGCGCCTGCGCCTTGGCACGCGCGTGGCTGCGCGCGAAATCGCCGACGCCGCGATCGGTGCCGCAAAGGCGGTCCCAGAACCGGAAGTAGAGCCCATAGTTACATCCATATTGCTCATGGTGCCGCTGATGATGGCTGGCGGTGATCAGCCAGCCGCCCAATGGCCCCCGCCACATGAACCGCGGGAAAACCTCCCAACCCATGTGATTGGTTACGCCCATAACCGTCATAGTCGCCAGCACGAAGCCCAGAGCGGCGACATGGATCGGAATTGCCAGCACCAGTAACGGAATTGCCACAGCGCCGGTCAGCGCCTCGATCGGGTGGAAGGCCATCGCCGCCCAGGCGGTCGGCGGGCGGCTGGCGTGATGGACGGCATGCGCCGCCTTGAACACCGCCGGCCGGTGCATCCAGCGATGCGTCCAGTAGAACCAGGTGTCGTGGAGGACGAGGTAGAGCAGGATCGAGACCGGCCAATACCACAAGGGATAGGCGTGGACGTCGCGATAGACGCGCGTCCAGCCATGCGCCTGCCAGCCCCAGGCGAGCACGCCGGCGGGGATGCCGTAGATGGCGGCGGAGGCGAGGCTCCATGCGATCTCGCGCCGCATCTGCGCATCGAGCCCGCGGTAGAGGCCGGGATGACGCAACCGCGTCGCCGCGGCGAACGCGCCGGAGACGAGGAGATAGCGCACGCCGACGATCATCGTCATCGCCAGCGCGGACAGGGTGACGGCGAGCAGCATGCTACGGGACGTAGCGGATTTCCGGGGGCGGGGATATGGCGGATGCGACCTGCCGGCCTGATGCCGACGGCGCGGCGAGGATGCAACGAGCGTGGTCCGTCGCGGTGAGATACGCCAGGTCTGCCTTCTCCGATTCGTCACCCCGGACTCGTTCCGGGGTCCACCGGGCCGCGCGCGAATGGCATCGCCTCTAGCCGTTCTCCTCGCCGCGGAGTGGACCCCGGAACGAGTCCGGGGTGACGGAGTGAGCTTGGCGGGAGCCGCGCCAGCATGAACGTCGATGAGGGTGAGGTGTCAGCGTTCGAGCACGTGTATCGTCCGGCCCTTGTAATCCGCGTCGCGCACCAACCCGTACCCCAGCCGCGCCGCCAGCCGCAGCGACGGCGCGTTGTCTGGATCGATGATGCAGGTCGTCCGCGCGATGCCCAGCGCCTGCGTCCAGGCGAACACCGCCGCGAGCGCCTCGCCGGCGTAGCCGCGGCCGTGCGCCGCCGGGGCCAAGGCCCAGCCCATTTCGGGCAGCGCCAACGGCGGGTCGATCGCGCGGCGGGCCTCGATCAGGCCGACCTCGCCGACCAGGCCGCCGGCGCGGTCGCGGACCACCCAGCTGCCGTAATCGAATGCCTGCCACTGGCCGATCGACCGCAGCAGCCGGATCCACACCTCCTCGCGGCTGCGCGCGACGCCGCCGACCCGTTCGAACACCGCGGGATGCGCCCACATCGCGGCGAGCGCGTCGAGATCGGCGGGGCGATGGACGGTGAGGATCAGGCGATCGGTGGTGAGCACGGGCGGCGTCATGCCGGCAGGCTAGCGCGGCGCGCGGCGGCGTAAAAGCCGGTTCTCCCGCCCCGCGCTTTGGGGTAGGCGCAGACATGGGTTCGACCATCCCTTGCGACGTGGCGATCGTCGGCGGCGGCCTCGCCGGCGGCCTGATCGCGCTGGCGCTGCACGCGCGACACCCCGGCCTCGACGTGCGGATCATCGAGGCGGCACCGCATCTCGGCGGCGACCACGTCTGGTCGTTCTTCGGCAGCGACATCGCGCAGCAGGATCGCTGGCTGGTCGCGCCGCTGACGGTGCACGACTGGCAGGGCTATGACGTCGCCTTCCCGCACCTCGCGCGGCAGATCGACGCGACCTATCATTCGGTGACCAGCGAGCGATTGCATGCGGTGATCCGCACGACGCTGCCGGCGCCGGCGGTGATGCTCGGGCGCAAGGTGCTCGCCGCCTCGGCGACCGCGGTGGTGCTCGCCGACGGCGACCGGATCGAAGCCGGCGGGGTGATCGACTGCCGCGGCCCCGGCGACCTGTCGGTGCTCGAGCTCGGCTGGCAGAAGTTCGTCGGGCAGGAACTGCTGCTCCACGCGCCGCATGGCACCACCGGGCCGCGGGTAATGGACGCGACGGTCGAGCAGATCGACGGTTATCGCTTCGTCTACTGCCTGCCCTTCGCCGCCGACCGCATGTTCGTCGAGGACACCTATTACAGCGACACGCCGCACGTCGACCGCGCCGCGCTGGGGCTGCGCATCGCCGCTTATGCCGCGGACCGCGGCTGGCAGGTCGACAGCGTGCTGCGCACCGAGGCGGGCGTGCTGCCGATCACGCTGGGGGGCGATTTCGAAGCCTATTGGCGGTCGAGCGGCGCCAACGTCGCCAAGGCGGGGATGCGCGCCGGGCTGTTCCAGCCGACCACCGGCTATTCGCTGCCCGACGCGGTGCGGCTGGCGGTGCGGCTGGCCGAGCGGACCGATTTCTCGGGCAAGGCGCTCGCCGGTTTCACCCACGATTACGCCCGCGCGGCGTGGAAGCAGGGCGCCTTCTATCGCATGCTGAGCGCAATGATGTTCCGCGCCGGCGATCCGGCGGAACGTTGGCGCATCATCGAGCGCTTCTACCGTCTCGACCCGACGCTGATCACCCGTTTCTATGCGGGGCGATCCAGTCTCAAGGACAAGATACGGATTCTGACGGGCAAACCACCGGTGCCGGTGGGCAGCGCGATCAGGGTCCTGCGAACGACGGCATGGCGGTAACCCGCGCAGAGGAATGGAAACGAACATGAAGTCGGCGATCGTCATCGGAGCGGGATTCGGCGGGCTGGCGCTCGCGATCCGCCTGCAATCGGCGGGAATAGCGACGACCATCGTCGAGTCGCGCGACAAACCGGGCGGCCGCGCCTATTATTGGGAGCGCGACGGCTTCACCTTCGACGCCGGTCCCACCGTCATCACCGATCCCGCCTGCCTGCAGGAATTGTGGGCGCTCACCGGCCGCGACATGGCCGAGGACGTGACGCTGGAGCCGGTGACGCCCTTCTATCGGCTCAACTGGGTCGACGGCACCAATTTCGATTACACCAACGACGAGGCGCTGCTCCAGCGCGAGATCGGCAAGCTCAACCCCGCCGACATCGCCGGCTATCACAAGTTCCTCGAATATGCCGAGGGCGTCTATCGTGAGGGCTATGAGAAACTCGGCCATGTCGCGTTCCTCGACTTCGCCTCGATGATCAAGGCGGCGCCGGCGCTGGCCAAATATCAGGCGTGGCGCTCGGTCTATTCGATCGTGTCGAAATACGTGCAGAACGAGAAGCTGCGCGAGGCGCTGAGCTTCCACACGCTGCTGGTCGGCGGCAATCCGATGACGACCAGCGCGATCTATGCGCTGATCCACAAGCTGGAACGCGACGGCGGCGTCTGGTTCGCGCGTGGCGGCACCAACCGGCTGATCGCCGGGCTGGTCGCGCATTTCCAGCGAATCGGCGGCACGCTGCGGCTCGGCGATCCCGTCGCCTCGATCGAGACGCTCGGCGACCGCGCCACCGGCGTGCGCTGCGCGAGCGGCTGGGAAGCGCAGGCCGATGCGGTCGCGGCGAATAGCGACATCATGCACACCTATCGCGACCTGCTGAGCGGATCGCGCAGCGCCCAGCGCACCAAGGCGCGGCTGGAGCGCAAGAGCTATTCTCCATCGCTGTTCGTTGTCCATTTCGGCATCAAGGGCACGTGGCCCGGCATCCCGCACCATATGATCCTGTTCGGGCCGCGCTATAAGGAGCTGCTCGCCGACATCTACGATCACGGCGTGCTGGCGCAGGATTTCTCGCTGTACCTGCACCATCCGACCGTCACCGACCCGAGCCTTGCGCCGGAGGGGCATTCGACCTTCTACGCGCTGGCGCCGGTGCCGCACATGGGCAAGTTCCCGGTCGACTGGAACGAGGTCGGCCCGATCCTGGAAAAGCGCATCCTCGACGAGGTCGGGCGGCGGCTGATCCCCGACATCCACGACCGGATCGTCACCAAGTTCAGCTATGCGCCCAACGATTTCGCCACCGACCTGAAGGCGCATCTCGGCAGCGCGTTCAGCCTCGAACCGGTGCTGACGCAGAGCGCCTATTTCCGCGTCCATAACCGCGACGACCATATCCCGAATTTGTATTTCGTCGGCGCGGGCACGCATCCCGGTGCGGGGATCCCCGGCGTGGTCGGCAGCGCCAAGGCGACGGCGGCGCTGATGATGGCGGCGCGATAGGGCGGCCATTCCTCCCCGGCACGGGGAGGGGGACCAGCGAAGCTGGTGGAGGGGGGCTTCCACGAGCGCGATCCCATGAGGAAGCCCCCCTCCACCACGCCGCTATGCGTCGCGGTCCCCCTCCCCATTCCGGGGAGGAATGCGGTTCTTTATAGCGCCTCCAGAAACGCCCGCACCGCCTCTGGAATTGCGGCAGGCCGCCCCGTCGGCAGATGCACGTTGACCATCACCAGCGACACCGTCGCGTGCAGGTGTCCGGTGGTGCCGTGCGCAAGATCCATCGCCATCGTCATGCTGGTGCCGCCGACCCGCGCGATGCGGACATGCGCGGCGACCGTATCGCCCCAGACGAACGGGCGGAGATAGTCGACCTCCGCCTTGCGGACGTGGAATTCGAGCTGCTCCCACATTGGCCCCAGCGCCGCGCCGATCCCGGTCCATGCCCAGAATTCGGTCGCGGCGACATCGGCATATTCGAGGTAGCGCGAGTTGAAGACGACCTTCTGCCCGTCGATCTCGGCATAACGGACGCGGAAGCGCGTCGCGAAGGCGAACCCCTCGCGCGCGCCGCCGGTCGCCGCGCCATCGGCGGCATCGCGCAGCAGCATCAGCCCGCGGTCCGGCTCGGCGTGTTGACCCCCATCGATTGCAGATAGCGCTTCACATTGCGCGCCGCCTGCCGCAGCCGCTGCTCGTTCTCGACCAGCGCGATGCGGACGAAACCCTCGCCATTCTCGCCATAACCGACGCCCGGCGCCACCGCGACCTGCGCATGGGTGAGCAATTGCTTGGAGAATTCGAGGCTGCCGAGATGCGCGACCGCCGGCGGCAGCGGCGCCCAGGCGAACATCGACGCGCGCGGCGCGGGAATGTCCCACCCCGCCCGGCCGAAGCTCTCGACCAGCACGTCGCGGCGCTTGTGATAGAGCTGGCGGTTCTTCTCGACGATGTCCTGCGGACCGTTGAGCGCGGCGCAGGCCGCCGCCTGGATCGGGGTGAAGGCGCCGTAATCGAGATACGACTTCACCCGCGTCATCGCCGCGATCAATTTGGCGTTGCCGACCGCGAAGCCGATCCGCCAGCCCGCCATGCTATAGGTCTTGGACAATGAGGTGAATTCGACCGCGACGTCCTTGGCGCCCTTGACCTGCAGGATCGAGGGCGTCGGATTGCCGTCGTAATAGAGTTCCGAATAGGCGAGGTCGGAGATGATCCAGACCTGATTCTCCTTGGCCCACGCGACCAGCCGCTCGTAGAAGGCGAGATCGACCGCCTCGGCGGTGGGGTTCGACGGATAGTTCACCACCAGCACCGACGGCCGCGGCACGGTGAACGCCATCGCGCGCTCGAGGCTCTCGAAATAGGCCTCGTCGGGCGTCGTCGGCACCGCGCGGATCGTCGCGCCGGCGATGATGAAGCCGAAGGTGTGGATCGGATAGGAGGGATTGGGCGCGAGCACGACGTCGCCCGGTGCGGTGATCGCGGTGGCGAGGCTGGCCAGCCCCTCCTTCGACCCCATCGTCACCACCACCTCGGTCTCGGGATCGAGGTCGACGCCGAAGCGGCGGCCGTAATAATTGGCCTGGGCGCGGCGCAGGCCGGGAATGCCCTTCGACTGCGAATAGCCGTGCGCATCGGGCTTGCGCGTCACCTCGATCAATTTGTCGAGGACGTGCGCGGGCGGCGGCAGATCGGGATTGCCCATGCCGAGGTCGATGATGTCCTCGCCCGCCGCGCGCGCCGCGGCCCGCATGCCGTTGACTTCGGCGATGACATAGGGCGGCAAACGCTTGATGCGGTAGAAATCGTCGGACATGGGTCACCTTGTAGTTGACCCGGCCACCCTACGCCGCGGGCGGCGCTTGCACCACTCGATATTCCTCGAGCGCATTGATCGCGGCATGGACGCGCGCCTCGATCGCGTCGCGCGGCAGGCCGGACGGGATCGGCTCGCCGATCCGGATCGTCACCACGCCGGGGCGATTGGGGCCGTGCTTGGGCCAGGCCAGACCGCTATCGAGCGCGATCGGCACCACCGGCAGGCCGAGCGTGCGATAGAGGCCGGCGAAGCCCGATTGCAGCGGCGGCTGGTCGCCGGGGACGACGCGCGTGCCCTCCGGATAGATCAGGATCGAGCGCCCCTCCGCCTTGAGCGCCTTGGCGGCGCGCATCATCGAGCGCAGCGCGCCGGCCGAGGCTTCGCGATCGGCGATGATCCCGCCATAGCGCATCGCCGCCCAGCCCCAGAAGGGAATGCGGCTGAGTTCGCGCTTGATGACCATCGCCGGGCCGCCGAGCAGCAATTGCAGCTCCAGCGTCTCGAACATCGCCTGATGCTTGGCGGCGAAGAAATAGGTGCCCTCGGGCCGCTGTCCCTCGACGCGGACGCGGACGCCCATGATGTGCCGGTAGAGCAAGCGATGCATCTGCGCCCAGACGTGCGCGTGGCGGATCACCGCGCGCCGGCCGAACAGCGCCGACACCGGCACGGTCACGACGATCGGGATCGACAACGCGAAGAAGAACGTCGTGAACAGGATCGTGCGCAACCGGTTCATGCCCCTACCCCCAGCCACAGCGCGACGCGCCGCAGGATCAGTTTGTTGTACTCGTTGACCAGAGTGCCGAGCCGCGGGGTGCTCGGCACGCCGTCGCCGAGCACCTGCACCCCCGGCCCCATCGCCGCGGCCAGCTCCATCCGCGCGCGCGGCACGTGCCAGTCGGAGGTGACGAGGCGAACGGTGCGATAGCCGTGCGTCTTGACCCAGGCGGCGGTCTCCTCGGCGTTCGAGCGGGTGTCGACCGCATCGGCGCCGAGATCGATGCAGCAGGAAAACAGCGTCACCGGCACCTTGTATTCGCGCGCCAGGTCGATCGGCCGCACCCCCGGCGCGACGCCGGTGACGAGCATCCGCCGCGCCTGCCGCGCGCGGAGCAGCGCGATGCCGCGATCGATCCGTCCCGCCCCGCCGGTCGGCACGACGATCGCATCGGTGGTATTGGGGGCGAGCGGCTCGGGCAGCATCAGCATGAACGCCGCGAAGCCGAGGCACCAGGCGAGCGCCGCCAGACCGAACAGCCGGACGATCACAGCGACCGCCTCAGCGCGGCGACGACGGTGACCCGCGCCGCCAGCGTCGCCAGCACGACGAAGCCGAGCGGCAGCATTACGAGCAGCGCCCAGTCGCCCGCATCGAGCGTGATGCCGCCGAGCAGCTCCGATCCCAGCGCCGCCAGCCGCGTGCCGAGGAACAGCAGCACGGCGAGCGCCGCCGCGCCGCCGGCGACGCCGCCGAGCGCCGCGTCGAGCGCGATCCGCCGCTGGAACAGCCGCGCAACCTGCACGTCGGTCGAGCCGAGCATATGCATCACCTCGATCGTCGCGCGATGCGTCTCCAGCCCGGCGCGCGCGGCGAGCACCACCACCGCGCCGGTCGCGCCGAGCATCAGCAGCACCAGCGCGAAGGCGAGCCAGGTCAACGTGTCGAGGAAGCCGCCGACCGGCGACATCCAGCGCTGGTGACGATCGACGCGGCTGGCGGCGCTGATCCGCCTGGCCGCGGCGATCACCGGCCCGGGGGCGGCGGCGGGGGCGAGATCGACGTCGATCATCGCCGGCACCGGCAAATCGGCATCGTCCCCGACATCGCCGAGCCACGGCGCGAGCGTGCGGGTCAGCTCGGCACGATCGACCAGCGTCGCGCGGCGCACCTGCGGCAGCGCGCGCAGCGCGGCGAGCGTATCCCGGGCAAGCGCGTCGCGCGTCGCCGGACTGCCCTCGACCACCTGCACGGTGAGCCGGCCGGCGAGCTGGCGTTCAAGCGCCTGCGCGGACTGGCGCGTGCCGAGCCCCATCGCGGCGGCGAGCAGCGTGAGGAACAGCATGATCGCCATCACCCAGGTCATCGCACGCAGGCCGCCCGCCTCGTCGAGCACCCGCCGGTCCGCCCCGCTCATACCGGGCACTCTTGGGTGGTCCGATGACGTACGGAACGGCGCCGCTTAGCACCCGTCACCCCGGACTTGTTCCGGGGTCCACTCCGCGGCGGGGAGGCCGGCTGGAGGCGCACCCGCGCGCCTGCCGCCCGGTGGACCCCGGAACACGTCCGGGGTGACGGGGTGGGGGTGGCTAGCGCCCGCCTATCAGCCACGCCGCTCATCCCTGCCCCCGCGGCGGCGGCGGGTAGCGCAGCATGCCGGTCGGATCGAGCAGCCGGCCCTTGTCGAGCCGCATCATCTGCGCGCCGGGCACGCGGCTGAGCAACTGATAGTCGTGCGTCGCGACGACCACGGTCGTGCCGAGCGTGTTGAGCGATTCGAACAGATGGATCAGCCGGTCGGCCATTTCGGGATCGACGTTGCCCGTCGGCTCGTCGGCGACCAGCACCTCGGGCCGGCCGATCACCGCGCGGGCGATCGCGACGCGCTGCTGCTCGCCGCCCGACAGCGTCGCGGGGCGTGCGTGCAGCCGGTCGCCGAGACCGACCCAGCCGAGCATCTCGCGCACCGGCTGTTCGATATCCTCCTCGGGCACGCCGGCAACGCGCAGCGGCAGCGCGATATTGTCCCACGCCGACAGATGCGGGACGAGGCGGAAATCCTGGAACACCACGCCGATACGGCGGCGGAATCCGGGCAGTCGGCTGCGCGGCATCGTCACCGCATCCTCGCCGAACAGGCGGATGACACCGCGGCTCGGCCGCTGCGCGAGATAGAGCAATTTGAGCAGCGAGGTCTTGCCCGCACCGCTGGCGCCGGTGAGGAAATAGAAAGCGCCGCTGCCGAGCGTGAAGCTGATGTCGGACAGGGTTTCCTGCCCGGCGCCATAGCGCAGCCCAACATTTTCGAACTGCACGATATTTGCCATGCGCCTGGCCGCAACCGCTCCGTCTGAGGTATCCCGGGCCGTCCGCCGGCCGTCGCCGCAGCCTTCGCATGCGCGCGCCGCGGCTTCAAGCTTGCCACGCAGGCGGCTCACGTGCTTAGAATCATACGCAGTCCGGTCATCGTTCCGGCCCCCGACCGTAAAGCGTTGCGCATGATCCTCGAATGCCCCGAATGCAGCACCCGCTATCTGGTGCCCGACAGCGCGATCGGGGCCGAGGGGCGCACCGTGCGCTGCGCCAATTGCCGGCATAGCTGGTTCCAGGATCCGCCGCCGCCCGAGCCGGCACCGCCACCGCCGGTCGTCGAACCCGCACCGGTGTTCGACCCGGCGCAGCCGGTCGCGACGGTCGAGCCCGAACGCCCCGCCTTCCTCGAGCCCGCGGCGATTCCCCCGGTCCGGCCCGCGGCGGCACCCGAATCGGTGCTGCCCGCGCCCGATTACGATGCCTTCGCGCCGCGCCCGCCGTTCCGCCCGCGCCGCAACACGTCGAAGCGCTGGACGGTGATCGCGGTGCTCGCCGGGCTGCTGATGATCGCCGGCGTCGCCGCGATCGTCTTCCTCGGCGCGCCGGGACTGCTCGCGCGCATCGGCCTGCCGATCGGCGCACAGGAGTCGCCGCTGCGGCTCAAGGACAATCCGATCGAACGGCGCGGGCTGGAGAATGGCTCGGAGCTGTTCGCGGTGAGCGGCCAGGTCAGCAATCCGTCGAGCGAGCGCCAGCGCGTGCCCGATATCCGCGCCGAGCTGCGCGATGCGCAGGGCCGCATCGTCTACAGCTGGACGATCACGCCGCAGCAGCGCACGCTCAATCCCGGCGGCACGATCGACTTCAACTCGGCCAAGCTCGACGTGCCGACGAATTCGAAGCGGCTCGAACTCAGCTTCGCCGGCGAAGCCGCGAACTGACCAATGCGAACCGGCCGCCGTGCAGCAGCGCGGCGGCGAGCATGCCGATCCCGGACGCCCAGACCAGCGACGACGCGCCGCCGTCGTGGTGGACCAGCCACCAGCCGATGCCGCCGGTGACGACGAAATAGGCGAGGATGCTGTTGACCCCGGCGACGACCTGATCGCCGAGGCTGCGCAGCGCATAGACCAGCACGACCTGGATGCCGTCGAAGACGATGAACGGCGCCCAGAGCGGCAACATCGCCGCGGCGATCCGATGCACCTGCGTGGTGGCGGGGAACAGCGCGACCAGCGCCGGCGCCGCACCGGCGAGCAGCGTCGCGCCGAGACCCAGCGCGAGCACCGACAGCGCGACCGCGATCAGCGTCCGCCGGACCGCCGCCACCGGGGCCCCCTCGCCCACCGCATTGCCGGCGCGCACCCCCGCCGCCGAGCCGAGCCCGAGCGCGACCGCGAAGGTCACGTTGTGCATCGCGAACACGATCTGGAAGGCATGCGCGGCGGCGTCGCCCAATTGCGTCGACAGCGCGATCAGGATCGAGAAGCCGGCCAGTTCGAGGCCCGAGGCGATCGCGGGCACCGTGCCGAACTTTGCCAGCGCCCAGGCGCCGCGCGGCACCGCGCGCCAGGCGGCGGCGTCGAAGCGCAGCACGCCGCGCTCGCGTGCCCGCGGCAGGGTGAGCACGCTCGCCACCATGCCGATCGCGCCGAGCAGCGACGCGATCGTCGTCGCCAGCGCCGCCCCGACCGCGCCCAGCGCCGGCAGGCCGAGATGTCCCGCCGACAGCGCCCAGGCGAGCAGCGCGTTGACCGGCAATATCGCGAGGTTGACGACGGTGACGCGGCGTGGCCGGCTGACGCCTTCGAGGAAGAAGGCGGCGGCGACGTTCACCAGCTGGAACGGATAGGCGATGGCGAAGGCGCGGACGACGCGTGCGCTCTCGTCGATCCGGTCGGCGGCGACGCCGATCAGCGCGAGCAGCGGCTCGGCGGCGACGAGGAACAGCAGGCCGATCGCCAGCCCGAGCAACAGGCCGAGCAGCAGCCCCTCGCGCAGCACCGCGCCGGTCCGCGGCAGGTCGCCGGCGCCGTCGGCGCGCGACGCCATCACCAGCACCCCCGACAGCCACGACAGGCCGGTGACGATGCCGACGAAACCGAGCGCGCGGCTCGCGCCGAGCGCCGCCACCTCCTCGGTCGAGACGAGGCCAACGACCATCACGTCGGTGACCTGGAGCAAGGTCCAGTTGAGGCTGGTCAGCACCACCGGCCAGGCGAGCGCGAGCAGCAGCCGCGTCTCGGCGCGGGTCGTGAGGGGGATCGGGCTGGCCATGGCGGGGGGCTACCGCGTCTGGATGACAGCGAAAAGCGCGGGATATGAAAAAGGGGCGTTGCGGAGCGAGAAAGCCTTTGCTAGGGGCCTGCGCCTGCCAGATGCCGGCTCAGCCCGGCGTTCTTCACGTGCGGCCGTGGCGGAATTGGTAGACGCGCAACGTTGAGGTCGTTGTGGGCGAAAGCCCGTGGAAGTTCGAGTCTTCTCGGCCGCACCACTCTTTGCAGACAGAGATATGGCCCGCGCCCCATGGGGTTGCGGGTTTTCTCTTGTCTTGTTGGAAAATGTTGCTGATCTGTTCTCGTCGCAACGGGATGGAGCGGCGATATGGATGTGTCGATCGAGGCGAAACGGCGGGCCTATGCGGCGTGGCTGAGGACTGGGCGATGGCCAGTCGCTAGGGGTGCGGATGGCACCGAATGGAAGTTCAATCCTTGGCATGATCCGAAAGACGGTCGGTTTACGGTCGCCGGTGCTGGACAGCATTCGGGCGGCTCGGCGTCCGGCAAGTCCGCAAACCGATCTGCGAAGGCTGATTCATATCGCCAGCACCAACGCTCCACGTCCGCGGTCGCGCGTCCGTCACCGAAACGGCCAACCACATCGGGGGGGTGGGCTGATGGGGGTTTTTCCGGGCCAGGCGGCGGTTGGTTCGACGGAGCCGGCGCAAGCGGCTATTGGGGGTCTCCGGACCCTCGCCCCTCATCGAGAGCAGCGCCGACCGCCAAGCCCGCAGAGCAACCCCTCAAACGCAGTGTTGGCGCACTTGTAAATGGATCGCAGCACGTCCGATCGGTCGTCGCGAACGGCTACACTTTCATGATCGACGACAGACACGGGATGGTGACGGCAAAGGGCGACTTATCCCAGACCAATACGCCCGTCCGGTCTCGCAAGGCGCAAGCCGCTGCCGGCGGTGCGGATTGGCGACCGACCGATGACGGCGGTCACTATATCGCCGCGCGCTTCAACGGCCCTTCGGACGCGTTCAACCATTTCGCCCAAGACGCGAACTTCAATCGCGGCACATACCGCCGGCTCGAAGATCAGTGGGCTATAGCATTGCGCGCTCATAAGAAGGTCACGGTATCGATCGTTCCCCGTTATGAAAATTCATCCAAGCGACCCTATCAAATCGACGTGAGTTTTTCGGTCGACGGTCATAGACAAAGCCTGAAGTTTCCCAATGAGCGCGGAGACCATTCACATGGAAAATACTGATGCTATCGCAGCGATGCTGGACAGCATCGGCCATCTGATCGCAAAAGAAGCCGATGCAAAATTGGATCGCATTCTGCTCTACGCCCGTGTGGAGGAAGGCGCGTTAGCCCCGTCGCTATTCGAGGACCATGCGAATTTCATACAATATGTCAGCCCCTCACTTAGCAGGGATTATGACGTTCTTTTCGACTTATGGCGGCAGCAATCGGGCGTGCACTGGGGAGAGATCGAATACCTCCTGCACAGCGGCAGCTTCGACGTTCGCTTCGTCTATCCCGACGAGATCGATCCGGACGAGGATACATTCGTTCGCCGTGACCGGGTCGTGCAGCGCTATTTCGGAGACAAGCCGATCGTCTATCCGCCTTGGGATGACGAGCTACCCAGCTTCGATCTGTAAGCAGGGCGATGATCGGAGGATCGATCGCTCCGAGCGATAAGCCAGAGGCCATTCAAACCGAAACTGGAAGGCAAAGCCGTGAATAGTGATTTAATCGCGTTGCAAGTTGCTAGGCTTGTAGCGAATTTGTTGCTATTTATCGAAGGATCGGACGAAGATGCCATCGAAAACGATACCGCCGTACATATTATAGAGCAGATTTTCGCCGATCTAGAATCCCTAGACAAGTTATTTTTGAGAAAATTAATCACAGCCTTTGAAAACATATCACCCGAATACGACGATGGCGATGATAAGTTTGTAAGAGATATTCCAGTCGACCTATCGTTAGATCCCTCGTCACTTGATGATGATTAAAAACGTAAACAAATAATTCAGACGGTTATGCCAACGCGCGATACCAAAAGCCCGCCCCTTACGCCGCGCCCATCCGCCGCAGATAGGCGGTGATCGCGGCATAGCCGGCGTCGCTCAGCGAGATTTCCATCCGCCGCCGGTCGACCGGGTCGATCACCCGGTCGATCAGCTTGAGCTTGTGGAGATGGTCGATCCAGCGCTGCGAGGTGGTCACCGGCGCGTGCGCGCTGCCGACCAATGTCTTGACGTTCATCGTCCGGCGCTCCTCGTGCGCGACGAACAGCGCGAGCAGCATGTCCCAGGCGGGTTCGTGGAACAGTTCGGCGGGGAAATGGTCGAACCGCGCCTGGCGCTGCGCCAGCAATTGCTTGGCCAGTTCGCGCCCGTTGAGCGGCGTGACGACGGCCTGCGCCTCGCCGGTGCCGCCCGCCGCCCCGGCGAGACGATCGGCACGCGTCCCGAACTCCACCGCGATCGCGGAGAGTTGCGTCGTCAGGTCTTTGACCAGTCCGGCGATGGACTCATGTGGCACGTCGCATTCCCCAAGCGTCGTTTGTCGATCGTCTGCCTACCATTCAGACACAGAAAAAACACAACTATTTAGGGGACATGGCCAATATCGGGAGATCGACCCGAACGATGCGGCGACGCGATCGACGCACGCCGCCTTGCTGCATCCTTGTCGTTCCATCATGCGTTGCTGCTGTCCCGATCGTCGGACGCGGGTGTAAAGGAATTCGGTGGCCGCTTATCTGAATGCCGTCGGCACCGCCGTCCCGCCCCATGACGTCCACCATGCCTTCATCGACTGGGCCGGCGCACGGGTCGAGCCACGCGCGCGGCCGCTGTTCGCGCGAATGGCGGCGCGCGCCGGCATCGCGCATCGCTGGTCGGTGCTGCCCGGCGCGAACGGCGGCAGTGCGGTCGACGCCGGCGGCTTCTACGGTGCCGCGTCGCCCGGCACCGCGGCCCGGATGGCGCTCTATGCCGCGGAGGCGCCGGCGCTGGCGCTTGCCGCGATCGCCGCGCTGACCGGCGACGACGCTACCGCGCCGGCCGGCATCACCCATCTCGTCGTGGCGAGCTGCACCGGCTTCGTCGCGCCGGGGATCGACCAGATCATCGCCCGCCGGCTCTGCCTGGCGCCGTCGGTCGAGCGGCTACTGATCGGCTTCATGGGCTGCTATGCGGCGGTGGTCGCGCTGCGCACCGCGCGTCATATCGTCCGCTCCGAACCGGCGGCGCGCGTGCTGGTGGTGACGGTCGAGCTGTCGTCGCTCCATTTGCAGGAGGAACAGGCGATCGAGCCGTTGCTCGCGATGCTGCAGTTCGGGGACGGCGCCGCGGCGGGGATCGTCAGCGCCGAACCGACCGGGATCGAGCTCGGGCAGCCGTTCGCGGCGACGCTCGGCGACAGCGCGGAGCTGATCCGCTGGACGATCACCGATACCGGTTTCGCGATGCACCTCGACGGCGCGGTGCCGGGGCGGATCGGCGATGCGCTCGGCGATGCCGATTTCGTCGCGACGGTGACCGGCGACGCGGCGCCCGCCGGCCTGTTCTGGGCGGTCCATGCCGGCGGCCGCTCGATCCTCGACGCGGTTCAGACCGCGCTCGCCCTCCCCGCGACCGCGCTGGCGGCGTCGCGCGGCGTGCTCGCCGATTACGGCAATATGTCGTCGGCGACGCTGATGTTCGTCCTCGCCCGGCTGCTCGCCGCGCCGCCGGCGCAGCCCGAGGGCGTCGCGCTCGCCTTCGGACCCGGGCTTGCCGCCGAGGGGCTGGCGCTGCGGGCGGCGCCATGAGCCTCGCCGTCCGCGCACAGGCCGAGGAGCTGATGGACGCCGACGACCTGCCCGCGCCGGTCTATGCCGCGGTCGTCGCCGATCTCGCGCGGGTCAACACGGTGACGCTGGCGGCGCGGCCGACGCTCGCCTTTCTCGATCGCGCCAGCGCCGGCGCCAAGACGCTGAAGGTGCTCGATGTCGGCTTCGGCGACGGCGACATGCTGCGTCGCATCGCGCGCTGGGCGGACAAACGCGGCATCGCCGCCGAGCTGGTCGGCATCGATCTCAATCCGCGCAGCGAGGCGGCGGCGCGCGCCCACACCCCCGCCGGGCTGCCGATCGCGTGGCGGACCGGCGATTACGCCGATTGCGCCGGCGAAGGTTGGGACGTGGTGATCTCCAGCCTTGTCGCGCACCATATGACGCAGGCGCAGCTCGTCGCCTTCCTGCGCTTCATGGAGGCCGAGGCGGCGCGCGGCTGGCTGGTCAACGACCTCCACCGCCATCGCTTCGCGCATGCCGGCTTCCCGTTGCTCGCGACGCTCGCCCGCTGGCATCCGATCGTGCGCCACGACGGCCGGCTGTCGATCGCGCGGTCGTACCGGCCGGACGAATGGCCACCGCTGCTCGCCGCGGCGGGTATCGCCGATGCGCGCGTGTTCCGCGCCTTCCCCTTCCGGTTATGCGTCGAACGGCGGCGCTGATCGTCGGCGGCGGGCCGGCGGGCGCGGCGGCGGCGATCCGCCTTGCCCGCGGCGGCACCCGCGCGCTGCTGGTCGAGCGGCAGGCGGCGACGGATGGCTTGTGCGGCGGCTTCGTCAGCTGGCGGACGATCGACCGGATCGCGGCGCTCGGCGTCGATCCCGACACGCTCAACCGCGACCGGCTGACCCGCGTGACGATCGTCGCCGGCGGGTGCGAGCGCGAGGCGGCGCTGCCGCGTCCGGCGCTCGGCGTGTCGCGACGACGGCTCGATACCGTGCTGCGCGACGCGGCGCGCGCGGCCGGCGCGGAGATCGAGACCGGCGTCACCGTCCGCAGCATCGACGGCCTCACCGCGCAACTCGCCGAGGGGCCGGACATCGCCGCCGGAGCGCTGTTCCTCGCCAGCGGCAAGCATGACGTGCGCGGGCTGGCGCGGCCCGCCGCGGCGCGCGGCCGCGATCCGACGCTGGGCCTCCGCGTCCGCCTCGCCGCCGATCCGGAGATGGCGCGCGCGCTGGCCGGCCGGATCGAACTGCATCTGTTCGATCGTGGCTATGCCGGCATCGCCCTGCAGGAGGATGGCAGCGCCAACGTCTGCATGGCGGTCCACCGTTCGCGCCTCCAGGCGGCGGGCAGCCCCGCCGATCTGCTCGACCAGCTCGGCCGCGAGTTGCCGCGGCTCGGCGAACGTCTGGCGCGACTCGCGCCGGGCGCGCCGATCGATGCGATCGCCAACGTCCCTTATGGCTGGCGGCAGCAGGGCGGCAGCGCCGGGCTGTTCCGGCTCGGCGATCAGGCCGGCGTCATCCCCAGCCTCGCCGGCGAGGGCATGGGCATCGCGCTCGCCAGCGGCGTCGCAGCCGCCGAGGCCTATCTGCGCGGCGGACCCGACGCCGCCGCCGCGTGGCAGCGCGATTTCGCGGCCCGGCTGGCACGGCCGATGGCGGTCGCCGGGCTGGTCCGCCGCCTCGCCGAGGGTCGCTGGTCGGCCGGCGCGCTGCGCTGGCTGCCGCCGGGGTTGATTCAGGTCGTGGCGCTTGCGACCAGAATGACCCAATGATGGTTGACGCTGCTCCCCTCCGTCACGAGATTAACGCCATGGATCACCTGAATCTTTCGGAAGCCGAATGGCGCAAGCGCCTGACCCCGGCGCAATATCACGTGCTGCGCGAAGCGGGCACCGAACGCGCCTATGCGGGGGCGTTGACCGACAACAAGGCGGACGGCCTGTATCATTGCGCCGCCTGCCATCTCGACCTGTTCGACAGCGCCGACAAATACGACAGCGGCTCGGGTTGGCCGAGCTTCACCCAGCCGATCACGCCCGATCGCGTCGCCGACCATAGCGACACCAGCCACGGCATGACCCGCACCGAGACGCGCTGCGCCCGCTGCGACAGCCATCTGGGCCACGTCTTCCCCGACGGCCCGCCGCCGACCGGCCTGCGCTATTGCATGAATTCGATCGCGCTCGAGTTCCGCGCCCGCAAGGCAGCGTAGTTTCAGGTCCTCCCCCGCCAGCGGGAGGGGAATCGCATATGGCTGCGGTGATGAGGCTCGATCGGTTTACTTATCAAATTCGTCACCCCGGACTTGTTCCGGGGTCCACGGGGCCGCGGGAGGACGGTCTCGAATCAAGCCTTTCTCCTCGCCGCAGGGTGGACCCCGGAACAAGTCCGGGGTGACGGGGTGGGTTTGGGGCTCGGTCGAATACAAAGACGATGGTTCCGCCCGCCAGCGGGAGGATTTGCCGCACTCGGCTCCCGCTACGTCCCCCCTCCCCGCGCCCCCATACCGGCGCGAAACATCGCCCCGCCCGCTTGTCGGCACCGCGGTCATCCGGTAATCGCGCAAGTCTTCATGGCCCGTGCGCGCACCCCCCGCTCCGCTCCTGCCCGCCGCTCGCCATGGCGCCGGCGGCTCGTCCTGTCCGCGCAGATCGCGGTGGCGCTCGTCGTGCTGGCGTTCGGCGCTCTGGCGATCGCCGTCTATGTCGCGCGCTCGCAATTGCCGAGCTTCGAGGAGCTGAAATCCTCGCCCAACGGCCAGATGATCCGCGTCCATGCCGCCGACGGCAGCGTCATCGTCTCGATGGGGCCGAGCTACGGCGAATGGCTGTCCTACGACAGCATCCCGCGGGTGATGCGCGAGGCGACCGTCGCGGTCGAGGATCGCCGCTTCTACAGCCACCCCGGCGTCGATCCGCTCGGCATCGCGCGGTCGGTGCTGATCCGCTACGAGCGCGGGCGCTGGATCCAGGGCGGCTCGACCATCACCCAGCAGCTCGCGCGCAACGTCTTCCTCAACAACCAGAAGAAGTTCGGCCGCAAGTTCCGTGAGTGGATCCTGGCGCTCGCGCTCGAACGCAAGTTCAGCAAGGACCAGGTGCTCGAACTGTACCTCAACAAGGTCTATTACGGCGGCGGCGCCTATGGCATCGACGCGGCGTCGCGCAAATTCTTCGGCCATGGCGCCAACACGCTCAACCTCGCCGAGGCGGCGGTGATCGCCGGGCTGGTCAAGGCACCGTCCAATTATTCGCCGACCGCCGATGCGCAGGCCGCGGTCGGCCGTGCCGGCGTCGTGCTCGACGCGATGGTCCGCCACGGTTCGATCACCCGCGAACAGGCGAGCGAGGCCGATCCGCAGGCGCTGCGCCTCGCCCCCGAACCCCGGCAGAACAGCGCGCGCTATTTCACCGACTGGGCGCTGCCGCAGCTCGACACGCTGATCGACGAGACGCAGGCACCGCTCGACGTGTGGACGACGCTCGACCTCGGCATGCAGCGCGATGCCGATGCCGCGGTCCGTGCCAACGCGCCCGACGGCGCGCAGGGTGCCTTGGTCAGCCTCGACCGCGACGGCGCGGTGAAGGCGATGGTCGGCGGCAAGGATTACGTCTCGTCGATCTACAATCGCGCGACGCAGGCGCAGCGCCAGCCGGGATCGGCGTTCAAATTGTTCGTCTATCTCGCCGCGCTGGAAGCGGGTCACAAGCCCGAGGACTCGATCGTCGACGAACCCGTCACGATCAACGGCTGGAGCCCGCGCAACGATTCGCGCCGCAACTCCGGGCCGGTGACGTTGCGCACCGCCTTCGCCTTCTCGCTCAACACCGTCGCGGCGAAACTGGGTCAGGAGGTCGGCTTCACCACGATCGCCGACATGGCGCGCCGCTTCGGCATCACCACGCCGATCAACACGCATCCGGCGATGGTGCTCGGCACCTCCGACGTGCGGCTGATCGACATGACCCGCGCGTTCGCCAGCGTCGCCGCCAAGGGCGTCGCGGTGACGCCTTATGGCATCACCCGCGTCACCGCCAACGGCCAGACGATCTACACGCACGAGGTCGACCGCAGCCACGTGCTGGTCGCGCCCTATGTCGCGGCGGAGATGACCGACCTGTTGCAGACCGCGGTCAACACCGGCACCGGCCGCGCCGCGCAGATCGGTCGCCCGGTCGCGGGCAAGACCGGCACGACCACCTCGCTCAAGGACGGCTGGTTCCTCGGCTTCTCCAGTGGGCTCACCACCGGCGTCTGGATGGGCCGCGACGATGCGCGGCCGATCGCCGGCCTGCACGGCGGCACCGCGCCGGCGCGCGCCTTCGCCGCCTTCATGAAGCCGGCCACCGCCAATCGGCCGATCGAGCAGTTCGAGACGCAGGTGACGTTGCCCGAATGGCAGCTCGAACCCGACGAGGAGACCTATTTCGGCCAGCCCGACAATGGCGGGGCGATGGTCGACGAGGACGGCAACCCGGTCGCGCAGGCGCCGCGCGACGAGCAGCAGCAGGACGAGCAGGCCATCCGCCCGCAGGACAGCGCGCCGCAGCAGCTCGACGATCTCATCGACCGCGTCACCGGCCGCGATGCGCCGCAGCCGCGCGACGACCGCCGCGACCCCGCCGCACCGGTGCGCCAGCCGCTACGCGACGATCGCCGTGACGGGGCCCCAGCGAACCGCCAGCCGCCCCGCCCGCTTCAGGACGACCGCCCGACCCAGTGAAGCGCCGCGCCATGGTCGCGCAGCCAGGCGCGTGCCGGGGTCGGGTCCTCGCCGTACAGGCGCGCGACGAGCGCGTGGAACACCGGCGCATGGTTCATGTGGACGCGATGCGCGACCTCATGCGCCACCGTCGCGCGGCGGACCCAGCCGGGGGCGAGGATCAGCCGCCAGCTGTAGCGGATCGCGCCATCGTGCGCGCAGCTGCCCCAGCGGCCGCGGGCATCGCCGATCGCGACGCGGGCGACGGTGACGCCGGCCTTGGCGGCATAGTCCGCGGTCTCGCGGGTGAGCAGGTCGAGCGCCTGCCGTTTGAGCCACGTCTCCACCCGCCGCGGCAGCGTGTCGAGCGGGCCGGAGAGCGACAGGATGTCGCCGTCCACCTCGACTCGGCGCCGGCTGCCCGGTTGCCAGCCGATCGTCAGCACTTGGTCGGCGACGGTCAGCGCCATGCCGGGCACGAACGGGCGCGGCTGCGGCAAACGCGCGCGCTGCTGCGCGATCCATTCGGTCTTGCCCTGCGCCCAGGCGAGCGCCGGCTTCAACGCCGCGCGCTTGGGCACCACCAGCCGTGCCCGCCCGCTCGCCGGATCGAGCGACAGGCGGATGCGCCGCGCGGTCGGGTGCCGCACGACCTCGAACGGCTCGCTCACAATTCGCGTTCGACGATATGGTTCTCCATATCGCCGACATCGTCCTCGCTCACCGTCCAGCCGCGCACCGAAATGCCGGCGGCATGCACCGATTCGCGATCCCCGCTGATGAGATAATGCCAGTCGCGCAGCGGCTCGCCCGCCGCGCGCAGCCGATAGGCGCAGGTCGACGGCAGCCAGTCGATGCCGCGGACGTTGCCCGCGGTCAGCCGCACGCATTCGGGGACATAGGCGTGGCGGTGCTTATAGTCCGAACAGAAGCCGCTGCGCCGGTCGAGCAGGCGGCAGGCGACGTTGGTCGGGACGATCTCGCCCGTCTCCTCGTCCTCCAGCTTGTGGATGCAGCATTTGCCGCAGCCGTCGCACAAGGCTTCCCATTGGCCGCGGTCGAGCTGCTCGATCGGCAGCTCCCAGAATTTGCTCATTTCGCCCAGCGCTTGATCTCGGCGGCCACGGCATGCGGCCCCTGCTCGGTCGGCAGCAGCGCAAGCGGCTTGCCGTCCAGGTCCATCAGATAGGTGGTGCGGCTGTGGTTCACCAGATAGCCGCCACCCGGCTGGGTCTCGCCCTTGCCGGCATAGACGCCATAGGCCTTCGAGACCGCCGCGATTTGCGCCGGCGTGCCGGTCAGCCCGACCATGCGCGGATGGAAGGCGGCGGTGAAGCTCTTGAGGACCTTGGGCGTGTCGCGCTCGGGATCGACGGTGACGAAGATCGGCACGATGCGGCGGGCGAGATCGGCGTCGCTGCCGTCGAGCTCCGCCACCGCCTTGCCGATCGCCGCCGCGTCGGTCGGGCAGACGTCGGGGCAGAAGGTGTAGCCGAAATACATGATCCGGTATTTGCCCGCGAAATCGCGATCGCTGACGGTCCGCCCGTCCTGGTCCACCAGCGTGAACGGGCCGCTGATCCTGGCGCCCGCCAGCGGCGGCGCCTCCTGCGGCGCGGCATGACAGGCGACCAGGGCGACGGCGGCGAGCGGGGCGAGACGCAGAATGTTCATGACCACGCCAGCTCTGATCTGTTACCGGCAGGGCTGCAAGCTTTCGTCGTCAGGGACCCCGCCATGAACCGTTCGCGCCTTCTTCTCGCGCTCGCGCTCTCCACCATCGCCGTGCCGGCTGCGGCGCAGCAACAGTCGGAGAGTTACAAATTCCTCTCCGCGATCGAGAAGGAGGACGGCAAGGAGGTCACGACGATGATCGAGACGCCGGGCAGCACGATCATCAACACCAAGGCGGTGACCACCGGCAAGGGCGCGCTGCACATCCTCGTCGGCCATTCCGGCAGTCTCTACATGCAATATCTGCTGCAGCATAAGGCGGACCCCAACATCCGCGACGCCAAGGGCAATACGCCGCTGGTCCTCGCGGCGCAGGCGGGGCGCGAGGATCTGGTCGATCTGCTGCTGACCTACAATGCCAATATCAACCTCGCCAACAGCTCGGGCCAGACGCCGCTGATCGTCGCGGTCAACGCGCGCAACGAGCCGATCGCGCGCAAGCTGCTCGCCAAGGGCGCCGATCCCGACCAGACCGACAATCTCGCCGGTATGTCGGCGCGCGCCTATGCGCTGCGCGACTCGCGCAACCCGACGATGATCGCGCTGTTCAAGGATGCGCCCAAGAAGGCGCGCGCGCAGGTGGCCGGGCCGAAATTCTGATCGCTCCGACAGGTTCGGTCGCGGGCGGTGATCTCACCGCCCGTGCCGGGCCGGTCGAAGCACCGCGCTCAGCCTTGCAGCCCCAGCAACCGCGCCACCTCGCCGAAGTCGGACGCCACCGCATCCACGCCGAGCGCGCGCAGCCGCGCGTCATGGCCGAGGCCGCAATGCGTCCCCGCGCACAGGCCGATGACATAGCCGCCCGATGCCACCGCGCCGGTCGCACCGACCGGCGAATCCTCGAGGATCGCGCAATCGGCGATGTCGACGCCGATCGCCCTCGCGCCGTACCAGTAGAGATCGGGCGCCGGCTTGCCCTTCGTGACATGCTCGCGGCCGCTGTAGATATGGTCGCCGAACGCGTCCGACAGGCCGATATGGTCGAGATGACGGCGGATCCACGCGGTTGGGCTCGACGACACCACCGCGCGCGGCAGGTCGGCGGGCAGCGACCGGACGAACGCCACCGCCCCGGCGACCGCGTCGATCCCCTCGGCCATCGCGCGCGCATCCTCCGCCTGCCGCGCCGCGGTGAAGCTGTCGGGCAGCGGGCCGCCGATCCAGCCCTCGACCGCGGTGCGGAAGTCGGCGCCGGCCAGCCCCATGAAATTGGCCATCGATTGTTCCGGCGTGGTCGGATGCCCCGCCGCGCTCAGCCATTCGGCGATCTGGCGGTTACCGGCATATTCGCTCTCGATCAGCACCCCGTCGAAGTCGAACAACAAGCCCTTGAACGTCATGCCTTGTCTCCCCGTGCGCCGAACAAGGCGCTGCCCACCCGCACGTGGGTGGCGCCGAGCGTCACCGCGGTCTCGTAATCCGACGACATGCCCATGCTGAGCCCTTCGAGTCCCGCCTCGCGCGCCAGTCTGGCGAGCAACGCGAAATAGGGCGCCGGCTCGACCTCCGCGGGGGGGATGCACATCAACCCGGCCACCGGCAGCCCGGCGGCGCGCGCCTGATCGAGCAGCGCCGGCAGATCGGCGATCGCGCAACCGCCCTTCTGTTCCTCGGCACCGATATTGACCTGCAGGAAGCAATCGGGCCGCCGCCCGGCCTTCGCCATCGCCTTGCCGAGCGCCTCGACCAGCGACGGCCGGTCGACCGCATGGATCGCGTCGAACAGCGCCACCGCCTCATCCGCCTTGTTCGACTGGAGCTGGCCGATCAGGTGCAGCGCGACGCCGGGATACGCATCGCGCAACGCGGGCCATTTGGCGGCGGCCTCCTGCACCCGATTCTCGCCGAACACGCGCTGGCCGGCGTCGAGCAGCGGCCGGATCGTCTCGGCGTCATGCGTCTTGGAGACGGCGATCAGCGTGACGGCGGCGGGTTCGCGGCCGGCGAGACGCGCGGCGTGCGCGATGCCGGCGGTGACGTGGTCGAGCGGGCTGGTGGCGGCGGTCATGAGCGCCCTATAGCGGCGCGGTGGCCAATCTGAACCGCAATATCGATCCGCGTCGCCACGCCTGGCTGATGACCGATCCGCGGATCGACGACGCGCTGTTCGCGACGCTACGCGCGCTGCCGCCGGGCGCCGGCGTGGTGTTCCGCCATTACGACCTGTCGCGAGGCGAACGGCACCGGCTGTTCCTGCGGGTACGGCGGCTGGCGCAGGCGCGTGGTCTGCGGATCAGCGCCGGTGGTGGGCTACCTGGCGCGCCGGCGCATGGCGGACCCCGTGCAGCAACCTATCCGGTCCACGATAGGCGGCAGGCGGTCGCAGCGCGCCGTGCGGGGGCGACGTGGCTGTTCGTCTCGCCGGTCCATGCGACGCGGTCGCATCCGGGCACAACGCCGCTCGGCATACGCCGCGCCGTCGCACTGGCGCAGGGCGGCGGCGGCCGGCGCGTCGCGCTGGGGGGAATGACGGCGGCGCGCTGGCTCAGACTGCGGTATTACGGATTCGACGGCTGGGCGGCGATCGACGGGTTGACGGCCCGCTGATCGCCCCGCGCGGATCACGATCGGACCAGCCCGGCCCGATCATGCATCAGGTCAGAAGCGGAACGCCGTCCCGACGTAGACCGACTGGCTGTCACGCCGATCGTCGTCGAGCCGCGCCAGCCGCTCGCGATCCGAGCGATAGCGCATGCCGGCGGTCACATCGAGATTGCGCGTCAGCGAATAGGAGCTGCTGACGTCGACCGAATAGCTCGGCAGCTCCTGCGTCAGCTTGGGCGTATTCTCCAGCGGCCGGTCGGCTACGGCGACCAGACGGCTGCTCGCGCGACCCGCACGATAGCTGACCGCGACGTCGGTCGATTCGCGGCTGCCCGGGATCGGCCCCAGATCGATGCGGTTGACCGCACCCGACACCGCAAACCGCTTCCAGCCCACCGACACGCCGAGGTTATAGGCGATCGGCTGGATGCCCACCGTCGGTGCGGCCACGGCGCTGCTGCGACCGGCGTCGGCGAAGGCGGTGCGCGTCGAGCGGGCACGGACAGCGACGGTCACCGCGCGCTTGTCCTGCTGCGCCTCGGCGGGCGTGAAGCGGAAATCGGCCTCGTCGAGGCCACCGCGCGCGATCGCCGCGGCGAGCCGCGGATCGGCGGCGGCGGGCGTGAACGAGCCGGCGAAGCGCGACACCATCGGCCGCTTGGCAGGGGCGGGGCGTTCGCTGGCGCCGAAAGCGGGCGCGACCATGATAGCGGTAACGCAGAGCGTCGCCGTCATCACTCCAGTCACTGCACGCCCCATGGCACGCTTGGCAAACACTAGCAGTCCCCTCGACTCCCGCTGCAACGCGCCTAACACGATTCAGGCCCACACCAATATGGAACCTTGATCGTCCGATGCATCATTTCCCCCGACTGTTGCATTAGTCCCACAGATCGCGGCCCCATCGCGGTCACGACGCGTCGCTTGCGGGTCCCCCCCTGCATCTATAGAGCGAAAAGCGCCCTTTTTATCGCAGGACAGTTACGCCCATGATCCGCTCGTTGCGCACCGCCCTCATGGTCGCCGCCATTGCGCTGCCGCTCGCCGCTTGCGGCGGCCGCGGTGGCAACGCCGTCGCCAAGACCGACCTCGCCGCGTCGAAGGTGACGACGATCGGCGTCAACGCCTATCTGTGGCGCGCGAGCCTCGACACGCTGTCGTTCATGCCGCTGGTCCAGACCGATTCCAACGGCGGCGTCATCGTCACCGACTGGTACGTCAACCCGCAGGTGCCGACCGAGCGGATGAAGGTGACCGTCTCGATCCTCGACCAGGATCTGCGCGCCGATGCGGTCCGCGTCGCGGCGCTGCGCGAGGTCAATCGCAACGGTCAGTGGGTCTCCGCCCCCGTCGCCGCCGCGACCACGCAGAAGCTCGAAGACGTCATCCTCACCCGGGCCCGCGATCTGCGCCGCGCGTCCATCGCGGGCTAATCCAGACCATGGTTACGCGTTTCAACGCGCTGCAAGCGGACTCGACCTGGCAGAAGGTCTGGGACGACCGCCAGACCTTTGCCGCCCGCGACGATAGCGGCAAGCCGCAGAGCTACGTGCTCGAGATGTTCCCCTATCCGTCGGGGCGCATCCACATGGGGCACGTGCGCAATTACACGATGGGCGACGTGCTCGCGCGCTTCCGCCGGATGCGCGGCTACGAAGTGCTCCATCCGATGGGCTGGGATGCGTTCGGCATGCCCGCCGAAAATGCGGCGATGGAAAAGCAGGTCCATCCCGGCAGCTGGACGCGCGAGAATATCGCGACGATGAAGGCGCAGCTGAAGCGGCTCGGCTTCGCGCTCGACTGGAGCCGCGAGCTCGCCACCTGCGAACCCGATTATTACGGCCACGAACAGGCGCTGTTCCTCGACATGTTCGCCGCCGGGCTGGTCTATCGCAAGGAATCGGCGGTCAATTGGGACCCGGTCGACATGACCGTGCTCGCCAACGAACAGGTGATCGACGGGCGCGGCTGGCGTTCGGGCGCGCTGGTCGAGAAGCGCAAGCTCAGCCAGTGGTTCCTGAAGATCACCGACTTCGCCGACGAGCTGATCGAGGGGCTCGGCAAGCTCGAACACTGGCCCGACAAGGTCAAGCTGATGCAGGAGAACTGGATCGGCAAGAGCCAGGGGCTGACCTTCGGCTTCGCAGTGTCGGACGGCGGCACGGTCGAGGTCTTCTCGACCCGCCCCGACACGATCTTCGGCGCGAGCTTCGTCGCGGTCGCCGCGGATCACCCGATCGCGCAATCGATCGCCGAGCGGCCCGAAGTCGCGGCGTTCATCGAGCGCTGCAAGCAGGGCGGCACCACCGCCGCCGAACTGGAGACGCAGGAGAAGCTCGGTTTCGACACCGGCCTCACCGCCGCACATCCGTTCGACGCAACCCGCCGGTTGCCGATCTACATCGCCAATTTCGTGCTGATGGATTACGGCACCGGCGCGGTGATGGGCGTCCCCGCGCACGACCAGCGCGATCTCGACTTCGCGCGCAAATACGGCATCCCCGTGCAACGCGTCGTCTCCGACGGCGACCAGACCGATCCCGTCTTCACCGGTGACGAGGCCTATACCGGCCCCGGCGCTCTGGTGAACTCGCACTTCCTCGACGGCATGGATGTCGAGGACGCCAAGCGCGAGGTGATCCGCCGCGCCGAGGCGGGCGGCTGGGGCAAGGGCTCGACCGTCTATCGCCTGCGCGACTGGGGCGTCAGCCGCCAGCGCTATTGGGGCACGCCGATCCCGATCATCCATTGCGAGGCCTGCGGCGTGCAGCCGGTCCCCAAGGACCAGCTTCCCGTCGTGCTGCCCGAGGACGTGTCCTTCGCCGTCCCCGGCAACCCGCTCGATCGCCACCCGACGTGGAAGCACGTCGATTGCCCGGCATGCGGCAAGCCGGCGGTGCGCGAGACCGACACGCTCGATACCTTCGCGGATTCGTCGTGGTATTTCATCCGCTTCGCTAGCCAGCCCAAGGACCGGCCGTTCGATCGTGCGGTCGCAGAGAGCTGGCTGCCGGTCGGCCAGTATATCGGCGGGGTCGAGCATGCGATCCTCCACCTGCTCTACGCTCGCTTCTGGACGCGCGCGCTCAAGCATATGGGGCAGCTCGATATCGCCGAGCCGTTCACCGGCCTGTTCACGCAGGGCATGGTGACGCACGAGACGTACAAATCGGCGGACAACCGCTGGCTCTCTCCCGATGACGTCCGCGACGGGCTCGAGGTCGCCACCGGCCAGCCGGTCACTATCGGCCGCGTCGAGAAGATGTCGAAGTCGAAGAAGAACACCGTCGATCCCGAGCCGATCGTCGATCGTTACGGTGCCGATGCGACGCGCTGGTTCATGCTGTCCGATTCGCCGCCCGAGCGCGACCTGCCGTGGAGCGAATCGGGGATCGAGGGCGCGTGGCGCTTCATCCAGCGGTTGTGGCGGCTGTTCGACGGCGACGACGGCGCGGCCCCCGGCGAGGGCGGCGACGTCGCGCTCGACCGCAAGCTGCACCAGACGATCCTCGGCATCGAACAGGATATCGAGGCGCTCGCGTTCAACAAGGCGGTCGCCAAGCTGTACGAACTTTGCACCGCGATCGAACGCGCGGAGCCGACCCCGTCGCGCAACAATGCGATCTACACGCTGATGCTGCTGGTCGCGCCGATGGTCCCCCATGTCGCCGAGGAGGCCTGGGCCGCCAAGGGCTTCGACGGCCTGATCGCCGACGCCGCCTGGCCCGAGGTCGATCCCAAATTGCTCGTCGAGGACGAAGTGACGATCGCGGTGCAGGTCAACGGCAAGCTGCGCGACACGCTGACGTTGCCCAAGGACATGGCGCGCGAGGATATCGAGGCCGCCGCGCTCGCCGCAGACAAGATCGCGCGCCTGCTCGACGGCAAGCCCCCCAGGAAGGTGATCGTCGTGCCCGGACGCCTCGTGAACATCGTCGCATGACCAGACCTTCGATCAGGACCATCCTGCTCCTCGCGCCGCTCGCGCTGCTCGTGTCGGGCTGCGGCCTGCGCCCGCTCTACAGCGGCGGGTCGGGCGGCGCCGTCGCCGGCACGCTCGCGCATATCGAGGTGACGCCGATCGACGGCAAATCGGGCTGGCTGATGAGCAACGCGCTGCGCGACCGGCTCGCCGCCGGCGGCACGCCGCAATATCGGCTTGACGTGCGGCTCGACGACAAGATCGCCGGCTTCGGTGTGCGCCGCGACGACAGCGTCACCCGCGAACGCCGCACCTTGCGCGCGCGCTTCCAGTTGGTGAACCTCGCCGACGGCAGCGTGCTGCTCGACGACACCGCCGGTTCGGACGCGGGCATCGACGTCGTCCAGTCAGAATATGCGACGATCGCGGCGGAGAATACCGCGCTCGAACGGCTCGCCGGCATCGTCGCCGACCAGATCGTCGCGCGCGTCGCCGTCTACGCGCGCAGCCGCCCGGCACGATGAAAGCCAATGCGCGCGACATAAGATCCGCGCTCGAACGCCCCTCGCCCGATATCCGCCTGTATCTGCTGCACGGGCCGGACGGCTCGGCGACCGCCGAACTCGCCGCCTTGCTGGCCAAGGCGATGGGGCCGGAGGCGGAACGCGTCGATCTCGACGGAGCGACGCTCCGCTCCGACCCGGCACGCCTGTCGGACGAGGCGGCGTCGATGTCGCTCTTCGGCGGTGCGCGGCATATCCGCGTCTCGCCGGCGGGCGAGGAGTGTCTCGACGCATTCACCGCGCTGCTGGCGGCGGATCATGCCGGCAACCCGGTGGTTGCGCTTGCGCCCACGGTCAAGTCGACCGCCAAGATCGTCAAACTGGCGATCGACTCCCGCCGTGCGATGGCCTTCGCCGCTTATGAACCGAGCGCCGCCGATCTCGAACGGCTGGCGGCGGTGATGGCGCGCGACCAGGGCCTGCGCCCGACCAACAGCGCCGCGGCGCGGCTCGCGGCGACCTGCGGCGGCGATCGCGCGGTGCTGTCACGCGAGATCGAGAAAGTGGCGCTGTTCCTCGACGCCGCCCCCGATCGCCCGCACGACCTCGACGACGCCGCGCTCGACGCGATCGGTGCCGATCTCGGCGAGGCGGAGATGACGCAGGTGGTCGAGGCGGTCGTCACCGGCCATACCGCGGCGCTCGGTGCCGAACTCGGCCGGTTGGGCGAGGCCGGCACCTCCCCCATCCCCTGGCTGCGCCTGCTCGCCCGGCGGCTGATGACGCTCGCCGAGATGAAGGCGGAGATCGATGCCGGCGCGACGCAGGACACCGTCTTCAAACGCCACCGCATCTTCTTCAAGGAGGAAGCCGCCACCGCACAGGCGCTGCGCCGCTGGACGCCGGCGATGCTCGCCACCGCGCTCACCCGCGTCCGCCACGCCGAACGCGCGATCATGGCGAGCGGCAATGCCGGCAGCGTGCTGGCGGATCACGCGCTGACCGAGCTGACGCGGGGCGTCGAACGCCGGGGTTAGCCCCCGCGAGATCCTAGCGCAGCACCCGCCCGAACAGCGCCAAGGCCCAGCCCGTCGCCGCGACGAACAACGCCGAATCGTAGCGCGGCCCCTCGTCGCGCAGGAAGGCATGCTGTCCGTTCACCTCATGCCATTCGTAGGTCGCGCCGACCGCCTCGAGCCGCGCCCGGATCGTCTCGCGCCCGGCGAAGGGCACATGCGGGTCCTGCCGCCCGAACACGAACAGCGTCTCGGCGCGCAACTCCGCCATCCGTGCGAGGCTGTCGTCCGACCGCCCCTCGCCCAACAGACCCGAATGGATATCGGTCGGATAGAAGAGCGCCGCCGCACTTACCCGCGGATCGAGCGCCGCGCGATAGGCGAGATGCCCGCCAAGACAGACGCCGACCGTCCCCAGCCGCCCCGAACAGGCCGGATGCCCGGCCAACGCATCCAGCACCAACACTGCATCGGCATCGAAGGCCGCGACCGGCTTGGTGACCTTGAGATCGTTGCCGCGCGCGGTGCCTTCGGCATCGTAGCGCAACACCGTCCCCGGCGCCTCATACTCGTGATAGACCTCGGGCACCGCGACGACATAGCCATGGCCGGCGAAGAACGCCGCCAGCCGCCGGATCGGGTCGGTGATCTGGTAGATCTCCGAATAGAGCACCAATCCGGGGAACCGCCCCTCCCCCGCCGGCCGGAACCAATGCACCCGCATCGTCCCACCCGCCGCGGTCGGCAGATCGTCCTGTTCGTCGCTGCGCAGGATCATCAGATCGAATCCCCGGTCAGCCGCTGGCAGACCATGTCGAGCTGATCGAGCGTCGAATAGGTCAGCGTGATCGTCCCGCCCTTCTCGCTATGCGCGATGCGGACGTGCAGCCCGAGCAGATCGGACAATTGCCGTTCCAGCGCCGCGATGTCCGCGTCCGGTGCGGGTGCCGGCGAACGGTCGCGATTGCCCCCGGCCCGCTCCGGCTTGGCGCCCTTGGCGAGCTTTTCGGTCTCGCGCACCGACAGGCCGCGCGCCACCACCTGTTCGGCGAGCATCTCGACGTCGCGTGACCCGAGCAACGCGCGCGCATGCCCCATCGACAGCGAGCCATCGGTCACCCGATCCTGCACCGCCTCGGGTAATTCCAACAATCTCAATAAGTTAGCGACGTGGCTGCGCGACTTGTGGACGATCTTGGCGAGCGCCTCCTGCGTATGGCCATATTCGCCGGCGAGCCGCTGATAGGCCTGCGCCTCTTCGATCGCATTGAGATCCTGGCGCTGGATGTTCTCGATCAGCGCGATCTCGAGCGTCTGCGCATCGTCGAAGTCGCGAACGACGACGGGCACCTCGTGCAGCCGCGCACGCTGCGCCGCCCGCCAGCGCCGCTCGCCCGCGACGATCTGATAATCGTGGCCATGCGGCCGCACGACGATCGGCTGGATCAGCCCGCGCGACGCGATCGATGCCGCCAGCTCGTCGAGCAGCGCATCGTCGAAATGGCGCCGCGGCTGACCGGGATGCGGGGTCAGCGCGCTGACCGGCAACATCCGCACGCCGGACGGGACCTTGCCCTCGGCACCGGGGCTGACCGGGGCCTCGCTCGCCATCTCGCCGAGCAACGCGCTCAGGCCACGGCCGAGCCCCGCGGGCCGGCTGCGCTTCGCCGCATCGCTCATGCCGCCGCCGCGGTTGCGGGAGGCTGCGGCAGACGCGCGATCAGCTCGCGCGCGAGATCGATATAGGCCTGCGACCCCGAACAGCGATAATCGTAGATCAGCGCCGGAAGCCCGTGGCTCGGCGCCTCCGACAGGCGGACGTTGCGCGGAATCACCGTATCGAACACCACCTGCCCGAGCACCGCACGCACGTCGGCCGACACCTGCTCGGTCAGCCGGTTGCGGCGATCGTACATCGTCAGCGCGACGCCGAGGATCGCCAGACCGGGATTGAACCGCTCGCGGATGCGCTCGACGGTGGTCAGCAATTGCGACAACCCCTCCAGCGCGAAGAATTCGCATTGCAGCGGCACCAGCAATTTGTCCGCGGCGACCATCGCGTTGATCGTCAGCAGCCCCAGCGACGGCGGACAATCGATGAGCACGATGTCCCAGCGGTCCTTGGTCTGTGCGAGCGCGCGATCGAGACGATGCGTCCGGTGTTCGAACTCGACCAGCTCGATCTCCGCTCCCGACAGATCCTGCGTCGCCGGCACCAGATCGAGCCGCGGCACTTTGGTGGTGATCACCGTGTCGCCGATCTCGGCTTCGCCGATCAACACGTGATAGCTCGAGCGGCCACGTTGCGCCTGGCTGATCCCTAGCCCGGTCGAGGCATTGCCCTGCGGGTCGAGGTCGATCAGCAGCACGGTCTTGCCCGTCGCCGACAGAGCGGTGGCGAGGTTGATCGCACTGGTGGTCTTGCCCACACCGCCCTTCTGATTGGCCACCGCAATACAGGTCATCGCGCGCGTCCTTGGTTGCGATCCACGATCAGGATCGAGGATTGAGGATCGGTCAAACTATGTTCCACGTGAAACACTCTGGTCCGGTCACGCTGTAGGCGGGCCAATTCTTCGGCCTCGATCCGTCCGCGGGGGAGGATCCAGCGTGTTGCTGGTGTGGCGCAATGCTCGGCCGCTTGCAAAAGCTTTTCGACCGACGCGACCGCTCGCGCCGAGATAGTGGCGAACCGCCCTTCGATCGCCTCCACCTTGGCCGCCGAAACGGTGGCATGATGCAGCCCAAGCTGCTCGACACACGCCTCCAGGAATGACGCCCGCTTTTTGCGTGGCTCGACCATCGTTACCCGACCCTCACGCAGGATCGCGACGATCATCCCGGGAAAGCCGCCCCCTGTTCCGATATCAAGCCATGCCCCAACGGACTGTTTCACGTGGAACAATAACTGTGCTGAATCGACGCCATGCCGCGACCAGATCGCCGCGACGCTTGCCGGCGAGACTAGATTCTGGCGTTCATTTTCCTCGCGAACAAGGTCGAGGAAGGCCGCCACCTGTGCGGTCTTCGTGTCTCCGAACCGATCGACGAACCACGTCCGTGCGTCATCCTCGGTCATGCCGCCCGCCGCTGTGCATAGAGATAGATCGCCGACAAAGCCGCGGGCGTGACCCCACGCACCCGCGCCGCCGCTCCGAGCGATGCCGGCCGCGCCTTGCCGAGCCGATCGATCATCTCGTTCGACAGTCCGGGGATCGCCGCATAATTCAGCTCCGCCGCCAATGGCACCGCTTCGTCCCGGCGCATGCGCTCGACCTCTTCGGCCTGACGCTCGATATAGGGCGCATAACGCGCATCCTCGACGACCTCGTCGACGATCGCCGCCGGCGCCATCTGTCGCACCCCCGGCGCGACGCGGTCGAGATCGAGCTCGCCCATCCGCAGCCATTCATACAGGCTGCGACGGCTGCCATCCTGCGCGACATGGACGCCCGCCGCGGCGATCCCCGCTGCGGTGACCGTCTGCGTCAGCGCGTCGCGCACCGCCGCCCTTGCCTCCCCCCGGCGACTCTGCTGCGCCAGCCGCTCATCACCAAGGCACCCGAGCATCTCGGCAATCGGACCCAGCCGCGTCTCGGCATTGTCGGCGCGCAACGACAGCCGATATTCGGCACGCGCGGTCAGCATTCGATACGGCTCGGTGACGCCTTGCAGGACGAGATCGTCGATCATGACGCCGGTATAGCTCGACGCGCGGTCGAGCACGCATGGCGCGAGGTCGCAGGCCTTGGCCGCGGCATTGAGGCCCGCGACGAGCCCCTGCCCCGCCGCCTCCTCATAACCCGTCGTGCCATTGAGCTGGCCCGCGCAATAGACGCCGGGGATCGCCGCCAGCGCCAGCGTCGCATCGAGCGCCCGCGGGTCGAGATAGTCATATTCCACCGCATAGCCCGGCATGGTGATCCGTGCCCGCTCCAGTCCGGCGATGCTGCGGATCATCGCCGCCTGCACGTCGGTTGGCAGCGAGGTCGACAGGCCGTTGGGATAGACGGTGGCATCGTCCAGCCCCTCGGGTTCGAGGAACACCTGATGCCCGTCACGATCGCCGAAGCGATGCACCTTGTCCTCGATCGAGGGGCAGTAGCGCGGCCCCTGCCCTTCGATCGCACCGCCGAACAGCGGCGACCGGTCGAGCCCGCCACGGATCAGGTCATGCGTCGCCGCGCTCGTCCGCGTCACCGCGCAGGCGATCTGCGGCAGCAGCCGGCGCTCGGTCATCGGCGACATCGTCCAGGGCTGGACGTCCGACCGCTGTTCCTCGAGCTGCGCCCAATCGATCGTCCGTCCGTCGAGCCGCGGTGGCGTCCCGGTCTTCAACCTGCTGAGCGGCAGCGCCAGCGCGCGCAATTGCTCGGCGAGCTTGCGCGCTGGCCGCTCGCCGATCCGACCGCCCTCGTGCCGCTCGTCACCGCGGAACATGCGCCCGCCGAGGAACGTGCCCGTGGCCAGCACCACCGTCCTGCCACCGATGCGGCTGCCGTCACCCAGCACGACACCATCGATGCGCGCGCCGTTGAGACTCAGCGCCTCGACATCCCCCTCGGCGATCGTCAGCATCGGCAGCCCGGCAAGCATCCGCCGGATCGCCGCAGCATAGCGCCGGCGGTCGGCCTGCACCCGCGGCCCCTGCACCGCCGCGCCCTTGCTGCGATTGAGCATCCGATAATGGATCGCCGCGGCATCGGCCGCCCGTCCGATCAGCCCGTCGAAGGCATCGACCTCGCGGACGATATGCCCCTTGCCGAGCCCGCCAATCGCGGGATTGCACGACATCGCACCGATCTGATCGCGGTCGTGACTGAGAAGAAGGGTTTGGGCGCCGCGCCGCGCGGCAGCCGCGGCGGCTTCGGTTCCGGCGTGGCCACCGCCAACGACGATCACGTCATACATGCCGTTCGCCTATGCGAGGAGAGAGCGGAGGTCAAAAGTGTTCCACGTGAAACAGAAGATTTGAGTGGCGACGCTATGTTTCACGTGGAACATTAGCCGACGAAGCCCCCTCTGTGGTGCTCGCTGTTGCCCCGCTATCGAGCGCGACGTTCCACGTGGAACATCACTTACCGATGCAGAAGCGCCCGAATAACGTGTCGAGCATCACCTCCGTCGCGTCGATTCCGAGTATCCCGCCGAGCGCCCGTATCGCGAGCCGGAGCTGCTCCGCGACGATCAAGGCATCCGCCTCGTCCCGCTCGATCGCCGCCAGCGCCGCCGCACAGGCCGCCCGCTCGCTGCTCCGGAACGCGACCGCATCCCCCCGCGGCATCAACGCCTCTGCCCGCGCCGCGATCATCTCCCAGAGCCGCTCGACGCTTGCCGGATCGGACTGCGCCACGGCAACGTCCGCTACGACGATCGCCCCCCGCCCCGGCGCATCGCTCCGCGCCTGCACCCAGATCGCGTCCGCGCGCGGCGGCGTATCATCGCCGAGCCACAGCAACAGGTCGGCGCGCACGATCGCTCCTGCCGCGCGTTCCACCCCGATCCGCTCGATGGGATCGTCGCTCTCGGTCAGCCCCGCGGTATCGGTCAGCACATAGACGAGGCCGGCCCGCGTCACCGTCGCCTCGATCCGGTCGCGCGTCGTGCCAGCGATCGCCGAGACGATCGCGACCTCGCGCTGACTGAGCAGATTGATCAGCGTCGACTTGCCGCTGTTCGGCGGTCCGGCGAGCACGACCTGTACGCCATCGCGCAAGCGCTCGACCGGCGGCATCGCGAGCACGCCGCGCAGGTCCGCCGCAAGGTTCGCCAGCCCTTCGCGCACCGCACCCATCTGATCGGTGCCGACATCGTCCTCATCGGCGAAGTCGAGCTGCGCCTCGGTCACTGCGGCGAGCATCGCCAACCGGTCGAGCCAGCCGCGCACGCGCTGGCTGACCATCCCTTCCGCCGCGGCGAGCGCCGCGACCCGCTGCCGCTCGGTATCCGCCGACAGCAGGTCGGCGAGGCCCGCCGCCTCCGCCAGATCGATCCGCCCGTTGGTCAGCGCCCGCCGGGTAAACTCGCCGGCCAGCGCCGGACGCAATCCGGGCTGCATCCCGAGCGCGCGCAACACCGCCGCGATCACCGCCCGCCCGCCGTGACAATGCAGTTCGGCTAGGTCCTCGCCGGTCGCGCTCGCCGGCCCGGGAAACGCCAGCACCAACGCGCGGTCGAGCAGCGCGCCCTGCGCATCGCGCAACGCGCGCACCCGCGCGGTCCGCGCCGGTGGCACGCTGCCCGCGATCCGCGCCACTGCGGCGAACGCCTGCGCCCCGCTGACCCGGATCACGCCGATCCCCGCGGGCGCCGCACCGCTCGACAGCGCGAAGATCGTGTCGCTCAATTGCCCGTCTTCCCCCCGCCGGTCGCCTGGTCGAACATCTGCCGCCACATCGCCAGACCGGCATCGCCCATCGGCGCCCAGTTCTTCATCATCGTCTCGAGCAGCTCGGGTCGCACCTGTCCGTTCATCGCTTCGAGCAGTGACGCGACATAGCGGTCGTGCAGCGGCGTCAGATCGGGCAGTCCCATCGCCCGCCGCGCCTCCTCCGGGGTCAGATCCACGTTCACCGTCAGCTTCATACGCGTCGCCCCTTGAGCAGCCTTCAGCCCCGCTGCATAGCTCAGCGCGCTCTTACGCGCGAGAGGACCCCCATGACCAAGACCATCCAGATCGAGACACGCGACGACCGCGGCCGCTTCGACGTCTACGTCGCCGAACCCGTCGGTACGCCGCGCGCGGCGATCGTCGTCATCCAGGAGATTTTCGGCGTCAACGCCGGCATTCGCGCCAAGGCGGACGCCTTCGCCGCCGACGGCTATCTCGCCCTCGCCCCCGACCTGTTCTGGCAGATCGCGCCGGGCATCCAGCTCGACCCCGACGTTCCCGCCGAAATGCAGCAGGCGCTCGAGCTGATGGGCCAGTTCGATCAGGACGCCGGCGTCCGCGACATCGAGGCGACGATCCGCACCGCGCGGACGATGCTCAACGACGCCCAGACGGGCACCGGGCTCGCCGCCAAGGTCGGCGCGGTCGGCTATTGCCTCGGCGGCCGCCTCGCCTTCATGACCGCCGCCCGCACCGACGTCGACGCCGCGGTCGGCTATTACGGCGTCGGCATCGACGGGCTGCTCGGCGAGAAACATGCCATCGCCAATCCCGTCCTCCTCCACGTGCCGCAGGAGGATCATTTCGTCGACAAGGACGCGCAGGCGCGGATGCACGCCGGCCTCGACGACCACCCCAAGGTGACGCTCCACGATTACCCCGGCGAGGACCACGGCTTCGCCGCGCAATTCGGCAAGCGCCGCTCCGAGGACGCCGCCCGCCTCGCCGACGAACGCACCGCCACCTTCTTCGCGGAGCATCTCGGCTGAAACGAAAAAGGGGGGCTCGACGGCCCCCCTTTCTGCATCAGAACAAGGTCAGCACCCCGACCTGCGGGTCGACGACCCCTTCGTAAATCATCTTGCCCGCGACGTAGAGGATCACCAACAGCCCGACATAGGCGATCCAGCGATAGCGCTCGATGTACTTGGCGATCAGGTTCGCCGCGATCCCCATCATCGCCACCGACAGCAGCAGGCCGATGATCAGGATGCCGGGATGTTCGCGCGCCGCACCGGCGACCGCCAGCACGTTGTCGAGGCTCATCGAGACATCGGCGACCGCCACCGCCCAGGCCGCCGCGGCGAAGCTCTTGGCGGGCTTCAGCCCCGACGTCTCGTCGCCGTCGACCTCGGGCGAGCCGGCATTGCCATGCTCGCGCAGCTCGCGCCACATCTTCCACGCCACCCAGAGCAGCAGGATGCCGCCCGCGAAGATCAGCCCGATCACGCCGAGCAGCCAGCTAACCGCCAGCGCGAAGACGATACGCAGCACCAGCGCCGCCATGATCCCGATCAGGATCACCTTCTTGCGCTGATCGACCGGCAGGCCCGCGGCAAGCGCACCGACGACGATCGCATTGTCGCCGGCGAGCACCACGTCGATCATCAGCACCTGGATGAAGGCGGCGAGCGCGGCGGGGGAGCCGATATTGGAAAAATCGTTGAGGATATGCTGCCAGATCTCGGCCGGAGACCCCGGCCCGCTGGCGGCGGCGGCGCTCAGCATGGCGATGATGGACACGTTTCAAACTCCCGGTTGATCATAGGTCCATAACGCAGCGACGCGCGAAAGCCATGCTTCCGCGCGTCGCGCTATCGTGATGGCCCCCGCGCGCCGGTCGAAGGATCGACCGGCACGGGGCGAACGCACGGGTTACTGGTTCATGCTGTCGAAGAAATCCTCGTTGGTCTTCGAGTTCTTCATCTTGTCGAGCAGGAACTCCATCGCGTCGATCGTCCCCATCTGCATGAGGATGCGGCGCAGCACCCACTGTTTCGACAGCTTGTCCTTGTCAACCAGCAGTTCTTCCTTGCGGGTGCCCGACTTGCCGACGTCGAGCGCCGGGAAGACGCGCTTGTCCGCGACCTTGCGGTCGAGCACGATCTCGGAATTGCCGGTGCCCTTGAACTCCTCGAAGATCACCTCGTCCATGCGGCTGCCGGTGTCGATCAGCGCAGTGGCGATGATCGACAGCGAGCCGCCCTCCTCGATGTTGCGCGCCGCGCCGAAGAAGCGCTTGGGGCGTTGCAAGGCGTTGGCGTCGACGCCGCCGGTCAGCACCTTGCCCGACGACGGCACGACGGTGTTGTAGGCGCGGCCGAGGCGGGTGATGCTGTCGAGCAGGATCACGACGTCCTTCTTGTGCTCGACGAGGCGCTTGGCCTTTTCGATCACCATCTCGGCGACCTGAACGTGGCGCTGCGCCGGCTCGTCGAAGGTCGACGACACCACTTCGCCCTTCACGCTGCGCTGCATGTCGGTGACCTCTTCGGGCCGCTCGTCGATCAGCAGCACGATCAGGAACACCTCGGGGTGATTGTCCGAAATCGCGCGCGCGATGTTCTGGAGCATCACCGTCTTGCCGACGCGCGGCGGCGCGACGATCAGCGTGCGCTGGCCCTTGCCCTGCGGCGAGACGATGTCGATGACGCGCGCCGACTTGTCCTTCTGCGTCGGATCGGCCGGGTCGAGCGTCAGCTTCGATTCCGGATAGAGCGGCGTGAGGTTGTCGAAATTGACGCGATGGCGGACCGCCTCGGGATCGTCGAAATTGACGCTGGTCAGCTTGGTCAGCGCGAAATAGCGCTCGCCGTCCTTGGGGGCGCGGATCTCGCCCTCGACGGTGTCGCCGGTGCGCAGGCCGTGCTTGCGAACCTGGTTGGGCGAGACGTAGATGTCGTCCGGCCCGGCGAGGTAATTGGCCTCTGGGCTGCGCAGGAAGCCGAAGCCGTCCTGCAGGACCTCGATCGTGCCGAGGCCCATGATCTGGTCGCCATTCTCGGCCTGCACCTTCAGGATCGCGAACAGCAGATCCTGCTTGCGCAGCGTCGAGGCGCCCTCGACCCCCAGCTCTTCGGCCATGCTGACCAGCTCGGCGGGGGTCTTTTTCTTCAAGTCTCTAAGATGCATGGAATAATCCGAATGCGTAAGCGGGGGAGTGGCTCAAATCGGCGAAGGACTCGCAGCGACGATAGCCAGGGAGGAACGCGGAACCACCGGACGGCAGCTCTACGCGTGTTCAGGAGGTAAGAGCGTGGAGGGGGTTCGTCAAGCGGGCTTAGAGCAGCCTGCCATAATCACGAGCGCCGTGAACGATGTGGAGGATAACGACTGCGGCGTCATCGATACGGTAGAGGATCACGTAATTGCCATGGACGCGACGGCGGACGCCTTCTGGTTCCTGGCCAGCGACCAGCGCAAACCGACGAGGAAAATAGGCCAAGTCCATGCACTTCGCTCTCAGCACACGGACATGTTCGACCGCCGACCTGGGATCTTCGCGCGCGATATAGTCGCCGATATCCTCCAAGTCGTCCTCGGCCGAGCTACTCAGCCGGACAATCATTCCCCGATCGGCAGCATCGCGCGGTATTTCGCCTCGAGCCGATCGAAGACTTCTTCCGCAGGCTTGGTCCGCCCCGCATCCGCATCCTGCAAGCCGCGCTTGATCCCCGCATGCACGGCGGCAAGCCATGCTTCGCGTTCCTGAACAAGACGCACGCCTTCCCGCAGCACCTCGCTCTTTGAATTATACCGCCCGGTCTGCACTAGGTCGGCGACGAACGTCTCGAGCTGCTGCCCCAAATCCGCACTGATCATCACCGCCTCCCGCGACCCCTCGGTCACTATCAACTATTATCAAAATGGCTTTACGAACACCAGTACGACGATCACCGCACCGGCCAGCGCCGGCACTTCGTTGATCATCCGCAACCGCCGGCCATCGAGCCGCATCACGCCCCGCGCCAGCGTCTTGGCATAGCCCACCGCCCAGCCGTGATAGCCCGACAGCACCAGCACGAAGAGCAATTTGGCGTGCAGCCACCCCTCGCCCCAATGATGGCCGATCGTCGCCAGCGTCAGCCCGAGCACCCACACCACGATCATCGCCGGGGTCAGGATGATCGCGCGCAGCTTGCCCTCGCGCTCGACCCACAAGGCCGCCTCCTCGGCCCGTCCGGCGACCAGCGCCTCCTGATGATAGACCAGATAACGCGGCAGCATGAACAGCCCCGCCATCCAGAAGATGACGAAGATCACATGCGCCGCCACGATCCACAGATAGGCGCCTGACAAAAATTCCATCACGATCCCCTCACCCGCGCGACCAGATGCTCGACATGGGCGATCGGCGTGAACTGGCCGATGCCGTGCCCCAGGTTGAAGACGTGCGGCCGGTCGCGGAACGCCGCGAGCACCCGGTCGATCCCGTCGTCGAGCGCCGCGCCGCCGGCGAGCAGCGCCAGTGGATCGAGATTGCCCTGCACCGGCAGCCCCGCGGGCAGCATTGCATCCGCCCACAGCGGATCGACCGTCTCGTCGAGCCCGATCGCATCGACGCCGGTCTCGCGGGCATAGGCCGGCAGCTTGCCGCCCGCGCCCTTGGGAAAGCCGATGATGCACGCCTCCGGACAGCGCGCGCGCAGGCCGGCGACGATCGCCGCATTGGGCGCGATCACCCAGCGTTCGAACTGCGCCGGCGACAGCGACCCCGCCCAGCTGTCGAACAGCTGCACCGCCTCGACGCCCGCCGCGATCTGCCGCGCCAGATAGTCGATCGTCATCGTCACGATCGCAGCGATGATCGCATCGAACGCCGCCGGGTCGGCATAAGCGAAGCCGCGCGTCTCACCCTGGTCCTTCGACCCGGCGCCCGCGACCATATAGGTCGCCACCGTCCACGGTGACCCCGCAAAGCCCAGAAACGTCGTCTCGGGCGGCAAGGCGGCGGCCACCCGCTCGCAGGTCCCGTAAACCGGCTCGAGCCGCTCAGGCACCCGTTGCAGCGCCGCCAGCGCGTGATCGACGAGTGGTGGCGTCAGCCGCGGTCCCTCGCCCGGCCCGAAGGTCAGCTCCTGGCCCAGCGCCCAGGGCACCATCAGGATGTCGGAGAACAGGATGGCGCCGTCAAAGCCGAAGCGCCGGATCGGTTGCACCGTCACTTCCGCCGCCGCCTCGGGATCGGTGGCGAGCGCCAGGAAGCCGCCCTTCTCCGCCCGCAGCGCGCGATACTCGGGAAGGTAGCGCCCCGCCTGACGCATGAGCCACATCGGCGGCACCGACGGTTTCGCACCCTTGAGGACGGCAAGGAGCGGCTTGTTCACAGGATCGGACAGGGCCTTCTTCCTATCTAAGAAGAATCTAGAAAAGATTGTTGCAGTGGTTGGCACGTGGAACGCGGGATAAAGCGTTTCGTCCCGTAATCACCCACAGGTTGACCGGCAAGGATCGGGGATTCACCGGGGATTCGGGGCAGGCCGTCAACACGATCCACAGCCTGTGGATAAAACCATGCCCTGTGTGCGCAATTGTGGATGGAATGCGGGTTGTCCACCGCCGCCGGGTCGCTTGGCGGGGGTGCCGACTTGCCCTATCCCTTATGCCCATGTTGTCCACAGGTCTGCCCCGGAGCGCGCGATGATGCGCCTCCACCTCCACCTCCTCTCGGACTCGACCGGCGAGACGCTGGAGAACATCGCCAAGGCGGCGCTCGCCCAATATGACGACGTCGAGACGGTCCGCCATTTCTGGCCGATGGTGCGGACCGAGGCGCACCTCGAACGCATCCTGCAGGAGATCGCGCAAAATCCGGGGCTGGTGGTCTTCACGCTGGTCAACGTCGCGACGCGCCGCATCCTCGAACAGCGCTGCCTCGCGCTCGGCCTGCCCGCGGTGGCGCCGCTCGATCCGGTCAACGACGCCTTGTCCGGTCTGCTCGGCCAGCAGGCCAAGGCGCGCCCCGGACGCCAGCACGTGCTCGACGCCGCCTATTTCGCGCGCGTCGACGCGATCCAATGGACAATCGCGCACGACGACGGCATCGCCTCGGAGGATTGGGAGGAAGCGGAGATCGTCCTCGCCGGCGTCTCGCGCTCGTCGAAGACGCCGACCTCGATCTATCTCGCCAACCGCGGCTGGAAGACCGCGAACATCCCGGTGGTGGTCGAGAGCCCGCCGCCGCGCATCCTGTTCACGCTGAAGAATCCGCTGGTCGTCGGCCTCACCACCAGCGCCGACCGGCTGATCCAGATCCGCCGCAACCGCCTGCTCTCGCTCAACCAGATGCCCGACACCCCCTATGTCGAGGAAGAAGCGGTGACGCGCGAGATCGCTTATGCGCGCCGCATGTTCGCCGACAACGGCTGGCCGGTGATCGACGTCACCCGCCGCTCGATCGAGGAAACCGCCGCCGCGATCATCGCGCTGGCCAACGACCGCAAGGCGACGCGGACGTGACAGCGACGCGCACGGCCCCCGCCCTTTCTTCGTCACCCCGGCCTTGCGCCGGGGTCCCGCTTCTTCGGACAGCGGGAAGAAGCGGGATGCCGGATCAAGTCCGGCATGACGGAAATATAAATTCTGTCGCAAAACGCCAAATGGTCATCTGCGAAAGCACCCGCCTCCGCAGGGATGACGTCCGGTCTGCAAAGGCCCCCCTCTCCGTCATCCCGGCGAAAGCCGGGACCCATGGACACGGGCGGCCGACGTGGCGCGCTACCACCAGCCGCATCGCCCCCATGGCTCCCGGCCTGCGCCGGGATGACGAAGCGGGGACAAACACCGCAATGACGAAAGCCTCCGCATGATCCTCCTCGCCTCGCAAAGCGCCTCCCGCCGCGCGATGCTCACCGCCGCCGGCGTGCCGTTCGAGGCGACCGCCGCCGGCGTCGACGAGGATGCCGCCAAGGCCGCCCTCGCCGGCAGCAAGCCGCGCGACCTCGCCGACGCGCTCGCCGAACTGAAGGCGGTCAAGGTCAGCCTCCGCCATCCCGGCCGGCTCGTGCTCGGCAGCGACAGCGTCGTCGCGCTCGCCGACGGCAGCCTGCTCGACAAGCCCGAGAGCCGCGACCAGGCCGCCGATCACCTGACCCGCATGTCGGGCGCGCGTCACGATCTGTGGAGCGCCGCGGTGATCGCCGAGAACGGCCGCCCGGTCTGGCGCCACGTCGAGGCGGCGAGGATGCACGTCCGCCCGCTCTCCCCCGGCTTCATCCGATCGTATCTCGACATGGAATGGCCGGCGATCGCCGGCTGCGTCGGCTGCTACCGGATCGAAGGCCCCGGCGCGCAGCTGTTCAGCCGGATCGAGGGCAGCCAGTTCACCGTGCTCGGCCTGCCGCTGCTCAACGTCCTCGACTATCTCCGGACCCGCGAAGTGATCCCCGCATGACCCTTCCCTATTCCCCCGCCGGCGGCCGGCCTTACGCCGAAGTGATCGGCGACCCCATCGCCCAGTCCAAATCGCCGATCATCCATCGCTTCTGGCTCGATCAGCTCGGCCTCGACGCGGACTATCGCAAGACGCTGGTGACGGCGGAGGACCTGCCCGCCTTCTTCGCCGCACGCCGCGACGACCCGGCCTGGCGCGGCTGCAACGTCACCATGCCGCACAAGCTCGCCGCGCTCGACCATGTCGACGATCGCGGCGACGTGCGCGGCGGCATCGGCGCGATCAACACCGTCTTCCGCGCCGAGGATGGCGTCGCGGTCGGTACCAACACCGACGCCGGCGGCTTCTACGCACCGCTCGCGGGCTTCGATTTCACCGGCCGCGCGGTGACGGTGATCGGCGCCGGTGGCGCGGCGCGTGCGATCCTCTTCGCGCTCGCCCGGATGGCGGTCGGCCCGGTCACGCTGCTCAATCGTAACGTATTGAAAGCAGGCGTTTTGTTGTCGGCCTTCGGGCTCAAGGGCCAAGCGCTGCCGCTGTCGGCCCCTTTGCCCCCGGACACCGGCCTGCTGGTCAACGCCAGCACGCTCGGCATGACCGGCCAGCCCCCGCTCGACCTCGATCTGCGTGAACTTGGTGAAGATAGCGTCGTCTACGACATCGTCTATTCGCCGCTCGAAACGCCCCTCCTCGCCGCCGCCCGCGCCCGCGGACTGGAGACGGTCGACGGACTCGAGATGCTGATCGGCCAGGCCGCGCTCGCCTTCGAACTGTTCTTCGGCGCCGAACCGCCGCGCGATCGCGACGACGACCTGCGCGAGGCACTGCTGGCGTGACGATATTGGGCCTCACCGGCTCGATCGGCATGGGCAAGTCGACGGTGGCGGCGATGTTCGCGGCCGAGGGCGTCCCCGTCTTCGACGCCGATGCCGCGGTCCATCGCCTGCAAGGCCCCGGCGGTCGGCTCGTCGCGGCGATCGCGGCGGCCTTTCCCGGCACCATCGGCGCGGACGGGGTCGACCGCCCCGCCCTCGCCGCCGCGGTCCTCGGCGACGATGCCGCGATGAAGCGGCTCGAGGCGATCGTCCATCCCGCCGTCGCCGGGGAGCGCGCCGCCTTCCTCGCGGCACATGCCGACGCGCCGCTCGTCGTCTTCGACGTGCCGCTGCTCTTCGAGACGGGCGGCGACCGCCACGTCGACGCCGTCGCGGTCGTCTCCGCCGCGCCCGAGGTCCAGCGCGCGCGGACGCTCGCCCGCCCCGGCATGACCGCGGCCAAGTTCGACGCGATCCTCGCCCGCCAGCTCCCCGACGCCGACAAGCGCGCCCGCGCCACCTATGTCATCGCCACCGACGTCCCGCTTGAGCGGACGCGTGCGGCGGTTCGCCACGTCATCGCTTGCATGGCGCCGCCGGCAGGCTGATAAAGGTGGGATGCGCGAGATCGTCTTCGACACCGAAACCACCGGCCTGAGCTTCGCCGGTGGTGACCGGCTGGTGGAGATCGGCTGCGTCGAGATGGTCAACCGCGTCGAGACCGGCCGCACCTTCCACGCTTATTACCACCCCGAACGCAACATGCCCGCCGAAGCGCAGGCGGTGCACGGCATCTCCGAAGCCTTCCTCAGCGACAAGCCGAAGTTCGCGCAGGGTGTGGACGAGCTGATCGAATTCCTCGGCGACGCGCCGCTGGTCGCGCATAACGCCGGCTTCGACTTCTCCTTCCTCAACGGCGAGCTCCAGCGCTGCGGCCGGCCGATCGTCCACGTCAAACGGATGGTCGACACGCTGCAGATCGCGCGCAGCCGCCATCCCGGCGCCAAGCATACGCTCGACGCTTTGTGTTCGCGCTTCGGCGTAGACCGGTCGCACCGCGTCCTCCACGGCGCGCTGCTCGACGCGCAGCTCCTTGCGCAGGTCTATGTCGAACTGCTCGGCGGTCGCCAGATCGGGCTCGGCCTGGTCAGCGACGCGCCCATCGCCACCACGACGCAGGTCGCGGTACGCCGCCCCGTCACCGTCCGTCCGCCGCGCGTCTTCCGCCCGTCGGACGCGGAACTTGCAGCGCACGCAGCATTTGTTTCGAAGTTACAGGATCCGCTTTGGGGGGTCGGGGCGTTGGAATGACGTCAACCGGGTGAAGGCCAACAGGCCAGCCCACAATGATGGAGAATATAATGGATATCCGGATTTCTGGTCATCAGGTCGCGACCGGCGACGCGCTCAAGGATCATGTGAGCGACCGACTCCAGGGTATCGCCACCAAGCATTTCGAACGCGCCATCTCCGCCGAGGTGACGTTCGGCAAGGGGCCGCACGACGTCGGCTTCAAATGCGATATCGTCGTCCACGTCATGAAGGGCCTGGTGCTCAAGGGCAGCCACCAGGCGCAGGAGGCGCATCCCGCGTTCGACGGGGCGGCCGCCAAGATCGAGACGCAGCTGCGCCGCTACATGCGCCGCCTCAAGGATCGTCACGCCGGCGAGGCCGCCGCGATCCAGGAGGACATGGGCTATGACAATGCCGGCTACACCCTGTTCCAGGAATCGGCCCCGAGCGAGGAGGATGTCGGCGACGCACCGCTGATCATCGCCGAGACGCGCGTCGACGTGCCCGATGCCAGCGTGTCCGATGCGGTGATGATGCTCGATCTGCGCAACACCGCGGCGCTGCTGTTCCGCAATGCGGGTACCGGTTCGTACAACATGGTCTATCGCCGCGGCGACGGCACGATCGGCTGGGTCGAGCCGCAGCGCGAGCAGGCGGTCCAGTCCGCCGCACGCTGACCTTCCCCCGCCCCGCCGGTTCCGATAGAGGCCCGGCGGGGCCTTTCGTTTATTCGAGTAACGCATGCACGACTTCAGCGATCTGCTGCGCCCCGAGGCGGTCTATGAGGGCGTGGCCGTCGCGCACAAGAAGGCGCTGTTCACCCAGCTCTGCACCGCCGCGGACGCGCTCGGCCTCGACGGCCGACTGGCCGCCGAGCGGCTGGCGGCGCGCGAGAAGCTCGGCTCGACCGGCTTCGGTGGCGGCGTCGCCATTCCCCACGCCCGCCTGCCCGATCTGTCCGGCGTCACCGGCGTCTTCATGCGGCTCGCCCAGCCGATCGAGTTCGACGCGGTCGACGACCTGCCGGTCGATCTCGTCTTCATGCTGGTCTCGCCGGTTGACGCGGGGGCGGAGCATCTCAAGGCGCTCGCCCGCGTCTCGCGGCGGCTGCGCGACCGCACCTTCCTCGCCAAATTGCGCGGCGCGGGATCGCGCGATGCGCTTTATGCCCTGTTCACCGCCGACGCCGCGCGCGATGCCGCCTGACGCCGGCGCGCTGGCGCATTATCGCGCGCTCGAATCGCTCTATGCCGCGGCGCCAATCAACCGCTTGTTCGAATCCCGCCTGGAGATCGTCGAGGCGGGCGTCGCGCGCATTCACTTCCGGCTGACCGAGGATCATTATCACGCCGCCGGCGCGGTCCATGGCACCAGCTATTTCAAGATGCTCGACGACGCCGCTTTCTACGCGGCGAACAGCCTCGTCACCGACCGCTTCCTGCTCACCACCGCGTTCAACCTGCTGCTGACCCGGCCGCTGAAGGCCGGGCCGGTCGTCGCCGAGGGCCGCTGGATCAGCGGCAAGCGCCGCGTCTACGTCGCCGACGCGCGGCTGATCGACGCCGAGGGCGAGGAGGTCGCGCGCGGCACCGGCACCTTCATGCGCTCGCAGATCGCGCTGTCCGGCCTGCCCGGCTATCGCAGCGCATGACCGGCCGGCTGCCGACGCATCTGATCGTCGGCGCGCTGCTGAGGCGGGTCAACGACGCCGGCGGCATCGCGATGGTGCGTGCCAAGGGCGAGGCTCAGGGCGGCGCGATCCTGCTGCTGATCGAGTATCGGCACGGCCCGACGCGCGTGCTCGAACGCCGGATCGACTTCGATGGGCAAGCCACTCTGACCGATTCGGACCGGACCGACGATGCCGAGGCCTATTGGCGGCGGCGGCGCCAATCCGATCCGGATTTGTGGGTAATCGAACTGGACATCCCGGAAGCCGAACGGTTCGCCGCTGAAACGATCGCGTCGAATTGACTCATGACAGCGGTGTGACGAAGGCCACGCGCACAGTGAATGCGCGTTGTGCTGTGCCTGGGTGCGATCCGGGTCGGTGACGCAGTCGGGGGGATGCCCGGACGATCGGCTTGGCCGATCGGGTCCGTGGTCCAACCGCATATCGAATACGTAGATGACGATTATGCAGCGCGCCGCGGCCATCGCGGCGATGACTTTCTCTCTGGCGGGCCTCATCAGCCACAGCTCGCCCGTCAAGGCCTCGGACATCGACCGGACGTCGATTCCCGCGCCGGCCTCGACCATTCAGATCATCAACACGGTCAGCCCCGTGTCGGTTCCCGTTCCCGCCGCCAGCGCCACGCCGCAGGCCACCGCGACGGTCGAGCCGATCTCCACGGAGCAGCAGGCCGAAGACGACCGTTTCAACACCCTCGCCGAAGCTGTCGCCGCGCAGGACGACGACCGGGTCGACGCGACGCAGCGCTGCCTCGCCGGCGCGATCTATTTCGAATCGAAGGGCGAGCCGCTCGCCGGCCAGCTCGCCGTCGCCAGCGTGATCATCAACCGCTCGAAGTCGGGCCGTTTCCCCACCGACGTCTGCTCGGTGGTCAAGCAGCGCGGCCAGTTCAGCTTCGTGCGTGGCGGTGAGATCCCGTCGATCGACGAAGGCCGCGCCGCCTATCGCACCGCGCTCGCCGTCGCCAAGATCGCACTCGCCGCGGCGTGGGAAAGCCCCGCCCCTAAGGCGCTGTTCTTCAATACGCCCAACCGCCGCCCCGCCGGCAACGTCACCAAGATCGCGATGATCGGCAACCACGTCTTCTATCGCTGATCGATCCGGGCAGGCTTGTCCTGTTCGCATAATGTTCTTAAGCGGGGGTCATGTTGGACATGGCCCCCGCTTCGTGTTTGGACGGCGGCGATCCCGCGATCTGTGCTGCGGATGTCGCCCGCGGCGTGACGCGGATGCTGCTGCGCCACGATATCACCACCATCGCCGAGGTCCCGCTCGAGGGCGGCCGTCGGGCCGACCTGATGGCGATCGACGCGCGCGGCCAGCTGATCGTCGTCGAGATCAAGGTGTCGCGCGCCGACCTGCTCGGCGACGGCAAGTGGCCGGACTATCTCGCGCATTGCGACCGTTATTATTGGGCGGTGCCGGCGGGGTTCGACACCGCGCCGCTCGACGGCGCAGCGTTCCTGCCCGAACGGACCGGGGTGATCGTCGCCGACCGCTATGACGCCGCGATCATCCGCGAGGCGCATACCGTGCCGCTGCCGGCGCACGTGCGCAAACGCGGCACCCTGGCCTTCGCGCGCCGCGCGGCGCGCCGCCTGACCGGACTCGTCGATCCCGAAGCGTTCAGCGCATAGCGCAGGGGCCAGGCTTACAATTGGTGCCCGGTCCGATCGCGCTTGGTCGCGAGATAGCGCGCGTTATGCGGATTGGGCGGAAGCTGGTGCGGCACCCGCTCCACCACGCTTACCCCGGCCGCTTCCAGTCCCGCCACTTTCGCCGGATTGTTGGTCATCAACCGCACCGCCCGCTGCCCGAGCAGGTCCAGCATCCGTGCCGCCACGCCGAAATCGCGCGAGTCGATCGCAAAGCCCAGCCGCACGTTGGCGTCGACGGTATCGAATCCCTGATCCTGCAGGGCATAGGCGCGCAGCTTGTTGACCAGCCCAATCCCGCGCCCCTCCTGTCGCAGATAGAGCAGGATGCCCCAGCCGTTCGCCGCGATCGCCGCGATCGCGGCGCGCAATTGCGGGCCGCAATCGCATTTGAGGCTGCCGAGCACGTCGCCGGTCAGACATTCGCTGTGCAACCGCACCAGCGGCGGATTGCCATCGGGCTGGCCGATCAGCAGCGCGACATGCTCGTCGCTCGAGTCGGGCGCGCGGAAGGCGACGATCTCCGCATCCTCGGCACCGTCGACCGGCAGGCGCGCGCGTGTGGCGAGGTGCAGCGCGCGCGCGTCCTGATGCGCGTCGATCGCCGCGGGGGCGATCGTGACTTCGGGACCGCTGCCGTCGATGAAGAAGGCGGGGAGCAGCCCGGCGATCCGCGCCAGCCGGATCGCGGCGAGGCTCGCGGCGGGCCGCGTCACCGCCGTGGTGCGGAACGGCCCCTTGAGCGGCGTCGCCAGATCAAATTGCGGATCGGCGAGCGCCACCGCGGTGCTGAAGTCGAGCCACGGCGCCGCCTCGATTACTACCGGCGTATCGGGATCGGCGGCGGCGAGCTGATTGGTCAGCTTCAGCGTCGCGGCGCGACCGTCCGAGATCAGCAGCGGACCGACCCCGCCCGTCATGAAGGTCTCCCGTCCGCACGGATCGGCGGTCTCGACCGCGAGCAGGGGCAGGGGGGGCTCGCCGGGGGCATGGATCGCGATCGGCCAGCCGCGGCGCAGCGCGTCGATCGCCCGCGCGACGTCGCGTGCGCCGCTCAAAAGGCGAACTCGGTCATGATCGGCACATGGTCCGACGGCGTCAGCCAGCTGCGGCAATCCTCGAACACCATATGGGCGCGCGCCGCTTTGGCCGCTTCGCCGCTAGCCCACATATGATCCAGCCGCCGGCCGCGATCGTTCCTGGTGAAGTCGGGCGAGCGATAGCTCCACCAGGTATGCAGGCGCGCCGGGGCAGGGTGGAAGTGGCGGCCGAGATCGACCCAGTCGTTCGACGCCTGCAACCGGTCGAGCGCCGCGACCTCGATCGGCGTGTGGCTGACCGTCTTGAGCAGCGCCTTGTGGCTCCACACGTCGCTCGGCAACGGCGCGATGTTGAAGTCGCCGGTGAGGATCGTCGGGCCATCCAGGCGTGCCGACCAATCGGTCATCCGCTCGAGAAAGTCGAGCTTCTGCCCGAACTTGGGGTTCACATCGCGATCGGGCACGTCGCCGCCGGCGGGAACGTAGACGTTCTCCAGCCGCACGCCGTTAGGCAGGCGGACGCCGACGTGGCGCGCCTCGCGATTGGCCTGCCAGTCGAAGCGGTCGTCCTCGGCAATCGGCACCCGGCTGAGGATCGCGACGCCATGGTGCATGCGCTGGCCATGGATGACGATATGGTCGTAGCCGAGGCTGCGGAACATCTCGAACGGGAAGTCCTCGTCGACCACCTTGGTTTCCTGCAGGCACAGGATATCGGGCTCCGCCTCGCGCAGGAACTGCTCGACGATGGCGATCCGGAAGCGGACGGAATTGATATTCCAGGAGACGATCTTCACCGCCGCCATGTAGCGAGCGCCAGCGGGTATCGCCAGAGCGACGACATCCTAACGGATCGGCGTGCCGCACCATCGCATCAAGCCGGCAAGGACCGCCGATAGGGGCCGAAAACGGAAAGGCCCCCGCTCCGGGGGCATGGAGCGAGGGCCGACCTGGCGTTCGTCACGCAGGCGGGAAGTGGGTCTAGTCATCCGGGCAACAGGGGGAAAAATCCCGGACGCCCCACATCCGCGAGGAGGCTTTTACCCGCGCGAACCTGTCGCGGCGATGAATGGCACCGGGACTTCCCGTTCATTATCGGGTATTTGCCCTCCGCGGGTCGACCCATTTGAACGTTCCGTCGCTAACCGCCCCGCCGAAGCGCTGGTTGGCGAGGCGAATCGTCGTTCGATTGTTCTGGCTGTCAAGCTGCACCCAGCCCTGTAACGCCAGCCCTGCCGGCGCCGCGGCGTCGCGCGCGAAGATCATCGTGATCCGGCCGATCTCGGGATGTTTGGGATCGTTCGCCTCGACCGAGACAACGCGATCGTTGCCGGTCTGCACCACCCGGGCATAGCGGGTGATGTCGCGGCCGGGATCGAGCAGGATCCCCAGCGGCGAGTTCTTGATCGGCCAGCGCTGCACCTGGCGGACGGAATAGTCGATGAAGGTCAGTGCGCCGCCCTCCGCGACGATCAGGATCGGCACGCCCTTCTCATATTGGAAGCGCAGCTTGCCGGGCTTTTTGAGCGTGAAGGTGCCGGTCAGCACCTTGCCGTTGCGGTCGGTCTGGGTGAAGTCCGCCGTCATCGTCGTGATCGACTGGAGGTGGCGCTGTACCGCGGCGAGGTCGCCGGTCGCCTGGGCCGGCAGCGCGGAGGGGGCCACGATCGCGGCGATTGCTAGAGCGTATCGGATCATGCGGGTCCTGTGGTCCTGTGGCATTGAACGACCGCTTAACCGCGCAAGGGGCGGGGAGGGTCCGTACCCCAGCCTTCGACCGGCTCAGGACGAAGGGTCGGGGAACGCTTCGCTCAGATCGCGTGCCCTTCGGTATCGCGCAGCACCTCGCGACGGCCGACGTGGTCGGGGCGGCTGACGATGCCGTCCTTCTCCATCTTCTCGATCAGTCGTGCCGCCGAATTGTAGCCGATGCGCAACTGGCGTTGCAGCCAGCTCGTCGACGCCTTCTGCGATTCGCACACCAGCTGGATCGCTGCGCGATATTGCTGGTCCTCGGCCGAATCCTCGCCTTCCGGCGATCCTTCCAGCGTGAAGCCGTCCTCGGGCTCCTCCGTGACCGAGGTGATATAGTCGGGCTGGCCTTGGCTGCGCCAGTGATCGGCGATGGCGCGCACCTCGTCGTCGCTGACGAACGGGCCGTGGACGCGGACGATGCCCTTGCCGCCGGGCATATAGAGCATGTCGCCCTTGCCGAGCAGCTGTTCGGCGCCCTGTTCGCCGAGGATGGTGCGCGAATCGATCTTGCTGGTGACGTGGAAGCTGATCCGCGTCGGCAGGTTCGCCTTGATGACGCCGGTGATGACGTCGACCGACGGCCGCTGCGTCGCCATGATGAGATGGATGCCCGCCGCGCGTGCCTTCTGCGCGAGCCGCTGAATCAGGAATTCCACCTCCTTGCCCGCGGTCATCATCAGATCGGCGAGCTCGTCGACGATGACGACGATCTGCGGCAGCGGTTCGTAATCGAGCTGCTCTTCCTCATAGACCGGCTGGCCGGTCTCGGGATGATAGCCGGTCTGCACGCGGCGGCCGAGCCGCTGGCCCTTGGCCTTGGCGGCGCGGACCTTGTCGTTGAAGCCGGCGAGGCTGCGCACGCCGACCGACGACATCTGGCGATAGCGGTCCTCCATCGTCTCGACCGCCCATTTGAGCGCGCGCACCGCCTTGGCCGGATCGGTGACGACCGGCGACAACAGATGCGGAATGTCGTCGTACATGCTCAATTCGAGCATCTTGGGATCGATCATGATCATCCGGCACTGTTCCGGCGTCAGCCGGTAGAGCAGCGACAGGATCATGCAGTTGAGCCCGACCGACTTGCCCGAGCCGGTGGTACCCGCAACCAGCAAATGCGGCATCGGTGCGAGATCGGCGATCACCGGATCGCCGGCGATGTTCTTGCCGAGGATGATCGGCAGTTGCGCCGCCTGATCCTCGAACGTCTGGCTGCCGACCAGTTCGTGCAGCGACACCGATTCGCGCTTCTGGTTGGGCAGCTCGATGCCGATGACGTTGCGCCCCGGGATCACCGCGACGCGCGCCGATACCGCCGACATGTTGCGCGCGATATCGTCGGCGAGCGCGATGACGCGGCTCGCCTTGATGCCGGGGGCGGGCTCCAGCTCGTACATCGTCACGACCGGGCCGGGGCGCACCTCGTTGATGACGCCGTGCACCTTGAAATCGTCGAGCACGTTCTCGAGCAGCCGCGCGTTGCGTTCCAGCGCCGCCTTGTCGATCTGCCCCTTGGGCGCCGGCGGCGCGGGGGTGAGCAGGTCGAGCTGTGGCAGCGTATAGGTGTGACCGAGGTCGAGGCTCTGCTGGCGCGGCTTGGGCTTGGCGGCCGACGGCGCCACCGCGCGGTCGGCGATGACCGGCGCGGGGCGGGTATCGGGTTCGGCGACGGCGCGTGGCTCGATCACCTTGCGCGCGAGCTGCAGCGGCTCTTCGTCTTCCTCGTCGTCGCTATCGTCATAGGCGTCGAGCAGATCCTCGCCATCGGCGGCAGCGCGCGTCCGGCGCAGGCGGAAGCGGCGCTCGCCGAGGTCGATCTCGAGGCTCTTCGCCCAGATGACGATGCCGGCGACGCCGGCGATCAGGCCGACGCCGCGCGCGATCCAGCGTTCGGCGCCGGGCTGGCCGAGGAAGCCCAGCCCCCATTGCACGAGATGCGCGACCGACAGGCCGATCACGCCGCCCCAGCCGGCGGGCAGCGCCAGCACCGACGAATCGGACACGAAAGCGAGCGCGGCGGCCATCAGCGCGACGCCGATCGCGGCGTTGCGCAGCATCGCCAGCCAGCGACCCGGCGGCTGGTCGCGCCACAGCCGCATCGCGACGATCGGCGCGATCGGCAGCAGCAGCGCCACCGCCGGCCCGAACAGCGTCAGCGCGAGATCGGCGAACCACGCCCCCGGCGGTCCCGCAAGGTTGAGGATCGGCCCGCCCGAGGCGGTGTTGAGCGACGCGTCGCTGGCATGATAGCTGATCAGCGCCAGCACCATCAGCGCGGTGACGAGGAACAGCACGATCGCGGTGATCAAGGCACCGCCGCGTACCGCCCCTGCCTTCACCGTCTCACGCAACAGCCCTGGCTGCGCACGGCTCGCCATCCCCGATCCCTTCAATGTGCGAAATGCACGGGAATCATCGGGCTGCGCGCGCGTTACGTCAAGGCGGTTGGCTGCGATGGATCGACGCATGCCACCGTTGGCACCTGCGCGCGGCAGGCGTAGGGAGACGATATGGACACGGACGTCATCATCCTGGGCGGTGGCCTGGTCGGCGCGACGCTCGCGCTCGCGCTCGACGCGCATGGGCTGACCAGCATCGTCATCGATCCCGCCGATCCGGCGGTGATGCTCGCGCCGGGCTTCGACGGGCGCGCCTCGGCGATCGCCAGCGCGAGCGGGCGGATGCTCGATGCGATCGGCATCGGCGCGGTGCTCGCCGGCCATGGCTGCGCGATCCGCCACATCCGGGTCAGCGACGGGCTGGAGCCGGGCAAGCTCGATTTCCGTCCCGACGCGGGCGACGGCGCGCTCGGTACGATGTACGAAAACAAGCGGTTGCGGACCGCCTTGTTCGAGGCCGCGAGCGCGGCGAAGCATGTCGATCTCCGCATGCAAACGCGCGCGGTCGACGTCGTGCGCGGACCCGCGGGCGTCACCGCGACGCTCGATTCGGGGGCGACGGTCACCGCGCCGCTGCTGATCGCAGCGGAGGGGCGCAACTCGCCGACGCGCGAGGCGGCCGGGATCACCGTCGCGCGCTGGCAGTACGATCACGCCGCAATCGTCGGCGCCTTCCACCACGAATATCCACACGAGGATATCGCCTACGAGATCTTCTACCCCTCGGGGCCGTTCGCGCTGCTGCCGCTGCCCGACGACGAGATCGGCCATCGCTCGGCGATCGTCTGGTCGGTGAAGGGCGAGGACGGCCCGGCGATGATGAAGCTCGGCGACCGCGCCTTCCTCGCCGAGGCGACCAAGCGGATGGGCGGCTTCCTCGGCGAACTGACCGCGCCGAGTCCGCGTGCGAGCTATCCGCTCGGCTTCCACCATGCCGCGCGGGTCACCGCCGAACGGCTGGTGCTGGTCGGCGACGCGGCGCACGGCATCCATCCGATCGCGGGGCAGGGGCTCAATCTCGGCCTGCGCGACGTCGCGACGCTCGCCGAGGTGCTCGTCGAGGGCAAGCGGCTCGGCCTCGATCTCGGCGACCCCGCCTTGCTCGACCGCTATCAGCGCTGGCGCGGGCTCGATACGTTCATGGTCGCCGCCGCCACCGACACGCTGACCCGTTTGTTCGGCATCCCCGGCAAGACCGCCAGCGCGGTCCGCCGCTTCGGCATCGGTGCGGTCGACAAGGTGCCGCCGCTCAAGAACCGCTTCATGGCCGAGGCGCGGGGTGAAACCGGCACTTTGCCCAAATTGCTGCAGGGATTGCTGGTGTGACCGAGCCGGTGCCCCCTTCGCGCGCACGCAAGGCGCAGACCGGCGTCGCGCGCGGGATCGGCATCGGCCTGGGGCTGACGATCGCCGCGGCGATCCTCGGCTATAGCCGCAGCGCGGCGGCGATCCTCGAAAGCCGGCTGACCACGCTCGGCATCGCCGCCCTGGTGCTCGGCCTGTGGCTGGCGGCGGCGATCGGTGACGTGGCGCGGCGGCGCTTCGTTTCCGACGGGGCGATCGATGGCCGCAACGGCGCGGATCCACAGGTCGATGCCGCCAACGCGATCCTGCGCAACACCGCCGAACAGGTGCTGCTCGCCCTCGTCGCTTATGGCGCGCTGACCTTGCTGAGCGATCATGCGCGAGTACCGGTGGCGCTGTTCGCCGCCTGCTTCACCGCCGGGCGGCTGTTGTTCTGGACCGGCTATCGCGACGGCGCCGAGGCGCGCGCGCTGGGCTTCGCGCTCACCTTCTATCCCAGCGTCGCTGCGCTGCTGATGGCAGCCCTCGCTACGGTGCAGTAAACGCCGCCGGGTCAGGCCTTGCCGGACACCAATTTAGGATTGGCGATCGCCAGACCGGCACCGAAGACGATCGCATCCTCGACGAAGCCGGTCGCGGTCTGGCCGTAGCGCGCCATCGCCGCACAGCGCAGCCGCCAGCCGAAATAGGATGCGGCGAGCGCGCTGCCGACCGCGACCGCGGCGCCGAGCACCTTCTTGTCGCGCGGTGCCAGCGCGGCACCGGCGTAGGCTGCGGTGACGCCGCGCACGGCGAGGCCGATCGGCACGATCCGGTCGGGCGCGGTCTTCATCTTGTCACCCGCCATCTCCGCCGCGGCGAAGGCCGCGGTGCCGGCGGCGATCACCGGATTGCGCAACAAGGTCTGCAACGGCAGCGTCGCCGGAATCTCCTCCCGGCGGGTGGCGGTGGCGATCACCGCCAGCGGGGTGATGCCGCGCTGGCCGGCGACCAAGCCGATGAGAAACGAGCGGATCATGCAATGCTCTCCGAAACGGGTTCGCAGGCTACAATCCGTACGATCGCATCCGTATCCCGGGCGGGCCGATGCGCAGCTCGATTATGTCCTCCCCACCCCGACGGGGAGGACATGGGCGACGATCAGACCAGCGTCAGGCCGACGTCGAGGTTGCCGCGGGTGGCGTTGGAATAGGGGCAGATCTGGTGCGCGGTGTCGACCAGCGTCCGTGCCTGCTCGCGCTCGACGCCGGGCAGCGACACCTGCAGATCGGCGGTGATGCCGAAGCCGCCCTCGGAGCGCGGTCCGATGCCAACCTTGGCGGTGACCGTGACGTCGTCGGGGACCTTGACCTTGAGCTCGCGGCCCGCCGCCTTCAGCGCGCCGATGAAACAGGCCGAATAGCCCGCGGCGAACAATTGTTCGGGATTGCTGCCGTCGCCGCCGGCGCCGCCGAGTTCCTTGGGCGTCGCGAGCTGGACGTCGATCCTGCCGTCGTCCGAGCGGGCATGACCGTCGCGACCGCCGGTTGCGGTGGCCGTGGTGCTGTATTTGACGTCGACCGACATGATCAATCTCCTGTTTGGTTATCGCGATAACTATCTAGGACGGGTGCGCGCTATCGTCCAGAACTATTTGTCGCGATAACCATTTTCGTGCTAAGCCGCTGGCAAGGAGAGTGACGATGCCCGGCCCGCTGCCGCTCGATGAACAATTGTGCTTCTCGCTGTACGCCGCGACGATCGCGATCAACCGCGCCTACAAGCCGGTGCTCGATCGCCTCGGCATCACCTATCCGCAATTTCTGGTGCTCCAGGTGGTGAGCGGCGCCGAGGACGGCGTGCCGGTCGGCACGATCGCCGAACGGCTCGCGCTCGAGCCGAGCACGATCACGCCGCTGGCGAAGCGGATGGAGGCGGCGGGGTTGGTCACGCGGCTGCGCAATCCCGCCGACGAGCGTCAGGTCCGCGTGCGCCTGACCGCCGAGGGCCGCGAGCGCTGGCGAGAGACCGGCTGTCTCGCGCCGATGATCGTCGAACGTACCGGGATCAGTCGCGAGCGGCTCGCGGCGCTCAACGCGGAGGTGACCGAACTGCGCCGGGCGCTGGCGCGCGATCCGGCGGCGGAACCGGCCGCCGCCTGACCGGCGAGCGTCAGCCTTTGCGCTCGGCGCGGGCACCGACGATCATGCGCTGGGCGATCGTGCGCACCGCATCGTCGTCCTTGCTGCCGTCACCGGCGGGATCGCCGAGATGATCGAGGCTGTGCTCCATATAGTCGAGCAGCCCGGGATGGCGCGCCTCGACATATTCCATCAGCTTGAACAGCAGATGCTCGGTGGCGATCTCGCGCTGGCGGGTACGAATGGCGATGTCGTCGGTCATGATGCCTCCTGTGAGAGAGGCGCCAACGCACCATGGCGCGGTTGGTGACGCGGTTGGGGCAGGCATTTGCGTCGGGCGCGGCGGGAACATTCGGGGTCGCGCCCCGCTTCCTCCCTGACCTCATGGGAGAGAATGCGATGGACGACAGCCGTTTGTGGAGCTTCGAGCAGAGCCTGTGGACCGAGGGTCCCGACAATTACCGCGAGAAGGTCGACCCCGAGGTCGTCATGGTGCTGCCGCGGCCGCCATTCGTGCTGCGCGGCAGCGAGGCGATCGATGCGGTCGCCGATACACCGGTATGGAACGAGGCGGAACTCAGCGAGCGTCAGGTCTCACGGCCGCAGGAGGGCCTGATCGTCATCGGCTATCACGTCCACGCGCAGCGCGACGGCGAAGCCTATGAGGCGCATTGCACCTCGACGATCCGCCGACTCGAGCACGAGGTGTGGCGGGTCGTCCAGCATCAGCAGAGTCCGGTCCTCGCCAAGGCGGTCGCGAACGGCTGACGCACCACCGCCGTCCGGCCGGGGCCGGACGGCGGTGGCATCATCCGACGGGGATCAGCGGTCGCGTTCGGCGCGCTTGCGATCGGCCTTGCGCGCACGGCTCACCGCGGCGGCATGCTCGCGGGCGCGCTTTTCCGACGGCTTCTCGTAATGCCGGCGGAGCTTCATCTCGCGGTAGACACCCTCCCGCTGGAGCTTCTTCTTCAGGGCGCGGAGGGCTTGATCGACATTATTGTCGCGAACGATGATCTGCATGGAAGGTCTTTGCTTTCGGTGGGCACCAATGCGCCTAATTGAAGTTCTTGCGCGCCAGCGTCAACCGCGGATCGTGGCAGAATCGGCAATTCCGACCCACGAAAGCGGCTTTTGCGGCGGTTTTGCCCTTCAACTGCCAGTCGAGCCAGTTGGTTGCGACGATCGCGCCGACTCCGCCATGCGGTTGCATATAGGTTCCGCCATGGCCGACGGGGATGTTGACCAGCGCCGCGGGGACGCGATCGATTCGCCGGAAATCGTCGGTGCCGTTCGCGGCGGCGATGTCGGTCGGGCCGCCGAGCACGTAAAGGACGGGGCCGTGCAGCCCGGCGAGCAACGCCTTATCCGAGACGATCCCGGCGATCGGATTGGCGCCATCGGGGAAGAAGCCGCTGTTCATGATGATCGCGGTCCTGACGCGCGGATCCTGCGCGGTCGCCAGCGCCTGCAGTCCGCCGCAGCTCCAGCCCGACGCCGCCACCTGATCGACCGCGATATGGCCGCGCAGCGGACTGCCGGTGCGGCCGTTCTCCCGCTGCGCCCAGTCGATTGCGTCGGCCAGCAGCCGCGTCGGCGTCGCCACCGCCAGCCGGGCTGCGGGCGTGGTGGTCGATGGGGCGGCGGATGCGGTGGCGGGTGGCGGCGCCGGCGTCGCACCGGGGATGCGGCCAGCGGCGATGACCAGATAGCCGTGCGAGGCGATCTCCAGCAGGTGATTGCGCGAACTCGTCCCGTCGGCGCTGCACCCGCCGTTTCCCCAGACGTAGATGCCGAGCCGCTCGCCCTTCAGCTGTGTCAGATCGGCCGGGCGATAGACGACATGGTCGGGCAGGTCGGCCCGCTCCTCGAATAAGGCGGGATAGCGGCCGGTACCCCGTTCGGGTGGCTGGGCGGCGACGGTACCGCTTGCCAGCAGCGCGACGGCGAGAGGAAAGCGCATGATCGACACCGAAGGTTGGAGCGGAGGCGAGGGCAGGGTGCCCCGCCCGCTCGACCTTGACCAGCGGAAATGCGCCTGGCGACGAGGGTAAGATGCTGAGACCATTGGCGCTTTATCCACTGCCGACGGCGGGACCAACGCCGCGCCGCGGCCATTGCCGGTTTCGGGCCATTTCGGTACATGATCGAGGGCGGTCGTCGACCGCACACCCCCGCATATGGCTGGATCATCGACCGATATGGACGCCATCAACGAGCGGGAGACGCGGAGGCTGGCAGCGCTGGCGCGCTATGCGGTGATGGATACGCCGCGCGAGGCGTCGTTCGACGAACTCGCCGCGCTGACCGCCCGGTTGTGCGATGCGCCGATCGCGGTGATCAACCTGATCGCCGCCGACCGCCAGTTCTTCAAGGCCGAGGTGGGTCTCGGTGTGCGCGCGACGCCGCTGGAAAGTTCGTTCTGCGCCAGGGCGCTGCTGGAGGACGATCTGCTCGTCGTGCCGGATCTCACCCGCGACGCCCGCTTCGACTGCAACCCGCTGGTAGTCGGCGAACCGAATATCCGTGCCTATGCCGGTGCGCTGCTCAAGACCGAGGACGGGCTGGCGATCGGCACCCTGTGCGTGCTCGACCATCGCGTCCGCCCGTTCACCGATCTCCATCAGGAAACGCTGCGCGTCCTCTCGCGGCAGGTGATGGCGCAGCTCGATCTCCGCCGTGCGGTCGAGGCGCGCGATCGCCGCTACGACCAGTTGCGCGCCAGCGAGGAGCGGCTGCGGCTGATCCTCGACAGCGCCCGCGATTATGCGATCGTCACCACCGACACCGATCGCCGCATCACCGGCTGGTCCGCCGGCGCGGAGGCATCGTTCGAATGGACCGAGCAGCAGGCGATCGGCCGGCCGATCGACGATCTGTTCCTGCCCGAGGATCGCCGCGCCGGTGTCCCCGCGCGCGAATGCGCCACCGCCGCCGCCGAAGGCTGCGCGCCCGACGTGCGCTGGCACCTGCGCGCCGACGGCGCGCGCGTGTTCATGACCGGTTCGACGCATCCGATCATCGAGCGCGACGGCGGCCACAGCGGCTTCCTCAAGATCGCGCGCGACGAGACGCGCGCCCGCACCCAGGCGGAGGAACTGGCGCGCACCCGCAGCGAGCTGGTCGACAGCGAGGCGCGCTTCCGCAACATGGCCGATCATGCGCCGGTGATGATGTGGGTCACCGATCACGACGGCCATTGCACCTATCTCAACCGCCGCTGGTACGATTTCACCGGCCAGACCCCCGCCGAGGCGCAGGGCGCCGGCTGGCTCGACGTCACCCATCCCGACGATCGGGCGGAGGCGGCGCGTATCTTCCGTGCGGCGCATGCGGCACGCGTGCCGTTCCGCCTCGACTATCGGCTGCGCCATGCCGACGGCAGCTATCATTGGGCGATCGACGCCGCCTCGCCGCGCTTCGGGCCGGATGGCGTCTTTCTCGGCTATATCGGCTCGGTGATCGACATCCACGATCGGCGCGAGGCGGAGCGGCGGCTCGCCGATAGCGAGGCGCGCTATCGCACGCTGTTCGAATCGATCGAATCGGGCTTCTGCGTCGTCGAGGTCGCACCGGGCACCGCCGACACCCCGACCGACTATCGCGTCGTCGAAGCCAATCCCGCCTTCTACCGCCAGACCGGTTTCACCGCGGCGATCCACGGCCGCTGGCTGCGCGAATCGATGCCCGAGCTCGAGGAGCATTGGTATGAGATCTACGGCCGCGTCGCCGTCAGTGGTGAACCGATCCGGTTCGAACAGGGGTCGGCGGCGCTCGGCCGCTGGTTCGACATCGCGGCCTTCCGCGTCGGCGCCCCCGCCGATCGCCGCGTCGCCGTGCTGTTCAACGACATCTCCGCCCGTCGCGCCGCCGAGGAGGCGTTGCAGCGGCTCAACGAACGGCTGGGCGACGAGGTCACCGAACGCACCGCCGAGCGTGACCGGATGTGGGAGACGTCGCCCGACCTGATGCTGGTGATGGATGCCGCCGGGGTGATCCGCCGCGCCAATCCGGCGTGGACGCGGATGCTCGGCTATGCCGCCGACGAGCTGGTCGGCCACCACGTCAGCGACTTCATCGTCGCCGAGGATCATGACGAGACGATCGGCGCCTATCGCCGTGCCGCCGCGGGCGGCAAGGCGGATGTCGAGAACCGCTATCGCCACAAGGACGGCTCGATCCGCTGGATCGCCTGGGTGGCGGCGCCGGCCGGCGACATGACCTATGCCTCCGGCCGCAACGTCACCGCCGAAAAGGCACAGGCGGCGGCGTTGGCACAGGCTGAGGAGCAGTTGCGTCAGGCGCAGAAGATGGAGGCGGTCGGGCAGCTCACCGGCGGGATCGCGCATGATTTCAACAATCTGCTGACCGGAGTCATCGGCTCGCTCGACCTGCTGCAGCGGCGCCTCGCGCGCGGCGAGACCGACAAGGTCGAACGCTATGCCACCGCCGCGATCACCTCCGCCAATCGCGCCGCGGCGCTGACCCATCGGCTGCTCGCTTTCTCCCGCCGCCAGCCGCTCGACCCCAAGGCGGTCGACGCCAACCGGCTGGTCGCCGGCATGGAGGAACTGCTCCGCCGCACGATCGGCGAGAGCATCGCGCTCGAGATGGTCGGCGCGGTCGGGCTGTGGCGGACGCGCTGCGATCCGCACCAGCTCGAAAGCGCGATCCTCAACCTCGCGATCAACGCGCGCGACGCGATGCCCGACGGCGGCACGCTGACCATCGAGACGTGCAACGCGCAGCTGGACGCGGCCTATGTCGCGCAGCAGCGCGAGGTCGGCGCAGGCGACTATGTCTGCGTCTGCGTCACCGACACCGGCGCCGGCATGGCGCCCGAGACGATCGCACGCGCCTTCGAACCCTTCTTCACCACCAAGCCGATCGGCCAAGGCACCGGCCTGGGGCTGTCGATGATCTACGGTTTCGCCCGTCAATCGGAGGGCCATGTCCGCATCTATTCCGAGCTCGGCCGCGGCACCGCGATCAAAGTATATCTGCCGCGCCACCATGGTGAGGCGGACGCCCCCGACGCGATCCTCGCTGTGCCGGATGACGCGCATCGCGGCGCGGGCGAAACGGTGCTGGTCGTCGAGGACGAGACGGCGGTGCGCGACCTCGTCGTCGAGGTTCTGCGCGACCTCGGCTATCGCGCGGTCGAGGCCGCGGACGGCCCTGCCGGGCTGAAGCTGCTCCAGTCCGGCATGCGCGTCGACCTGCTCGTCACCGACATCGGCCTGCCCGGCCTCAACGGCCGCCAGGTCGCCGATGCCGCGCGCCAGCAGCGCCCCGAGCTGAAGGTGCTGTTCATGACCGGCTATGCCGAAAATGCGACGATCGCCAACGGCTTCCTCGAACCCGGCATGCAGATGATTACCAAGCCCTTCGCGATCGACGCGCTCACCGCCCGCATCCGCGGGATGATCGAGGGCACGCCGATCGCCGGCGATTAGGCGGGTCGGCCAATCGCATCGAGCGTGGCGATCGCCGCCTCGGGCAGGACGAGCACCGCCGCCGCCAGATTTTCGTGCAGATGCGCGCGCGACGACGTGCCGGGGATCAGCAGGATGTTGGGCGAGCGCTGCAACAGCCAGGCGAGCGCGACCTGCATCGGTGTCGCCGACAGCTCGGTCGCCACTGCCGACAAGGCCGCGGACTGGAGCGGGCTGAAGCCGCCGAGCGGGAAGAACGGCACGTAAGCGATGCCCGCCGCCGCCAGCATATCGATCACCGCATCGTCGTCGCGGTGGGCGAGATTATACTGATTCTGCACGCAGACGATCTCGGCGATGCCGCGCGCCTCCTCGATCTGTGCCGGCGTGACGTTGCTGATCCCGATCTGTCGCACCAGCCCCTGCCGCTGGAGATCGGCGACGACGGCGAGCGGCGCGGCGAGCGAGCCTTCCGCCGGGCCATGCGCATCGAACATCAGCCGCAGGTTGACGACGTCGAGCGTCTCGCGTCCGAGGTTGCGCAGATTGTCCTCGACCGCCGCGACCAGTTCGTCGCGGGCGAAGGCCGGCAGCCACGATCCGTCCGCGCCGCGCCGCGCGCCGATCTTGGTGACGATCACCAGATCCTGCGGATAGGGCGACAGCGCCTCGCGGATGAGCTGGTTGGTGACGTGCGGGCCGTAGAAGTCGCTGGTATCGATATGGTCGACGCCCGCCGCCACCGCGGCGCGCAGCACCGCGAGCGCCTCGTCGCGATCGCGCGGCGGCCCGAAGACGCCGGGGCCGGCGAGCTGCATTGCGCCATAGCCGAGCCGCTTCACGTTGCGCTGGCCGAGGGGATAGGTCTGGTTGGTCATGTCCGTCTCCTTGCTCTGCCGCGAGTTAAGCGTTGCGGATCACGGCGATAAGCCGGCATGATCGGGACGGGCTGTGCGGAAAACCGAACGATGATGGCAGATCTCGCCGACCTCAACGCGTTCCTCGCCGTCGCGCGCGCACGCGGGTTTCGCGATGCGGCGCGCGCGACGGGATCCAGCGCATCGACGCTGAGCGAGGCGGTGCGGCGGCTCGAGGCGCGGCTCGGCGTTCGCCTGTTCCACCGTACGACGCGCAGCGTCACGCCGACCGAGGCCGGGTCGCGGCTGATCGAACGGCTGACGCCGGCGCTTGGCGAGGTCGCGGCGGCGCTCGACATGGTCCATCTGCTCCGCGACCGTCCGGCCGGTACGCTGCGGCTCAACGTGCCGGTCAGCGCGGCGCGGCTGGTGCTGCCCGCGATCCTGCCCGCCTTCCTCGCCGCCTATCCCGACATCCACGTCGAGATCGTCGCCGAGGACGGCTTCGTCGACATGGTCGCCTCGGGCTGCGACGCCGGCATCCGCTACGACGAGCGGCTCGAACAGGATATGATCGCGGTGCCGATCGGCCCGCGCATCCAGCGGTTCGCGACCGCCGCCGCCCCCGCCTATCTCGACGCCCGCGGTCGGCCGACGCATCCGCGTGACCTGCTCGGCCATGCCTGTCTGCGCGGCCGCTTCAGCAGCGGTGCGACGACCAGCCCGTGGGAGTTCGAGCGCGCCGGCGACATCGTCCGGATCGAGCCGCAGGGACCGCTGATCGCCAGCGTCGGCGGCGCGATCGACCTCATCGTCGATATGGCGGCGGCGGGGAGCGGTGTCGTCCATCTCTTCGAGGACTGGCTGCGCCCGCACCTCGACCGGGGCACGCTCGTCCCCGTGCTGGAGGAATGGTGGCAGCCCTTCTCCGGCCCCTTCCTTTATTATTCCGGCCGCCGCCTCGTCCCGCCGCCGCTGCGCGCGTTCCTCGACTTCATCCGCTAGGCGAACGAACCCGCAAAAAGCGGCCCGAGGGACGGCTTTGTCGTGTCACGCATCGGCATGTGCGGCAGTGTTCACTTCGCCGCCGTTGCTTCGATTTCGACGAGATAGGCCGGCCCTGCCAAGGCCGCGACCTGGATCGTCGAGCGCGCAACGGTGGTCGGGTTCTCCGCGGTCCCGAAATATTGTTTGAAGCCATCGTTCATGCCGGCGAAATCCATTTTGCCACTCAATTTGGGATCGCCGGCGACGAAGACGGTGAGTTTGACGATGTCGCGCATCGCAAAGCCATGTTCGGCCAGGATCGCCTTGATCTTGCCGAGTACGCTCAGCGTCTGCGTCCTGGTGTCGCCGAAGTCGGCGATGCTGAGTTGGGCGGGCGGCACCTTCTTCGTGGGGTCGAGCGGTGCGGCCAACTGGCCGCTGAGGTACAGCGTGGTCGCGCCGGGCTTCACCGTCACCGATTGCAGGATCAGCCCCGCCGGCGTGCTGGCGTGTTTGACGACGGTCTGCGCCGCCGCCGGCGTGGTCAGGAGGGCGGCCGCGGCGAGCGCGGCCCCCATGATGCGCGTCTTCAAAGCCATTCTCCCATTATCCTCGTGTCAGAACGATACGTTGAGGCGCGCGTAATAATAGCCGCCGTTGATGCCGTAGGGGCTGAAGGTCAGCGGTGCGTCGAGGACGTTGCCGCCGTTCACCAGCGTCGCATTGGTGGTGCCGGGGACCAGCGGCACGGTCGGCGGCCGCTTGTTGAAGACGTTGTTGGCACCCAGCGCCAGGCCCAGATCGGGCGTGATGTCGTAGTTCAATTCGATATCGCCGATGAACGCGGTGCCGATCGTCTGTTCGTAATAGGTGCCGCCATCGGGGGTCAGTTTGGCCGAACTCTTGCCGTAGACCGTGCCGCGCAGCGTCGCCGAGAATTTGTCGATCGAGTAGAGGACCGAGGTGATCACCTTCACCTTGGGCGACGCGGTTTCGATGTTGCTCTGCGCGCCGGCGTCGAACAGCGGAATGGCCGTGCCGGTGGCGGGATTGGTCAGCGCGGCGGGGGCGGCGATCAACTTGGTGAGCTTCGTCTCGTTGTAATTGCCCGAGATCGTCCAGTTCGCCTTGCCGTAATCCCCGAAATCGGTGGCGTAGCTCACCACCAGATCGACGCCGCGGGTGCGGGTGTTGGCGCCGTTGGTGAAGATGTTGATGCCGGTCTGGCTGACGGTCGGATCGAGCACGTTGCCGTTGGCGATGATCGCCTGGGTCACGATCGGGAAGTTGACCGCACCGCCGCTGCCGTAGATCGAGCCGGTACCCAGGATGCGGTCGCGGATCTTCACCTGATAGGCGTCGAGCGTGATGGTCAGCCGGTCGACGGGACGGATGACCGTGCCGAGCGAATAATTGGTCGATTTCTCCGGCTTGAGGTTCTGGAAGCCGATCAGCTTGGCCGCCGCCGAATTGGCGGGCAGTTGCACGAAGGCGGCGGTCGGCGAGACGTTGGTCGCTGAATAATAGGATTCGGCGAGCGTGGGTGCGCGGAACCCCGTCGAGAAGGTGCCGCGGAGCGCGAAGGCCGGCGAGAAGTCGTAGCGGCCGGTGCCCTTGTAGATGAACTTGCTGCCGAAATCGGAATAATGTTCGTAGCGGCCGGCGACGTCGAGCTTGAGGCCGTCGATCGGATTGGCGGCGATATCGACATAGCCCGCAGCGGATTCCCGTCCGTTGACGCCCGCGTCCGACGGGCGGAAGCCCGGATAGGATTGACCGCCCTCCTTGTAGATCGACGCCGGATCGCCCGAGCCGATCTGGTAGACGTTCTTGCGATATTCCCCGCCGAAGGCGAGGTTGATCGGGGTGGCGAGGCCGGCGTCGATCTCGTGCGTGATGTCGGCGTTGACGGTGAATTCGGTCGATTTGAAGAAGCCGTCGTAGAAGCTGGTCGGCGTGAAGCCGGTGTCGGCATAGAGCGAGGCATTGGCGGAATCGACGGTGTAGATCGCGTTCTTGTCCTGGCCGAAGGTCGTCGACAGATCATAATGGAAGCCGTCCACCATGCCGCGGATGCCGCCGGTGAACGCCATATCGTCCTCGCGGATCTTCTCGCGCGGGCTGAAGCCGTTGACCGGCGTGTCGCCTTCGGGGTCGAAATAGGTCGTCACTCCGGCGACGGTGCGCGACACGCGGGTCGGCACGCGCACGTTCTCATAGGCGCTGGCGATCCGCTTCGAATAGGTGCCGAAGCTGTAGATCTCGCCGCCGCCGAAATCATAGGCGGTGTTGTATTGCAGGTTGGTCAGCCGCGATTGGGCGTCGCCGTTGATGCGGTTGACATAAGGGAAGCGGTCCATCCCCGGGTAGAGCTGCTGCTGGATCGCGCTCAGCGACGGGCTGGAGGTGCTGGTGAGCAGGTTGCCGTTGCGATCGGTGACGCGGCGATCGAGACCGCCGATCTGGGTGAAGTCGTGGAAGCGATGGAAGGCGGTGATGTTGAGGTAGCCGGAGTCGCCGATCTTGGTGGCGACGTGCAAGGTGCCGGCATAGGTCTCGCCGCCGACGTCGTAGTTCTTGCCGGCGGTGACATAACCGTCGCCCCCTTCCTTGTCGTCCTTGAGGATGATGTTGATGACGCCGGCGATCGCGTCCGAGCCATATTGCGCGGCGGCACCGTCCTCCAGCACCTCGATCCGCTTGATCGATGACGGGCTGATCAGGTCGAGGTCGGCGGTCGCGGCGCCCTGATACGGGCCGCCGAGCACGGCGAGGTTCGACGTGCCGTGTCGGCGCTTGCCGTTGACCAGCACCAACGTGTGGTTGGGGCTGAGCCCGCGCAGCCGTGCCGACAGCGTGAGATTGGCGGTGTCGCCGCCGAACGCCTGCGCGGTGAACGACGGCACCAGCTGAGTGAGCACCTGGTTGAGGTTGGGCTGGCCGACATGGCTCAGCGCGTCGGCATCGAGCACCTTGATCGGCGCGGCGCTTTCCGCGGCGGTGATGCCGCCGGCGCGCGTGCCGGTGACGATGATGTCGCTATTGTCCTGCTGCGGTTCGCCGTCGGCGAGCGGCGACGGCGTCGGTTCGACCGGCGTCGCGATCGGGGTCAGCGTTTGACCGTTCGCCGCGGTCGCGTGAGCGATGAAGAGCATGGCCGCGATCGCGGCACGTGACGTTCCGATATAGAAACTCATGGTCAGCCCCCAAATTTTTTCAGGTCAGCCTCGCCATCCTCATCCCGATAATCTTTGATCTAGGCACGCGTTACCCCGCTCCCGGAACCGTTGTTCCGGGATGTTTAGCGATAGATTTGCTAACTCGTTCAGTTTTTACATTTATCTGTTGTTTGCAACAGATTCGTCATGTTCGATTAATTCTATAGTTCAACAGGATGAATGTGATGCATTTTCACAACAAAGCTTTGGTCGTGAGGTCAGGAAACGCCGCGGTCATGCCGCGGATCGGCATCTACCTGGCGGTCGCGCGGTAATCGTGTCCACCCTCGAAGGGCTCGCCCGCACAGTGGAGCGCCGCAAAAGCCGGCGCCGGCGCGACGACCGTCATGCCGCGCGCCGACCGGCTGGGGTGACGAGCGCCTCCGCGGTCACGCGGCGGGCAAGTGCAAGCACCTGCGCCCGCGCCGACTGGATGCCGCCCTCCTGCCAGCCCGGCGTCTGGCTGAGCGCAGCGCTGGCGAAATAGACCCGCCCCTCCGGTGCCTGCAGCAGGCGGAATGCGGCGGTGTCGATATGGCCTTCCTGTCGGCCGTTGGCGCTGCCCGCATTCCAGTCCGGCCACGGCCCGAGACTATAGGGAATCTTGTGCCAATTGACCGCGAGGCCGTTGACCAGATCGGCGCCATGCCCGGGATGGAGCTTGTCGATGACGCCGCGGGAGAAGGCGATCTGTTCGGCGATCGGCCGCTTCTGGAACTCCGCTGCGGTCGGCCCGGAGGAATAGCAACCGAGCAGCATGCCGCGTTCGCTGTGCAACCCGGCGGACGGATACCAGATCAGCGTCGTCGGCCCGCCGACGAACGATATGCCGCCGTAGATCTGCTCGCGCTCCCAGAAGCGCGGACTTTCGAACGCGACCTTGTTCGAATAATCATATTGGACGTTGGCGATCGTCGTCTTGAGCTTGGTCGAGAAGTTGGTGTCGATCTTGGCGAGCACAGGGAAGGGGATGGTGCAGATCAGATAGTCCGCCACGACCGTTTCGACCGCGCCGCTCGCGGTGTCGCGATAGACCACCTCGACATCGCCGCTGCGCTGGCGGATGCGCGTGACCTCGGCGCCGCGCAACGCCGGACGCCGCAGCGCATTGTCCATCGCCGCATGGATCCGGTCCATGCCGCCGACCGGCTCGAACATCGTCGCCTGCATGTAGAGATTGTCTTCGAACAGGGTCATCGGCAGCCGCTGATTGGCCAGCAGCTGGTCGAGCGGCATCGCCGTCGACGGCGAGGCGAAGGTAACGCCCGCGCCGGGCGCCGAACCGAAGCCGGAGCGTTCGGTTCCCGCGAACGACCCATCCTCGCCGAGGTCGCCATAGGCCTTGATGAACGGCAGCAGCTTCTCGCGGTCGACCGCGGTCAGTTCGGTGTCGAGCGACCCCTTGCGGATCGCCTTCGCGAGCAGTTCGGCGATCCGGCCGCGCATATCGTTGATCGCGGTCCGCATGCGGATCTTGGATCCGTCATCCGCCATGACATAGGCGGAGCGGCTGGAATTGACCTCGACTTCGAGCGGCACGTCGAACTTCTTGGCGTAGCCGAGCAGTCCCTGGTGAAAACTGGGGATACGCGCCGGTCCGGCGTTGAAATAGACGCCGTCCGAGAATTTGGCGGTTTGCGTCTCCTCGCCGTTCATCTCGATTTTGTCGCCGTCGCGCACCGTCCACGCCCGTCCGCCGACCCGTTTGCGTGCTTCGAGCAACGTGACGAGGAAACCGGCCTGTTCGAGTTCGTAGGCGGAGGTCAGGCCGGCGATGCCGGCGCCCAGCACCACGACGTGCCGCCCGCGTCCCAGCGTCGGTACGAGGTCGCTCATGTCCTGTGCCTGCGCGGTGCCGGCGAGCCCCAATGCCTGCATCGCGCCGAACGTCGCGCCCAATCCCCCGGCCATACCCAGCCGGGTCAGAATCATTCTGCGTGTTACCATGAAGAGCGTCCCCCTGGTCGCAGCATGCTGCGAACCCCGCCCCGTCGGCGGCAGACACCCCAGACATCCCGCTCCAATGCTCGCAACGCTTGTGCGCGTTCACGGCGATACGCGAAACAATCAGGCTATTAGCTACCGGTGCTGTGTACGATTCGGAGTAAACCAAAGATTTTCTTGTGCTGCAACAAGTTTGTCACTCGTGTGTCACGAAACCGTCGTCGGTGGGATCGTGCTCGCTCGGGGGAGGGCGGCTCGGCGCGGGCCGCGGCTCTTACGCGGAATGATGCGGGCCTTTCGGGCGGAATTTCGCGCACGCAGAGAGCGGTCGCCGATCCGTCCGGAAACGCCGAGGGAATACGTCATTGCCCTCCGGCACGGATCGCCGACAGGGATGCCTCACGAACGATCAGTGGCTTGCGCTCAACCACCCCTCGTCGCCCAGCCAGTCGGCGAGCCGATCGGGCCAATGCTGTATCGAGATACGATCGTTGTGCACGGCGACGTTGAAACCATGGTCCGTACTGGCGAACATGTGGAGTTCGGCGGAGACGCCGGCCTCGCGAAGCTGGGTGTAGAGCGTGAGCGCCGGCGGGGCGCAGCAGCGATCAAGGGTACCGGCAGCGATGAAGGCGGGTGGCGCACCTGCTGCGGATCGTGCCGGTATACCGAGCGGTCCGGGATAGATCAGGATCTGGAAATCGGGCCGGCCGCTCTGGCGGTCGACCGCATCGGCCGGTGCCGGCGCGCCTGGCTGAGGATTGTCGGCGAGCAGTGACACCAGTTCCCCGCCGGCGGAAAAGCCCATGATGCCAATCCTGTGCGGGTCGACACCATAATCTTTGGCGTGGGCGCGGACCCATCGGATCGCGCGCCTGGCATCCGCAACGGCATCGCCCTCGATCGTATAGGTGGAGCCGGCTTCGCGCGCGAGCCGGTATTTGAGGACGAAGGTCGTGATACCGTAGCGGTTCAGCGCCCGGGCTGGAACCATGCCCTCGTTCTGGAAGACCAGCATCCGATGACCGCCACCGGGCACGACGATGATGGCGGCGCCGTTGGCGCGCCGGGCATCGGGGCGGGAGACCGTCAGCGACGGGAGGTGGACGTTATGGACATAGGCTCCGGCTTCCAGTTGCTCGGGTTCGGCGGCACGTCGCTCCGAACCCGGCGCGGCCTTGGGCCATATCGGAATGGCGGCGGTGTCTGCATCCGGCGCGGCGCTCACCGGACACGCCAGCGCGAGGAAGAGCACAAGGAGGTGGCGCGGGCATGGCACTGGGCAGGGTCCTCTTGGTGAACGTCTCACGCGCCCGAAAGACGGGAAGCCGCTCTGGGCGGGCACATCGGGCCGACACTGATGCCGCTGACCCGAAGTAGCCATTGCGACCTTGGTCTCGACTGAAACGGTGACGGGATCACCGCATGTTCGACAGACGGTTTCCGGTTCGGCAGCGCGCGAACGATGTCTGGCGATCGAACCGCCTATCGCATGGGGGCGTTCTGGCGCAGGCCGGAAGCCGTGATAGGCAGCGGCGACACGTCGGGAGAGTAAGGTGAGGAAGCACAGGCTGGTGACCGGGATCGCGACGGCGCTGACGATGGCGATCGCGCCCGTCGGATTTGCTGCGGCGCGTCAGGTCGAGCGTGTCGAGGTGCTCCCGGCGCATCTGTCGATCTTGCCGGTACAGGTTCATGGACGCGTCGAGCGGAAGGGCGACGAATTCGTCCGGCAGTGGCCGGGCAGCTATTTCGAGACTGTCTTCGAAGGGGCGGCAGCCTTCTTCAAGATCGGTCCGGGCGAAGTCGGGCTGCACGTCCTCGTCGACGGGCGGATGATCGATACGCTTGTGAGGCCCGCACCGGGTTTGTACCGTATCGACGGACTTCCTCGCGGCCGGCATGAACTGCGTGTCGAGGTCGCTTCGGAAAGCCAGGCCGGGCCGACGGCATTGGGACCGTTTTACGCTGCCCAGCGCTCGGTGGCGACATCGCCGCGGCGCCGCGCCCGCCAGATCGAATTCATCGGCGACTCCCATACGGTCGGCTACGGGGTGACGTCAGCCACGCGCGAGTGCACGCAGGATGACGTCTGGAGAACCACCGACACGTCGCGCGGCTTCGGCGCGCTCCTGGCACGCCGCTACGGAGCAGATTACGAGATCAACGCGATCTCCGGGCGGGGCGTCGTCCGCAATTACAACGGCTTTGCGGCGGATACGCTGCCCGACGCCTATCCCTATACGGTGTTCGATCGCCGATCGCGCGCTGCCGAGCCCGAATGGCACCCGCAAGTGATCGTCGTTGCGCTGGGCACCAACGACTTCACCACGCCGCTTCATACCGGCGAGACATGGGCCACGCGCGCGACGCTTCATGCGGATTACGAGGCGAAATATGTGAGTTTTGTGCAGTCGCTTCGCGCGCGAAATCCAAAGGCGCTGATCGTGCTGTGGGCGACGGACCTCGCCGACGGCGAGATCGAGACGGAAGTTGCGAAGGTCGTCCATCTATTGCGCTCATCCGGCGAGCAGCGGCTCGCCTACGTCCCTGTGAATGGCCTGTCCTTCACCGGTTGCAACGCGCACCCGTCGTTGGCGGACCAGAAGGTCATCGCTGAACGGATCGCCGGAGCGATCGATACGCAGATAGGCGCGTGGGGCGGCTGACGTGGCGCGTAGCGCTGCGATGCCGGTCACGACGATGATCGAAGCTTGAATCCCGGCTTCCGACACAGTCCGCGAGATATCACGCGGACCGCGTCCGTATGGACGCCAGCGGGTTGTCGCACACGGCGGCGATCATGCCGGAAGGTGCCCGCAGAATGGCCAGCACACGCCGTACAAAACTGTAGCTAAAGAGGAGCTAGCACGCGTCCGGATGGCCAAATCACCGCGCAGCAGGTGACTGCACGACGGTGCAGCGAAGAAACTGGAGCGGGCGAAGGGATTCGAACCCTCGACCCCAACCTTGGCAACCAAGTAAAAAACCGTCTCATACAGTGACATACAAGCATTACGACCACCGTAAACATACGAATTCCGTAACATGTCATATCATAGTAACTCACTACTAAACACGCTTCTAGTACCCCATGCGCACCCCTCGACCCCATGAGGTTGTATTCAGAAAAATTATGCTCCAAACTTGGATCAGCATGCGAAACAATGCGCGGTGATACCCTTGCATGTCACAGTATGGGTGCTGTTGCCTGCGACAAAACACTGCCCGTATTAGGCGCCTTCTCAGGAGGGTTTTGATTATGGCAGTTCACCGGTTCACCGACAAATGGCTCCAGTCGCCTAACATCATACCGACCGAAGGACGGAACCAGTTTGTCGATGCCCTATGTCCAGGTCTCCAGCTGCGGGTTACGATCAAGGGCACCAGAACGTTCTCGGTGCTTGTGCGACCGGGCGGGCGGGCGAAGCGTCAGACAATCGGCACTTACCCTCGTGTGACGCTAGCAGAGGCTCGCGATCGGGCACTAGAGACCCTTAGGGACGCAGACCGGGGGATAGTGGGGCAAGGCGCACGAAGCCTTCTGCGGGATGATCTCACGCTTCAGAAGCTCGTCAGCGCTTACGTTGACCGTCATCTTAAGCCAAACGCTCGCAGCTGGAAGAACATAAACGCCTACTTCGTAGGCTCGCGCAACCGCGCTTCTCGCATTGCTCATCTGCTGCCGCGCCGGGTTTCTGAAATCAGTAAGGCCGATGTTGTGGAGGTCATCGACACCGTGATGGCGGAAGGTAAAGCGCAATCGGCTGTGAACCTTCTCCGCTACATCAAAATGCTGTTCAACTGGGCTGCCGACCGGGACCTTGTGTCCGCGAATCCGTTCGAACGAATCAGACCACCGGCACGCACTCGCGAACGTGATCGGATACTTAGCGACTTAGAGATTGCGGCCGTATGGCACGCTTCGTTTCAGCTTATGACCCCGTATGGCCAAATGTACCGCACTTTCTTGCTAACTGGGCAACGCCGTAGCGAAGTATCCACGATGCGATGGAATGAAATAACCGGCAACACGTGGATCATTCCTCGCGAGAAAGTAAAAAAAGATCGTGCCCACGCCGTACCGCTGACGCAAACCGCTCACGACACGCTGGCCAGCTTGACGAATTATGGAACAGACACTTTCGTATTCACGACCACGGGCGGAGTGTCGTCGAGCAGCAATTTCGCGAAGGTGAAGCAGGAGATCGATCGGCTATCCGGCACCTCCGGTTGGACCATTCACGACATCCGCCGCACAGTTCGTAGCAAATTTGCCGAGCTCCGAGTTGCTCGTGAGGTGGCCCGCAAGGTCATGAACCATGAGGACGGCAAGGTCGATCGCATCTATAACCGCCATGAGTACCTGGACGAGAAGCGAGAGGCGTTGACCCTATGGGAGAAGAGGCTGCTGTTCCTCGTGAGCCGCTGAGCGACAACATTGTTGTCGGCATGCCGTACATTGCCGAAACGGCAGAGGCGCTGGCAAAGCGTCACGGCTTGGAACCCAGCGCCGAGCTGGAAGAGCTCGTAGACGAATTGTTTGGTATGTCCTGTCGTGACCAAGGCGAAAAATCGTTTGACCCTGAGCGAATGGCGGAGCGGCGTCGACGAGGATACGCCTTGGCTAAGTCGATGCAAAAGGAGGCCGCTGCAATGCTGGCGGGCCTGGAACGGCTAAATCGTGCCTGGAACGCTTTTGGCGAACAGGTGCAGTTCGAGCCGGCCCTGCTGGAGGCAATTTTCTACGTGGACACCGGCGGCCCAGCAAAGATGCTCCTGCCGCCCGACATCAACATCCTCCAGGTGCTATTCAGCACCCCTCATGACGACGACGCAGGTGGGTACCGAGATGAGCCGATTAAGCCACTAGATCTTGAAGTGCTCTCGGCTGACGCCCCCTGTCCATCAGGATTTTGGGAAGCCGTGGATCGAAGGCTCGCGGCGATGGCGAACCTTCCCGTTCGGGCAGGGCTTCCGCGAGGGCCGGTGCCAAACATGGTTGTGCGCGCCGCCGTATCGGCATGTCGGCCATATTGGGTTGATGCTCATCAACGATGGTCGATGGCCGGGCTGAAGACCGCGGCGGTTCGGCAAGAGAACGTCGTCGCCAACCTGACTGGCAAGTGCGAGAAATTTGTCGCCGACGCGCTCACCATAACCGGCATCAAGTTCAACTTGTCGGAACTCCACAGCGCGTGGGAGACGATCGACAGCGCCCAACGAGCCAGCCAAGTCGGCCGCATTTCGCCAAAGTAAAAGCCTTACTGCGGCTTTTCTCTAGCCGCGCATTGTTTGGACTGCCGCGGCGGCTCGGCATACCTGGATTGCGTTCAAGCAAGAAAGGATATGCACATGAACGCAATCTCACCCTCACCATCCATCGACCCAGTCCTGTCTTTGGCTAAGGTGCAGGAGGTCGTCGGGTATAGCGCAAGCCATATATACCGCATGGTCGCGGCCGGTACGTTCCCTGATCGGGTACGTCTTGGACCGGCCCGAGTTGGCTGGCGATCGAGTGCCATCGCCGAGTGGATAGATTCCCGTCCGCTGGCTTCGACGGTGTTGGTAAGTGATATGCAGGGGAGGTCCGCATGAATGACGTATATCGTCGCCTCCAAGGCCTCGACGCCATCCATTCGGTTGACCGGGCTGCAGCCGATTTTGATATCCTCACGACGGCTCAAGCGATTCGGCGGGTGGCATACTCAGCGGCTCAACTGCCCCTCCTGGTCAAGCTCCATGGCTTTCCGCTTCCTGTAGAAATGAGTGCGCTGTTGATCGGGTGGAAAGCGCATGAGCTGGATGCATGGAAGCAATGGCGCGATGACCAACTGATCGCCGCCCTGCTGTAGGGCAGCAGCGTCGTAACGGGACGATCCCACGCGAATGTAGCGCGCCGGGATCGTCCCATCACCACAATCATCAATCGTATAGCCGCTGTTGCTTTAGCATCAGCGCGGGGAAAGTCATGTCTAAAACACAAGAATCGCACAATGCTGATACGGCGCCACTTACCATTGCTGAGCGGATCGAGAAGGGGCGTGAAAGTGGGCATCATTATGACGGGGCGATAGTACCGTTCCCGCCAGAAATGAGCGCCCGGGGAGCGATGAACGCCTTAAAAGACGGCGAGCGAAAGAGGGTTGAACGGTGGCTAGCTGCTGGATACCAGGTCACAGCCTTCTCGTATCGCTCGAGCGCTGGCGAGTTGATCCAAGCTGTGCTTCGTTTCGACCACTCAAGCGAGCGCAAGGAAATACGACAGCTTCGATATTGTGGTAGATTTGACGGTAAGGGTCACGTCTTTTGGATGACCGCCGTCGAAGCACCACGGCCACTGTATGGGCTAGACCTGCTAGCAAAGCGGCCAAACAATCCTGTCCTGGTCGTCGAAGGTGAGAAGACGGCTGATGCCGCTGGCCTCCTATTTCCTGATCATGTCGCCGTGACATGGATGAACGGCGCCTCAGGGGTACGAAAAACCGAGATGCTGGACATAGCTGGCCGTGATCTGGTTTTGTGGCCGGACAACGACCCGCCCGGGCGGAACGCAATGCGTACCTTTGCGGCGTATGCCTACGCCGCAGGGGCAGCCTCGGTGAAGATCGTCGACGTTCCACCGGAGTTTGGCCAAAAATGGGATTTGGCTGATCCAGTTCCTGAGGGTTTCTCTGATAGCGAGACTATACAGACCCTATTGGCATCAGCTCGACGGATTGACCCCTCAAGTGTCGCCCATATCACCAACGACGCGCGGGAAGAGGCTGAGCAGCACCGGTTACTCGGCTACAAGCCGGGATACACGAAAGTTGAGGTAGCCCACGCTGCGGTCGCGCTCTCTGTGCTCGACGCTGACATGTATGCGACCGAATGGCGGCGTATTGCGAGATGCCTGTTTTATGCCTTTGGGGAAGCAGGGCTGCCCATCTTCGACGATTGGTCGCAAGAAAGTGAAGACAAATATCGCGCGGGTGAGCCGGCAAAACTCTGGGCAGCATACGGGCGTGAAAAGGCATTTCGCGCTGACGCGCTAGCGTGGCTGTTCCGTAAAGCTGCGGCGGTGATGCGTGAGCGTTCAAAAAATGGCGTTGGCTCAATCCCGAACGTCGAAATCGATCAAGCTGCGACCGCTACCGCATCTGTTGAGGAATTGAACGAAGACCACGCGATCGTTGTACGAGGGGGAAAGGTTGGTGTTCTTTGGGAAAACTTCGATCCGCGCTTCAGTCGGTACACCGAAACCTACCTATCAAAACGCGATTTTGTCGATCGTTTTGTGCGGTCGATTGAGCTGCCACATGAAGACGAACGACAGACTAAGAAGAAAGACAAGCGTATGAGCCAAGGTGATCTATGGTTCAGTTCGCCCCAGCGTCGATCATACGACAACGTCATTTTCGCGCCGGGGCAGCCCCTGTCACCGGAATTTCTGAATCTGTGGCGAGGCTTTGCGGTCGAGCCGGTTGATAATCCTGGCGGCTGGTCGCTCCTGAACGAGCACCTACGTGTTCACGTCGCTGGCGGCGATGAGGCAGGTTACCAGTATATACTCAACTGGTTAGCGTTTGCCGTTCAGCACCTCGACAAGCCGATTGGAACCGCGTTGGTCCTGCTTGGAAAGAAAGGTGCCGGCAAGAGCATCATCATCGAGTTGTTCGGCTTCTTGTTTGGGCAGCACACGTTTGTCACTTCAAGGATGGACGATGCTATTGGCCGCTTTAACGACCGATTGGAAACGACGGTGCTACTTGGGTTGGAGGAGGCGATTGCTCCGCAGAACCGGGCCGCCGACGGTACGTTAAAAGATTTAGTAACCCGCACAACGTTGCGGCTGGAGGGTAAGTTCTTCGGGGTTTGGACTGCACCGAACCATCTGCGCATCATCGTGACGTCGAACAACGAGCATGTGGTGCGCGCCGATGGATCGGAGCGACGTTACGCCGTGTTTGAGGTGACCAACCCGCACCAAGCCGAACCAAGTGCCAGGCGGGCGTACTTTGGGCGAATGGTCGAGCAGATGGAGGCGGGCGGCTATGCCGCCATGCTCGGCGAGCTGCTCGCCCGTGACATCCGCGGTTGGAACCCCGAGGTGATCCCCGAGACAGAAGCGCTTAAGCGGCAGAAGGTGCTCAACCTCGTCAACGATCCGGTGCGAGCCTATCTTTATGAGCGGCTAACTGATGGGGTGTCGATCACGACCGGTGGTGGCTCGCTTGGAGCACCTGTTCACCGTTGGAGTGAAACCGACGCTGTTATCGTACCCGTTCGCGACTTGAATGAGGATTTTCGGCTGTTCGCCACACATCAGGGAATGGCATTCAGCGAACGGCAATTGGCGATACAGCTGCCTCGCTATATGCCGGCTGGATTTAAGTCGGTCACGAGGCGTGAGCCAAACGGGGACGCGTCGAGTTCAACGGTGCGGGTGTACCCGTTCCCTCAGCTAGAGGTGGCGCGTGCAAGGTTTGAGGAGGTCACCGGCCTTACCATTGCACGAGATCGGTAGAATCGTACTTGGCGCTATGTGTTACGCTGTTACGCAATGGCACCCCCAGCTTATATAGCACGAAAAATATTTTGCCACTTTGCTGGTTGGGTAATTTACTCACCCCGTTGTGTAACAGCGTAACGCTGAGCAAAAAGCGAATTTACGCCGACGCGCTGACTGCCACGAGATTTTTTGCGTTAGCCATGCGCCACAGGCGTTCGAAGGAGTTAGGGAAAATGCCTGACCTGGTTCTCGCGACAGTCAGTGGCACCGTTTTGAATGCCCGCGTTGAACAGGATGATCGCGGCATTGTCCTTCACAGTCGCAGCGGCAAAGGTCGAAATCGGGACTATCGGCAAGCGTTGGAGATCATCCTAACTCGCTTGGATGCAGCAGCGATCCCCTACGAGGTGTTTCTAGACAGCCGGCCCGCTCAGCAACAGCCACTTGCCCGCCGGCGGCTAAGCGTCTCCGAGACCGGGCTCGTAGCCGACCGCTTCAACGAATTGGTGAGAGCAATGAATGCCGGCAGCTCTAGCAATGGCGCGTCGCGGCGGGTGTTGATTACTGCGCCGAACGTCAGCCCTCGTACGTTCGCCGCGGTCGTGGAAGGTCGACCTGAAGACCAGGATGGAAGGCTCTCCATCGTTCAGCTGAAACTCGTTACGCCTGAGCACGTCGACAAAGCTGTCCAGTATCTTCTCGATGGCCACGACGTCCCCAACTTTGCCCCTTCCCGTGATTTCGATCTGGTCGCCCCGAATGGCTCGCGCTTGGCCCCGAAGAAGGTATTTGGTCTCGCCTTGCAAGCGGCTACTGGGATCGAAGCGCGACCAACACACTTTACCGCCGGCATCGGCACCCCCTGCTTCCAAATACTGGAAGCCGCTGGATACCCGATAGTCCGTAAGGATGAGGTAGTGCCTGGCCGCGGCGTTGAGGCTGTAGACCCTGATCTCGCGATCGCGGAGGGGCGGCCCCGGCTAGTGGCGCACCTGCGGCGTGAGCGGAAACCGGCGCTGGCATCCGCGAAGCGCCGCGCGATGGTAGAGCAGCTAGGGTACCTTCGTTGCGAGCGCTGCGGGATAGTGCCCAGCGCTGCCCTGGGCCCGAACGGTGATGCCGTGATTGAGGTGCATCACGCGACTATCCAGCTGGCAGAGATGGCGTCAGGACATGTGACGCGGCTGTCAGACCTGATGTGCCTATGCGCCAACTGTCATCGCATTGTGCATCGTGAGCTAGCAGGATGATTAAGCTGCTGTCGTGAGCAGCGCTGATGGAAGCCAATCCGCCTACTTCTGGTTGTGACGTGCTCCCCAAAGCTCTACCAGTCATAACTGGAGTCCGGGGTTGGTATGGTGCCCCTCGGGGCGGTGTTGCACAACCCGCCTGGCAGCATCGGCGGGCGTCAGCCCGCCAACACCGCTGTGCGGGCGCACATGGTTGTAGTCGTCGCGCCAGAGCCGCAGCACCGAGCGGGCATGGCCGAGCGACACGAACAGCGTCTCGTTGAGGCATTCGTCACGTAGGCGGCCGTTGAAGCTCTCGACGTAGCCGTTCTGCTGCGGCTTGCCTGGCGCGATGTAGTGCCACTCGATTGGTCGCTCCTGCGTCCATCTCAGGATCGCCAGGCTGGTCAGTTCGGTGCCGTTGTCGCTCACGATCATCAGCGGCGGTACGCCTCTAGCCGCGATAATGGCATCAAGCTCACGAGCAACACGCGCGCCTGACAGCGAGGTATCGACCACCAGCGCTAGGCACTCCCGCGTGAAGTCGTCGACCACCGCCAGGATGCGGATGCGCCGGCCGCTGATCAGCGTGTCGCTGACGAAGTCGAGGCTCCAGCGCTGGTTCGGACCCTGCGGCAGCGTCATCGGCGCTCGGGTGCCCATCGCTCGCTTGCGGCCACGCCGGCGCCTGACCCGCAGGTTCTCCTCGCGATAGAGCCGCAGCAGCTTCTTGTGGTTCATGACCAGCCCTTCACGGGCCAGCATGATGCCAAGCCGCCGGTAGCCGAAGCGCCGACGTTCGGCCGCGATCTCACGCAGCCGCGACCGCAGGTCGCCATCATCACTACGCCGGGGCGCGTAGCGCACCGACGTCCTGTCCACGCCGAAGATGGTACATGCCCGACGCTCGCTGATGCCAAACAGCTGCCGAGCATGCTCAACAGCCTTCCGCTGAGCGGCGGGCTTCACCAGTTTTTTGCCGCGACTTCCTTCAGCACGGCATTGTCGAGCATGGCGTCCGCCAGCAGCCGTTTGAGCCGGCCATTCTCCTCCTCGAGCACCTTCAGCTTGCGCGCCTGCGACACGTCCATACCGCCGTACTTGGCCTTCCACGCATACAGCGTCGCGCTGCTGATCCCGTGCTTGCGACACACATCGGCCGTCTTCATCCCGGCCTCCTGCTCGCGCAACACCGCGATGATCTGCTCCTCGCTGAACCTGGTCTTCTTCACGTCCGTCTCCTCACGAAGCGGACTCTAGCTCAAATTGGCAGAGTTTCAGGGGAGCACGTCAGTTGGCACACGCGGTACCATGTTTCGTCAAGCTAGCGACGAGCCAGTTGTCCGCCAATTCATCTGGAATTTGGAGACTGTTACTGAAACCAAATTACGAGCATGCTCGAGCTCGTCTAGCCGGCTTAGTAACCAACATGATGCCCATACTGATCGAGTAAAATGAACATTCTTGAGATAAGGCCGCTTCCCCGGCCGCCTGCTTTCGCGGGCAATCCGCCGAGACTTAACGGCAGCTTTTTGCGCCAATCACCCCCCTTTTGACCAGGAAATTTAGCCCAGTGCGTTTGCACAAACAGCGCAAAATCGTGCTCCAGCTGCTGGTTACTTTTCCAAAATCCAGTCGACCACACTAGGTTCCGGAATGCTCCTTGGTATTGAGGGGATGACCGTAGAAAATCCCGAATACCAAAGAACCCGGAGTGGAAGTGGCCAGACATGTTCGAAGGTTTACCAGACGTAAGCAAACCGTTCGAATGACGAGTTAGCACGTACGATGAGTCCACCGTCCCGACGCCTCCCAGCCAAGAAACAAAATTCGCCTTGTCATCAATGCCAGCCATCGGTTTGGTTGCCAAAGGTCAACCCCTATTTGGAATGCGAACGACGAGGTACCAATTGCTGGTACCGAGCTCATGGATCGTTGCTGCCAGTTCAATCGCCAATCCGCAATCCCAAACAAGTCGCCCAAAATTGTTTTTGTGATTAGGTCATTCTTGACATTAGCATCCCGCTAAAGAGCCGGCGCATCCCGCCTAAGCCGAACCAGGGTCTTGCGTTGCAGCTGGGCTATTACAAGGCTGTAGGTGCATAGTCGAACGAGGCGATAATGAACGCCCCTCGGCGTCTCTCCGTCTAAGTCGACATTAATCTCTTTAACCATGCTTTTTCAGTTTGTGATAACCAGCGGCTGAGCCTCGAGCTGCGGTCAAGCCTAAGACTCGTTGGCGCGTTGCCTTCGATGGCCATAACGGTAAATTTCGGCGGGCAGCTGGTTTCGCACGAGCACGAGCTGGCTCAGGCGCAGAATGCCTATCGCGACCTCGTCCCATAGGCTTGAGCATGGAGCTGCCGAGAAACTTGTCGTAGGGCGCGGTGCGGAAACGACTAGTTGCAAAAAGGGTCTTGTTGGCCGCCGGCGTCATTAATATCGGCCTCCCCCGGTAGCGGCTTGCCTCAAGACCAATCGAAAGACGATTAAGAAAAATGGCTGACAAGACGAATCCTGTCCCCCGCATCACGCGCGACAATCCGGCAGCGCATAGCGGCGACGTGGTTGCGGAGAACGTAGACGCGCTTAAGGCTTTGTTCCCTGCGATCGTCACTGACGGTAAGGTCGATTTCGACGTGTTGCGCCAGTTACTCGGCGACGCAGTCGAGGAAAGCCCTGAACGCTATGGGTTAAATTGGAAGGGTAAGGCCCGCGCCCGCGCATTCGCTTTGACACCCAGCTTCGGTACTCTGCGTCCGACGAGGGCGCGCAGCAAGGATTGGGACGCTACCAAGAACATCATGATCGAAGGTGACAACCTCGAGGTGCTTAAACTCTTGCGCAAAAGTTATGCAGACAAAATAAAGCTTATATATATTGATCCCCCGTACAATACTGGAAACAATTTAATTTATCGTAACGATTTTGTCGCACCGCTTCGTGCATACGAGGAAGCCATCGGCGCAATAGACGGAGTGGGTAAGCGATTCAGTACCATTAAAAGAGACTCTGGCCGCTACCACACTGATTGGCTCAACGCTTTCTATCCTCAGATTTTGCTAACGCGCGACCTGCTGAAAGAAGATGGAGTCCTCGTTGTTACTATTGATGAGAACGAGCTGCATAACGTAATAACTATTTGTGAAGATGTTTACCCAAAAGGCGTTTTTGACATTGACGTCATAGCCATTGTACATAACCCTCGCGGAGTCCAGGGTAGAAACTTTTCTTATACTCACGAATATGCCGTGATAGTATACCGTAAAGACACAAAGGTAATTGCCGATCGACAGATCGATCCAAACGAGGTGGACTGGGCTCCCTTAAGAAACTGGGGCGGAGAATCTGAACGAAAGGACGCAAAAAACTGCTTCTATCCGGTGATCGTTCAAAATGGTCAGGTTGTTGGTTTCGGTGACGTGTCAAGGGATAACTTTCATCCTAGCCAAACGGAAAATGACGGATCGGTTTTTTATGTTTATCCAATAGATCGCAATGGTGTAGAACGAAAATGGCGGTATGCTCGTCAATCCGTTGATTCAATCAAGCATATGTTACGTGCGAAGCGCACCAAAACGGGATATGATATAGAACTAGGGAAAACATCTGGTCTCCAGAAGTCAGTATGGCGAGACACTCGATATGACTCGAATGGCTATGGGACAGCTATACTTAAAGAGCTTGTTCCGGATTCGCCTTTTGATTTTCCTAAAAGCCTTTGGGCTGTTTATGACATTGTTGAAAGTGTCTTGCGGGATTCGACGTCTGAGATCGTTCTGGACTTCTTCGGAGGTTCAGGAACAACTGGGCATGCGGTTATGGAGTTAAACTCTCAGCAAAGAACCGATCACCGATACATTTTAGTTCAGATTCCGGAACCCATAAAAAGTCATCCGCGATTCTCGACGATTGCAGAGGTGACAGAGGAACGACTTCGACGCGCCGGTGAGAAGATCAAAATCAAAAATCCTGATACCGATATCGACTCTGGTTTCCGTGTTTATCGACTTGCTACCTCGAACCTTAAGCCATGGCAGCCTGGCGATGACCTCGCCGCTGATCTGCTCGATGCGACCAATAACATCTTGCCTGGACGGAGTGAGGATGACCTTTTGGTAGAGCTGTTGCTCAAGACCGGGATCGACCTTGCCCTGCCAGCCGAGACACGAACAATCGCGGATTGCGCCGTTCATTCCTTAGGAGGCGGCGCGCTGCTGGTATGCTTGGCCGACGTGCCCGCGGCGCAGGCACGGGCGCTCGGCGACGGGATTGCCGACTGGCTTGACGAGCTGGCCCCAACCGCACCCACCACCTTCTTCTTCAAGGACAGCGGCTTTGACGCTGGTGGCGAACGTGCTGCCGAAGCACGCGCTAACTTAGCTGCCACTCTGCGGCATCGGCGCGGTAATGATGCGATCGAGAAGCTGGGCGCGATCTAATGAAATTTATCTTCGAGAACGACTTGCCACACCAGCGCGCTGCGATCGACGCGGCGATTGGGGTATTTGGCGATACGATCGCCGGGTCACAAGCAACTTTCTCCGTCGCGCCTCTCGAAATCGTTGGGAAGATGGAGCTAGCCGAGACAGGCGTCGGCATTAGCAACGTTTGCTCTCTAGAGGGTGAAGACTGGCTGCCGCACATACAGGCAGTGCAGCAGGCGAATGCGTTGGAGCCGGACGACGCATTCGATAGCCCGGACTTCACGATAGAAATGGAGACCGGCACCGGCAAAACCTACGTCTATTTACGCACGATTATTGAATTAAACCGTCGACACGGCTTTACTAAATTCGTCATCGTCGTGCCGTCCGTTGCAATCCGAGAAGGCGTTAGAAAATCAATTCAGCAGACTCGCGAACACTTTGCTAGTCAATTTGACGGTATCCGGTTGAAGGATTTTGTCTATGATCGGACGAAGTTAGGACGGGTCCGCGCATTCGCAACGGCCGCTGATATCCAAGTGATGATCGTCACCATCCAGTCGATTAATAGCGCCAACAACGTCTTCTACGACCCAAACCAAGAAGCGCTAGGCGACCAGGCTGCGGCTGACTGGGTAGCGAAAACTCGCCCTATTTTGATTGTTGACGAACCGCAGTCGGTTGAGGGCGGTTTAAAGGGTGCTGGTCGCAAAGCGCTAGCGGCAATGAACCCCCTCGCGATGTTCAAATATACCGCAACCCCAGTGAATGTCGTCCATACACTTTACCGACTCGATGCGTTCGATGCGTTGCAACTCGGCCTCGTTAAACGCATCTGGGTCGATGGCGCAAGCATAAGGGATGCGACGAACAGCCCCTTCGTTCGGTTAGTCGACGTTGAGGCGCGCAAAGGTCACGCGCCGCGGGCTCGCATCGAGATTCACAAGCAGTTCGCCAACGGTCCAAAGTCAGAGCTGGTTTGGGCGCATGACGGCGACGCGCTCAAACAGCTTTCGGGAGGCCGCGCGCTTTATGACGGGCTAGAGATCGGTCACCTCGACGCGGGCACAAAAACGATGCAGCTGATGCTACCGGGCGATATTCGCGTTATGTCATGCGGTGACGCCCACGGCGATAGCACCGGCGACAGCCTGGCCGCAGCGATGGTTGCGCGCACGATCGAACATCACTTCAGGACTGAGTTGCGTAATCGTCCGCTCGGTATTAAAACGCTTTCGCTTTTCTTCGTCCCGACAGTGGCGGATTACCGCATATACACCGACGAGGGGCCGAAGATGGGGCCACTTGTGAAGATTTTCGAGCGCGAATACCGCAAGTTGGCCGCCCGGCCAGAGTTTAAGACGCTGTTCGTAACAACTCCCGCCAACCCGGAATCCGCGCATGGAGGCTACTTTAGCCAAGACAAGCACTCGGTGACACCGTTCGACGACAGAGAATTTTCGAAGAGCACGGGCGACGACAAGATCGAAGAGCGCACTTTTGATCTCATCATGCGCGATAAAGAGAAGCTGCTCGACGAAGCAGTGCCCCTTCGCTTCATTTTTAGCCATTCTGCCCTACGCGAGGGCTGGGACAATCCAAACGTGTTCCAAATCTGCGCGCTGCGCGAGATAGGCAGCGAACGCTCGCGGCGTCAGTCTATCGGTCGCGGCCTGCGCTTGCCGGTCGACAACAATGGACTGCGTCGTCGCGATGAAGGTATCGCGCGCCTGACGGTGATTGCAGACACCGATTATGCCACCTATGCCGACGAGCTGCAGATTGAACTGGAGAAGGAGACAAAACGTCCGTTTGGACGTGCCAGCATTGAAGTGCTCGCGAGGCTCTACTACCCAACTGCCGGATCAAACGATCCCAAAGTCCTCGGCGTTAAAGAGGCGCGCGCAGTCTTCACTGGATGGGAGGAAGCGGGGCTGGTTGATGCACTAGGGCGTCTTACAGACGCCATGCGCAAAGCAGTGGCGGCGAAAACGGTGCCCTTGCCCGCGAGCCTTGGACCCGAAGCACGTTTGGCAATTACCGCTTTACTTGATAGGCTCAGCGCCAAGTTAATCTTCAACACTGAGAACAAAATCCTGGTCGAGCGACGTGAAGACGTAATCGCGTCGGAGGTTTTTCGTAATCTATGGGCCAAGGTGTCGGCGCGGACTCGGTATCATCTCAAATTTACTGATGAAGATTTAACTGCGAAGGCGGTCGAGTATCTGCAGAAGATGCCCGATCCAGCAACGGCGCGAGTCACCTGGGCAAGTGCGGAATTGATAATTGCGCGTGACGGCGTGGGCACTAAAAAGGGGGCCGTCGCAGCTCCCCGCCATATCGAGCATTTTGCTGGGCCGCTGCCTGATATTTTGTCTGAAATATCGACACGTGTAGGCCTACCCCGCAAGATTGTGGCACAAATCCTTGTCAGGTCCGATCGGCTCCTTTGGGCAAAGACTAATCCTTCGGCCTTCGTAGAATTGGCGCATAAGGCGATCAAGCTAGCTCGGCGCGACGTGTTGACGCAGGGCATCACTTACGAGCGAACTGGCGATCAGTACGATCAGTCTTTGTTCGCGCAGTTCGAAGCCGATGCCGACGATCTGATCGCCGTTGAGCACTCTCCGATGACGTACATCCGGGTCGATTCTAATACGATAGAACGACCGATCGCGGACACGCTGGATCACGCTGAACTGGTTGGCCTATTCGCCAAGCTGCCGCCGGACTTCAAGATCGAAACGCCCTTGGGGACTTATAATCCGGATTGGGCGGTAACGAGTATGGCAGCAGGACCAGCGATGCACCTGGTATCGGAGTCGAAAAGCGATTTCACCACGTTGCGTGACGACGAGAAAGCTAAAATCCAGTGCGGCGTAGCCCACTTTCAAGCGATTGGAGTAGAATATGTGAAGGCTGTCTCCGCCGAGGAGATCCTTGCAAAATTCACTCAGGAGAAATCCTAAGCTTTGGCGTGCTGCACCTTCGTTAGAGTAAGAATCGCAATGTATATTACCGAAGCGAAGGGAGAGCATGTTTTGATTGCCTGCCGTCGGCGAATTGGATCTGTTTACGTTCTAAAGAGGCCAGGCTGCTTGTTTTGAAACGGCTCCGGCTTTCAAATTGGTTCGGGGATCTCCCGCTGTGCCCCTGTTGTTGGAATTCCAGAGGATGCCGAAACCGGCTCGGAATGCTTGATGCAGAGGAGCCGCCACAGGACGAACCCCAGCTTCGTCGTTGCTGGGCGCAAAGCCCATATCTTTGGTTTGAGATGCCTAAGCCAATAGCTGCCATTTCTATGACGCTGAACAAATGCGGGTTCGCGATAGAAAAACCAACTCTAGCGTCCGCAAGCGGTCATGTATAGCCGGATCGGGAATGACTGCACCCGCGCTGAGCTCCATGTCCATGCAGTTTGAGTGAGGGGGATACGAATTTCCGGAACCACATAAACTCATCCGCCCATATGCTAAGAGAAATGAGATGATTATCAGAATTGTAGCTTGGGTAGCTCTTTTCGAGTGCCTCTAATCTAGCCCATCAGCCCAAACGGGCGATTGGGTTCCGGCGTCAAGTTTTGCTGAACAATGAGGAAAACTCGGAAAACGGAATGTCGCCCAGCGCGTGCACTGCACGATGGCAACAGGCACATAGCAGGGCGAGATCGTCTAATCCGTTTGTGCGCTCACCGTCAGCAAGGTGATGGCGGTGGTGCACGTCGAAGCAGCTCCCGATCGCGTCCCCATACGCATCATGACCGGTGAAACCGCAGGCGTCACATTTCAGTGCTCCCCCGGCTTGTGCCTCGGCTCTCTTCATCCGGGCAAGCAGTCCACTCCTCGATGGGGCGGTTCCTGTTCGCGCCCTGCGTGATCCCTCCTTCACTGCTAAAGCTCGTACCGCCACAGGCAAACGTTCAAATTCGTGACTCCCCTCTTGGCGCCAAGAAATAGTCGTCGTGTCAGCAAGCTTCGTGGGATCAATCAGCATATCGCCGCGGTAAATTCCCTCGGCCTTGTTCGCGGCTGCATGCCTGCCCCCATATCTAAACAGCAGCGCATCTCCGTCACGCTCGATATGAAAATGGGAAGTGGCAACGTTACGGCCGATCAGGGTCGCGTGGGTCAGGTCACGACCGGTTGGGCGAACTGTAAGCCACCTGCCACTAATCAGGTCCGCCGAGCCGCGCGCATCCTCATTCTTCCACCGGATCAGGTAATCCATCGCCGCTCCAGACTGTTGGCCCTCCGCGACGTGGGAGGAGTGGTTTCGTTACCTCACGGTACATGGTTCGGCATAACTAGCCAGCCGAGTAATTGTACGCGCAACCTGTCCGCGTGACCACACCATACCCCTGGGAGATGGCACGCCGCGTTCATTCAACCCGCGAGCGATGGCGACATCGTTAGAGTGCTCGGCCGCGGACAGCTCAGCTATTATTCCTGCAACGGCAAGATCGTTGCTGCGCACTTTGTCCGCTCGCCGCGCCACTGACAGAGAAGCGGCGTACTTGGCACCGGCTTTTAGATGCCCGGCGCCCATCGGATTCCCAAGCTTCACCCCACGAGCCTTCGCCGCTGCCAACGCTGCCTTCGTTCGTTGACTAATCATTTCTCGCTCGTGCTCAGCAATCGCCGCCAGCAAGTGCAGCGTCAGCCGGTTGGCATGCGGCATGTCGCAGGCGACGAACTCCACGCCGCCGTCCATCAGGTTCGCGATGAAGGCGACATTGCGCGCCAGCCGATCAAGCTTCGCGATTACCAACGTCGCACGATGCAGGCGGCACATGGCCAGCGCCGCCGCCAGTTGCGGTCGGTCGGCCTTGCTGCCCGACTCCACCTCCACAAGTTCAGCCACGATGGTGTGACCGCCAGCGGCAGCGAACCCCTGAACGGCGGCGCGCTGTGCCTCCAAGCCAAGACCCGAGGCACCCTGACGGGCCGTCGACACGCGTAAGTATGCAACAATCTGCATGGGCGTTACGCTGCGTCCGCAACGGCTGAGTTTACCTCAGCTAACGTCAGGAAGCCGTTACGCAGCGCACCGGCGATGTAGCCTTGGCACCAACCTGTGTCGCCTGGCTGTGCCTTGGGGTGGGGGAAGATAGCGCCTGCCATCGCATCAATCAGGTCAGCCCGGTTGATGCCGCCACGCTCAGTGACAATGCCGACGATTACCGCGACCACGGTGCCCGGGTTGGGCGTGATGCTGCCCGCCGTGATCAGCTGCCCGCCGACGTCACGCCCGCGCCGCTGGAAGCCTGCAGCCTTCCGTTTGGTGAGAAGGGCCTGGAACGTGCTCTCGTCCTCAGGAGACCACGCTGGAGTTGGCGTGGGTACGGCGGTGGCACTTGGCGCGACGGGCGCTGGTGAGCCGTCTGCAGGAGTCGCACGCAGCTTGTTTAGAACCTCGCCGACGGACGCCACCACAACGTTCGGCGTTTGGACGACGTGGGGTTCGTCAGATAGGCTGCCCGGATCGTGAGGCGGCGCTGCTACCTCTTTGGCATCTGCGGCGGGGAAGCTGTCTTCCAGCGCCTCGGAGCCTTGCAGGGCTTCTGCGGAAATCGCCATCGCCTTTCGTGCCAGCAGCTTACGGCTGCTGCCAGCACGGGCGGCCGTCATGTGCTTCCCCTGAGTGCTATCGTTGTTCTCGGTCACTATGGTCTCCATCAATCGTTCGCAGTTCGTTCTTCGATGCCACGACGAACAGAGATTGAAAGTGACGGCCGATCAAAAGATGAAGGGGTCCCAAGGAGGGTATAGGGGGCGGGGTCAGTTTGGGGCTCGGTGAGCCCGCAAAATCATTCTCGAAAAATTTATTTCTCGACGCGTCAAACGCCCTGTGAGGCTAGCGCCGACAACGCTCCACGTATTCTGTGAAGCCACTTCTCGCCATCGCTACGAGAATTCATCGATACCTTGTGAATGGGGGTCATCATGTCAGTGGTACCGATAACAAGATAAGGTGTCCCTTTCAGTGTTTGGCTCGTACTTGTTGTCGTAGCTTCGATCCTGCTACCCGCGGATGCCGCGCCGACGATCGCCCCAGCGCCCCCAAACAACAGACCACCGATCGCCGCTCTGCTTAATGCACCGGCCTTCTTTGTCGTGCCTGTTGTTTCCAACTTCATGATGGTGGTTTCGTTCTGCTGCAGCTCAACTGACACGACGGCTTTTAGTTCGATCACGGCATCCCATTCGACCTCAAGATCATCCCGCCAGCGCGCCCACATGAGTCCTATGCGGCCTTCATCGCTGTTCATCAGCAAGTATCGGCGGTTACGCCAATTGGGTGCTGTGCAATGAAAGATCGGCCACTCGGTCCGGATATCGCGTTCAAATGCGGCAACAGCGGGCTGCCCCCGCTCGATCTCTAGGGCCAGTGCCGCTGCATGATGTCGAGCATTGTCTCTGTATTCACTGCGACTTTTAAATCGGAGAATGACAATCAATCCGAATACGCAGGCCAGCAGAACTGCGATTAAGACGGGCGCGCTCACTGGGCGTATTCCGTGCGATCGAAGATATTTAAGGCGTCTTTTGTAGATGGGGTATAGCGAACAGTCATCTCAAGCTCTCCCGTAGGGGCGTTGAGCTCTGCTGATGCTACCGCCCCTATGTTCCTCTTGGGGCGGGCCTGTCGGCCGGATGTTCAGAACCCTGGCAATGCACAAGGCGCATGCGCCTTTACCGTTGCCGGCTGGACATGCGCGCATGCCACCCGGCCTAGAAGTATGGTTCCAGACCGGTTGCATTGCGGAGAGGTTCTGACGCCCCACCCGCCGGCTTTCACGACGGGCAAGGGTGATAGTACGGCCGGCGGCGGCGAATTGGCAAGTGATGCCTACAACAGCTGCGCAGCTTCTTTCGGCTTTAAATCAGGGACGGCGTGCAGCCATGCCCTGGACCAGATCAGGGGCAGCCTGTCCTTCAACCCTTATGGGTTACTGAGAGCATAGGTGTGAATACGTTATTCGGTAGGCGGGTTATTAGCTGTGTCTTAACACTCGAGCGCCAACATATAGCAATGAAGGAATATCCTGCCCCCGACTGGCTACGTGTCCGGCAAGTCACTGATGCCGAGTATGCGAGCTGGCTAAACGGTCAAACCAGTTCCATTTGGAAGCGCGAACGACGTAGTGGCAAGCGTGCACACGCCACACCGTCCGATCTGAAGCAGGCTCTGCATAAAGCTGCTCATAAGAGTGATGGACACGATCCGTATACAGGCAACAGGCTCTTCGTTGATCACCTAAGGGCTGGTTGGACTGATCCACAGGCCAGCTTGAATGGGAATCGCCATCACCTCACGCTGCGCAGATGCATGCCGTCGTTCGATCACGTCAGAGGGGTAGGGCGATCAAAGTACGAGCTGTGCACGCGTGAGACGAACGCAGCAAAAAGCTTTATGTCCCCCGCGCAATTCATAGATCTGTGTGGTCGCGTCACGAGCCATCAGCATCAAAAAGCTAGCGCAGCCGCGGCTTAGTAAGCACGTTGCCAGTTGAATTGCAGAGGATATCGGAATGCTTGGCAAGCAATAAATTCACATTGCTGTAGTCGTTTTGCGCTTCCAAAAGCGCTTCAACGCTCAAGGCCGTTAAGTCTTTGAGCATGTCTTGCCGGCACGGCGATTAAAAGCCCTAATCTGCCATTTGCGAAAGCCGTATCGTAAACAGCACCAGCTGCTTTAGAATTGCTCCCTGCACCTTAACCATATTGGCGTCGTCCACTACGCCGTTCAGCTCTACGCGGACGTCGTTCAGCCTAAAGGCGTGCACTGCACCCGGTACGTGCCGGTGCTGGATAAGCGAAAGGTCGGCCGAGAACTCTTGCTCGTCCTGCCTGTAGATGCCTAGGTAGGCTATACCGCTGTCGCCGCCGCGCAGGCGGCCATCGTGCAGGTAGGCAACGCCATGCTCGGCACCGGAGCGCGTCTCTAAGCCGAGCTTGTACAGTCCGTTGAGCAGCTGGTCGGCCATTCTCGTTCCCTGGCGCGTGCGGCGGCGGGGAGCGGCGGCGGCTCCGAGCCGCTGAGTTGGTGCTTGGGTTGATGTTGCGGGTGGGGGTGGACCAGTGACGGGTAGTTCGATCTATCCGCTAATTTCCACTCGTGTTTGTCCAGACCAACAGCCGCCAACGGATCGACCCTTGCGCAGCGGAGTGCTGATGATGGTTCTGGGGCGGGAATCGATCGCCTTCGTTTGAGGTGACCTCTCTCTTGCAGCCCTGGCATTTGTATATGCCTGAAAGCGGCACGGTCTGCGCCGGACCGTATTCAGTCTTCCAGACAGCTTCCGAACCGTCGCAGGTCGAGACGTTTGTGCCGGCAACATACCAAGCCATTGAAGTACTCCTGTCGTAAACAGACGATTGTAAAAGAGGGGCCGCTCTCGCGACCCCTCAAGTCTTGTTAGCCCTCGGGCGGGAACGGGTCGTGCCCATAGGACCACGACTCGCGGAACTGGCCATCGCGGCCCTGGATGCGAAGCTCGGCACCCTGATTCTGGGCAATTTCGCGGCCGCGGGCGATCGCGGCAGCCTGGGTGTCATATGAGCCGGTGAGACGGCTATTGCCCTCGCCGCGCACGCCCCAACCGCCGCCGTTCCGAACGACATACTGATTCTTACCACTCATTCTTGCAGTTCCTTCACCTTGGTGGCCGACACTTTCGCTTGACACAAAGAGGCGGAAGTGATTCGTCCGTTTCAGATGTAAGGCAGTTTCGTCCGAGAGGCGACTTGTCTTACGTGTGAGACACTATCGCTGTGTTGCACGTGCGTCAAGGACGGTTGGAGACATTATGACGCTGCCTATCGAGGAGCTAGGGCGATTAATCGCGCGCAAGCGGGGTGGGCGCGGGATACGCGCTGCGGCCGCCGAGGCTGACGTTAGCCCTGCGACCCTGTCTCGCGTGGAGAACGGCAACCTTCCTGACCTTGGAACCTTCGCGAAGATTTGTCGCTGGCTGGAGGTAGACCCGGCGAAGTTTCTAGGAGTCGAACGTCCTGCGGGGCAAGCGGCGACAAAACGAGCCGTCGCCCATTTCAGGAAGAAGCCCACCGTCTCCGCCGAGACGGCAACCTCGCTGGGCGCATTAATACTGGCAGCGCAAAACGCCCGGCGTGCCCGATCAGAATTGACGAGCGGAGACTAGCGTGCGCAGGGGCTTCAAAGCTGACGCTGAGCGTCGGGCGCTTAGCGCGCGTACGGAACTTGGCTTACCGGCGCTTGGTCCGCTTTGCCCATGGGCTTATGCTGCCCATCGGGACATTCTAGTATTTGAAGCCAAGGATCTTGCGTTGCCCGATGTGCACATGAGGCAGCTGCTCGTGCATGATCCAGATAGCTGGTCCGGCATGAGCCTCGTCGAAGACGGTGTTCATTTGGTCGTGCTCAATTCGGCGCAGAGCCGCGCTCGCAGAGCGGCCACGCTTATGCATGAGATTGCGCATATCGACCTGGACCATGCTCCGTCCGAGGTGAGCGTCTCCCCAAGCGGTCTTGTCCTGCTGTCTGACTATTCTGCGGATCAAGAAGATGAAGCGGACTGGTTAGGAGGCGCTTTACTCCTGCCAGAGTCGGCGCTGCTACATCATCGCAGCCGCGGCGCGTCCATTGAATGGATCGCCGCCGAGTATGGCGTTAGCGAGCCATTGTGCACGTGGCGGTGTCGGATGACGGGCGTCGAAAAGCGTATGGCGTTCAAACGAAGAGCGTAGCCGGCGCTCGGCAGCATCTTCCGATCAGCTTATGCAAGCTAACCCCTGCGAGGTACCCCACCGTTACCCCATAGCCGTAAGCTGCTACCCTTGGCCTCGGCGGCCAGCCTCTAAGTGGCTGCAAACACTGTAGAAAACTGGAGCGGGCGAAGGGATTCGAACCCTCGACCCCAACCTTGGCAAGGTTGTGCTCTACCCCTGAGCTACGCCCGCTCTGGCGCCTTGAAACGGCTGCTCATGCTAGCCACCGTTTGGGTGAGGCGCGCCACTAGCAGCGCTTTTCCGGGGCTGCAACAGCAATCGTACAAAATCAGCAACACGATTTCGGCTTGGCGACTCAGTCATAAGAACATTACAAGAACATTTATGAGCGACTCGTCCGCCCTGATCGCCCGTTTGCGGCGCCTTGCCGCCGGTGACGGCGCTGCGCAAGGTGCCGCGGCGCCGGTCGACGCTTGGCTGGCGCACGGGCTGACGGGTGCGCAACTGCATGAAATCTATGCGGTCGAAGAGGGCGATGGGCCGAGCGGCGCGGGCTTCGGCATCGCCGTCGCGCTGGCGGCGCGGGCCATGCCGCTGCTGTGGCTGCGTACCGAGGCGTGCGAGCGGACGCAGGGGCGGCTGCATGCCAGCGGGCTGATCGAACTCGGCCTGTCCGCCGAGTCGCTGGTGCTGGGAATCGTCGCGGACGAGGCGGCGCTGCTGCGCGCTGCGGCGGATGCGGCGCGCTGTCCGGGGCTAGGGACGGTGCTGGTCGAAAGCGTCGGCCGCGCGCCGGGCTTCGATCTCACCGCGACGCGGCGGTTGATGCTCGCCGCCGAATCGTCGGGCGTCACCGTCCTGTCGCTGCGTATCGGTGCCGCGCCGACCGCAAGTGCGGCGGCGACGCGCTGGGGCGTGGCGGCGGTGCCGTCGATCGCGCTCGACCAGGGCACGGGCGCGGGCGCGCCGGGCTTCGCCGCCTTCGATGTGGAATGTCTGCGCCGGCGCGGCGGCCCCGCGGGGCAGCGCTGGCGCGTGGAGTGGGATCGTGATGCCAAGAGTTTCCGTGGAGCGTCGCTATCTGGCGCTGGTTTTTCCGTGGCTCCCGGTCGAGCGGCTGCGCGCCACCCGGCCGCACCTGTTCGCCGGACGGGGTGAGACGCCGGTCGCCTTCGTCGAGACCGTCGGCAATGCCGTGCGGCTGACCGCGACCGATCTCGCCGCGGCGCGGATCGGGCTGGAGCCGGGGCTGACCCTCGCGGATGCGCGGGCGCGGGTGCCCGAGCTCGAGGTGTTCCCCGCCGATCCGCATGCCGATATGGACTGGCTGGAACGGCTGGCGGACGGCTGCACGCGTTACAGTCCGACGGTGGCGCTGATGCCGCCCGACGCGCTGGTGATCGACATCGCCGGCTGCGCGCATGCCTTTGACGGCGAGCGTGCGCTGGCGGCGGATGCCGAGGCGCGGATGGCGCGGCGTGGCATCCTCGCCCGCCATGCCTTCGGCGACACGCCCGAGATCGCGCGGGCGCTCGCCCGTTATGCCGGCGCGCCGGCGCCCGACGAGACCCGCGCGGTCAAGCGGCTGCCGGTGGCGGCGCTGGAGCTGGATGCGGATGCGACGGTGGCGCTGACCCGGGCCGGGCTCAAGACGGTCGGCGACGTGATGGCGCGGCCGCTGGCGGGGATCGCCGCACGCTTCGGCGAGGAGGCGGCGACCGCGGTGCGTCGGCTGGCGGGCGATCACAAGGCGCCGGTCAAGCCGCGGGTGCGCGTCGCACCGGTCGCGGTCGAGCGCCGCTTCGCCGAGCCGATCGCGCGTACCGAATACGCTCTGGAGGTGCTCGAGGATCTCGCCGCGGACGCTGCCGGGACGCTGGCGGAGCGGCAGCAGGGCGGCCGGCGCTGGGAGGCGCGGCTGTTCCGTGCCGATGGCCATATCCAGTCGCTGCGCGTCGAGACCGGTCAGCCGACGCGCGACGTGGCCTTGCTGATGCGGCTGTTCGCCGAGCGGATCGACAGTCTCGCCGATCCGCTCGATCCGGGGTTCGGTTACGACCTCGTGCGGCTCGACGTCGCGCTCGCCGAGCGGCTCGACGCGGCGCAATTGCGGCTGGAGGGCGGTGCCAGCGCGCGCGAGACCGGCGCCGGGGCGGGGCAGGTCGCACAGCTCGTCGACCAGCTCTCGACCCGGCTCGGCCGCGGCCGGGTGCGGCGCTTCGGATCGCGCGACAGTCATATCCCCGAACAGGCCGAATTGATGCTGCCCGCCACCGCGGACACGCCGGCGAGCGCGTGGCCGGCGACCGAGGACGGCGAGCCGCCGCTGCGCCCGATCTATCTGTTCGACCCGCCGCAATTGATCGAGAGCGTGATGGCCGAAGTGCCGGACGGTCCGCCGCATCGCTTCCGCTGGCGGCGGCGGGTGCATGAGGTGGCGCGGTCGGAAGGGCCGGAGCGGATCGCCGGCGAATGGTGGCGCCGCCACGACGCCGCGATCCCGACGCGCGATTACTATCGCGTCGAGGATCGCCGCGGCCGCCGCTTCTGGATCTTCCGCCACGGCCTGCACGACGAACAGGCGCATCCGCGCTGGTATCTGCACGGGTTGTTCGCGTGAGCGTGGCGGACGGCGATCGCCGATGACCGCATTCGCCGAACTCGTCGCGGCGACCAATTTCTCGTTCCTCGAGGGCGCGAGCCATGGCGAGGACATGATCGCGCAGGCGGTGGCGCTGGGCCATGCCGGCATCGGCATCGCCGACCGCAACACCGTCGCCGGGGTGGTACGGGCGCACAAGGCGCTGCGGCTGATCCGTGCACGGGCGATCGAGGGCGGCTTCGCCGATATCGACTTCAAACTGGTGGTCGGCGCGCGGCTGGTGTTCGCCGACGGTACGCCCGATATCGTCGCCTATCCGACGACGCGGCACGGCTGGGGGCGGCTGACGCGCCTGCTGACGATGGGCAATTTGCGTGCGGTGAAGGGCGATTGCATCCTCGGCTTCGGCGACCTGCTGCGGCATCTCGACGACCTGCTGCTGATCGTGCTTCCCGCATCGAGCGCCCGTCCGCACGAGGCGCGCGACGGGGCGATGCTGCCGCCGCCACGCAGCGATGCGGGGCTCGGCGAGACGATCCGACGCCTCGCCGGCGCCGCGCCGGATCGGGTCTGGTTGGGCGTGACGATGCCACGCGCCGGGCGCGACCGTCGTCGGTTGGCGCAGCATGCCCGGCTCGCGCAGGCGATGGGCGTGCCGCTGCTCGCCACCGGCGACGCGCTGTACGCCGAACCGGCCGATCGACCGCTGCACGACGTGCTCACCTGCATCCGCCTCGGCACGACGATCCGCGCGGCCGGGCGCCGGCTCGCCGCCAACGGCGAACGCCATCTGAAATCGGGCGAGGAAATGGCGCGGCTGTTCGCCGATCTGCCGCAGGCGGTCGCGGAGAGCGGGCGCATCCTCGACCGCATCGCCTTCACGCTGACCGATCTCGCCTATGAATATCCGCACGAGCCGGTGCCGGCGGGCTGGGCGCCACAGGCGTGGCTGGAGCACATCACGTATGCTGCGGCCCGCAAGCGCTTTCCCGAGGGGATACCGGCGCGTCTGCAAAAGCTGCTCGACGAGGAACTGCCGCTGATCGCCGAGCGCCAATATGCTTTCTACTTCCTCACGGTGCACGACATCGTCCGCTTCGCGCGCGAGGAATGCGATCCGCCGATTCTCTGCCAGGGTCGCGGATCGGCGGCGAATTCCGCGGTCTGCTGGCTGCTCGGCGTCACCTCGGTCGATCCGATGCGCTACGACCTGCTCTTCTCGCGCTTCGTCTCCGCCGAGCGCGACGAGCCGCCCGATATCGACATCGACTTCGAGCACGAGCGGCGCGAGGAGGTGATGCAATATATCTATCGCCGCTATGGCCGGCATCGCGCGGCGATCGCGGCGACCGTCATCCATTACCGCCCGCGCAGCGCGGTGCGCGAGGCGGGCAAAGTGCTGGGCCTGAGCGAGGACGTGACGCAGCGGCTGACCAGCACCGTCTGGGGCAGCTTCGCCGACCGGTTCGAATCCAAACACCTCGGCGAGACCGGATTTACCGTCGACAATCCCGAGATCGCGCGGCTGCGCGACACGGTCGATCGGCTGATCAAATTCCCCCGCCATCTCTCGCAGCACGTCGGCGGCTACGTGCTGACGCAGGGGCGATTGGACGAGACGGTGCCGATCCATCACGGCGCGATGGCGGACCGGACCTTCATCGAATGGGACAAGGACGATATCGACGAACTGAAGATCATGAAGGTCGACATCCTCGCGCTCGGCATGCTGACCTGCATCCGCAAGGCGTTCGACCTGATGCGCGACAACGGGCTGGAGAGCCACGATCTCGACAGCATCCCGCCGGACGATCCGCCGGTCTACGACATGCTGTGCAAGGGCGACAGCATCGGCGTGTTCCAGGTCGAGAGCCGCGCGCAGATCAACATGCTGCCGCGGCTGCGCCCGCGCAAATTGTACGATCTGGTGGTGCAGGTGGCGATCGTCCGGCCGGGGCCGATCGAGGGCGATATGGTCCATCCCTATCTGCGTCGCCGGGCGGGCAAGGAGATCCCCGAATTTCCCGCGCCGCATCCGCCGCACGATCCCGACGAGCTGCGCAATCTGCTCCGCGAGACCTATGGCGTGCCGCTGTTCCAGGAACAGGCGATGAAACTCGCGATCGTCGCGGCGGAATTCACGCCGGGCGAGGCGAACCAGCTGCGTCGCGCGATGGCGACGTTCCGCAACGTCGGCGGCATGGAGGATTTCCAGGCCAAATTGGTCGAGGGGATGGTCCGCCGCGGCTACGAACGCGACTTCGCGATGCGCTGCTACAAGCAGATCGAGGGCTTCGGCAGCTACGGCTTTCCCGAAAGCCATGCGCTGTCGTTTGCGCGGCTGGTCTACGTGTCGTCGTGGATCAAATGCTTCCACCCGGCGGTGTTCGGCTGCGCGATCCTCAATTCGCAACCGATGGGTTTCTATGCGCCGGCGCAATTGGTGCAGGATGCGCGCGCGCATGACGTCGTCGTGCGGCCGATCGACGTCAACGCCAGCGGCTGGGACAATGCGCTCGAACCGCTCGACGATGGCGGGCTCGCGATCCGGCTCGGCTTTCGGCAGATCGACGGCTTTCGCGAGACGTGGGCGACGGATCTGGTCGCGGCGCGCGCGGCGGGGGCGTTCGCCGATATCGAGGCGGTGGCGGCGCGCGCCGGACTGCCCAAGCGCGGCCTCGACCTGCTCGCCGATGCCGATGCCTTCGGTTCGATCGCGCTCGGCCGGCGCGATGCCTTGTGGGAGGTGCGGCGCACCCCGCCCAAGCAGCTCGCATTGTTCGCCGCGGCGGACGCGCCCGAACTCGGCCGCGAGGTCGATGCGCAGCTTCCCGCGATGCCGGCGAGCGAGGAGGTCGCGGCGGATTACCAGACGACGCGGCTGTCGCTGAAGGACCATCCGATGCGCTTCCTGCGGCCGCTGTTCGCCGCCGAGGGGATCGTCTCCAGCGCGCAGGCGGGGCGGCTCCGGGACGGGCGGCGCGCGCGGATCGCCGGCGTCGTGCTGGTCCGCCAGCGGCCGGGCAAGGGCAATGCGATCTTCGTGACGATCGAGGACGAGACCGGCGTCACCAACGCGCTGATGTGGGCGCGCGATTTCGAGGCGAACCGGCGCGCGGTGATGGCGGCGCGGCTGCTGGTGCTGGAAGGCGTGATCCAGCGCAGCGAGGAAGGCGTGATCCACCTGATGACGGTCAAGGCCTATGATCGCAGCGTGGAGCTGCGGCGGCTGTCCTCGGACTACAACGCCGAGACGCCGCTGCTGCCGGTCGACGAGGTGATCCGTCCCAAGCCCATCAGCAGCCGCGACCCGCGTGGCCAGCATCCGCGCGATGTGCGCATCATGCCCCCGTCACGCGATTTCCATTGAGGGGGCGGGGCCATCGGTCCCCTCGTTCGCCCTGAGCCTGTCGAAGGGCAGTGGGTCTCACCTGCCCTTCGACAGGCTCAGCACGAACGGTCGGGGGATTGGTGTACGATCCTAATGACTCCGGCCGAAGTCCGGCTTGGCGTCGTCCTGGCCCTGTTCGATGATCGAGCGGCGGATCGCGCGGGTGCGCGTGAACAGGTCGAACAACTGGTCGCCGTCGCCCCAGCGAATCGCCCGCTGGAGCATTGTCACGTCCTCGGTCAGCCGCTGGAGGATCTCCAGCACCGCCTCGCGATTGTTGAGGAAGACGTCGCGCCACATCACCGGATCGGAGGCGGCGATGCGGGTGAAGTCGCGGAAGCCGCCCGCCGAGAATTTGATCACCTCGCTCTGCGTCACCTCTTCGAGATCGCTGGCTGTGCCGACGATCGAATAAGCGATGAGATGCGGTACATGGCTGGTCACCGCGAGCACGAGATCGTGGTGGCGCGGCGTCATGATCTCGACCTGCGCGCCGAGCGCCTCCCAGAAGGCGCGTAGCCGCGCGACGGGCGCCTCGGCCGTGCCTTCCTCGGGGGTCAGGATGCACCAGCGGCCGCGGAACAGCGTCGCGAAGCCCGCCTCGGGGCCGCTATGTTCGGTGCCGGCGACGGGATGGCCGGGGACGATCGTCGCCTCGGGCAGCACCGCGCGCAATGCCGCGAGGACGCTCGCCTTCGAGCCGCCGACGTCGCTGACGATCGCCTCGGCGGGCAGATCGTCGGCGAACTCCGCCGCCACCGCGCCCATCGCGCCGACCGGCACGCACAGCATGACGAGATCGGCATCGATCACTGCCGCACCCGCGCTGTCGGCGATATCGTCGGCGAGCTCGATCCGCGTCGCGATCGCGCGCACCTCGGGATCGGCGTCATAGCCGGTGATCCGCACCGTCGGCATCGCCTGCCGCACCGCGCGCGCGACCGACGAGCCGATCAGCCCGAGCCCGACGATCGTGACGCGCGCGAACGGCAGCATCAGCCGGCGCGCCCGGTCTCGGCGCGCAGCACCGCGACGACGTCGCGCATCTCCGCCTCGGTGCCGATCGTGATCCGCAACGCCTGCGGCAGGCCCTGACCGGGCAGCCAGCGCGTCGCATAGCCCGCCGCCATCAGCGCCTTGTACGCATCCTCGGCGGTCAGCAGCCCCTCGAACAGCACAAGTACGAAATTGGCCTTGCTCGGCACCGCGCGCAGGCCCGGCAACGCATCGACCTGTTCGCTGAACCAGCCGCGCCATTCGCGATTGTGGCTGCGGCTGCGCTCGACGAAGCCGGCATCGCCCAGCGCCGCGATCGCCGCCGCCTGCGCGCCGATGCTGAACGCGAAGGGCGCGCGGATGCGGTGCATCGCGTTGATGATCTCGGGCGATGCATAGCCCCAGCCGACCCGTTCCGAGGCGAGGCCGAAGATCTTTGAGAAGGTGCGCGTCACCAGTACGTTGGAGGCGGTGCGTGCCAGCTCCAGCCCGCCGTCGTCGTCCTCGGGGTCGAGATATTCGGTATAGGCCTGATCGAGCACCAGCAGCACCGACTCCGGCAGGCCGGCGTGCAGCCGCGCGATCTCGTCCTTCGTGCTGTAGGTGCCGGTCGGGTTGTTGGGATTGGCGACGAACACGATCTTGGTCTTGTCGGTCACCGCGGCGAGGATCGCGTCGACGTCGGTCGCATAGTCGCGGTCGGGCACCACGACCGGGGTCGCGCCGACCCGCCGCGTTGCGATCTCGTAGACCGCGAAGCCGTAGCGGACATGGATGATCTCGTCGCCCGGCCCGGCGAAGGTGCCGGCGGCGAGGTGGAGCACCTCGTCCGAGCCGGTGCCGTAGATCAGCCGCTCCGCCTCGACGCCGTAATGCGCGGCGAGCGCCGCGCGCAGGTCGATCGCGGCGGCGTCCGGATAGCGTTCGAGATGGTCGGCGGCGTCACGATAGGCGGCGCGGGCCGGCTCGGGCGTGCCGAACGGATTCTCGTTCGACGACAGTTTGACGACTTTGCGGCCATCCTCGCTGGTGGCGCGGCCGGGGACATAGGGCGCGATGCCCAGGATCCAGGATTTGGGGGCGGGTGCGGTCATGCGCATGGCCTTAGCGGGCGCGTGCTTGCGTTGACAAGAAGAGCGCCGTAGCGACCCGGTGATGACCGGGGACGACCGTTTCGGATGCAACCGCCATGTCACGCTGCCGGGGCCGCTGCGCCTCGACGGCGGCGTGCTGCTGTCGCCGGTCGAGATCGCCTATGAAACCTATGGCAGCCTCGCGGCCGACGGCGGCAATGCGATCCTCGTCTGCCATGCGCTGACCGGCGACCAGCACGTCGCCTCGACGCATCCGCGTACCGGCAAGCCGGGCTGGTGGACGCGGATGATCGGGCCGGGCAAGCCGATCGATCCGGCGCGCGACTTCGTCATCTGCGCCAATGTCCTGGGCAGTTGCATGGGCTCGTCCGGCCCGGCGAGCGTCAATCCGGCGACCGGGCGGCCGTGGGGGATGGCCTTCCCCGTCATCACGATCCGCGACATGGTCCGTGCGCAGGCGATGCTGCTCGATCATCTCGGCGTCGGCCGGCTGAAGGCGATCGTCGGCGGCTCGATGGGCGGCATGCAGGCGCTGAGCTGGACCGCGACCTTCCCGGAGCGGATCGACGCGGCGGTGATCATCGCCTCGACTGCGCGCCACACCGCGCAGAACATCGCCTTCCACGAGGTCGGGCGGCAGGCGATCATGGCCGATCCCAATTGGCAAAGCGGCGACTATTACGGCGGCGAACCGCCCGCGGCGGGACTCGCGGTGGCGCGGATGGCGGCGCACATCACCTATCTGTCCGAGGCGGGGCTGACCGAGAAGTTCGGCCGTCGCTTGCAGGCGCGTGAGGCGAAGAGCTTCGGCTTCGACGCCGATTTTCAGGTGGAGAGCTATCTGCGCCACCAGGGCCTGAGCTTCGTCGACCGGTTCGACGCCAACAGCTATCTCTACATCACCCGCGCAATGGACTATTTCGATCTCGCCGAGGAACATGGCGGGCTGCTCGCCAATGCCTTCCGCGCCAGCCGCGCGCGCTTCTGCCTCGTCAGTTTCGACACCGACTGGCTCTATCCGACCAGCGAATCGCGTAGCATCGTGCAAGCGCTCAACGCCGCCGGCGCGCCGGTCAGCTTCGTCGAACTGTCGAGCCCCTATGGCCACGACGCCTTCCTGCTCGACGCGCCCGAAATGAACCGCGTCGTCGACGGTTTTCTGCGGGGCGGACGATGACGCTCCGGCCCGACCTCGCGGTGATCGCCGATCATGTCGCGCCCGGCAGCCGCGTGCTCGACATCGGTTGCGGCGACGGCGCGCTGATGGCGGCGTTGCGCGACGACCGCGGCTGCGACGCGCGCGGACTGGAGATCGACGCGGGCAACGTCGCCGCGGCGGTGGCGCGCGGCCTGTCGGTGATCCAGGGCGATGCCGATGTCGATCTCGCCGGCTATCCCGACCAGAGCTTCGATTATGCGATCCTCAGCCAGACGTTGCAGACCGCGCGCGCGCCCGACGTGGTGCTTGACCATCTGCTGCGCATCGGCCGGCGGGCGTTCGTCAGTTTCCCCAATTTCGCGCAATGGCGGGTGCGGCTCTCGCTGCTTTGGGGCGGGCGGATGCCCGTGACGCACCAATTGCCCGAACAATGGTATGACACGCCCAATATCCATCACGTCACGATCGACGATTTCCGGGCGTTCCTGAAGGCGCGACAGGTCGTCGTCGAGGGCGCCTGGTTTCTGTCCGGCGACCGGCAGCGCAGTTCGGCGGCGGCCAATCTGCTCGCCCAGCACGCCGTTTTCCTGCTGCGGCGCTGAGCGAATAATGTTCGATTCCGACATGAATGTGGTAAAGAGCGGAACTATTTGCCCAAACGCTGGTTCGCCATCGTCAAGCCGGGACATATGATGACCAAGACCGCTCTGATTGTCGAAGACGAGATTTTCGTGGCCCTCGATCTGGAGCGCATCCTGATGGACGCCGGCTATACCGTCGCGGCGATCGCCGCGGACAGCGCCAGCGCGATCGAGGCGGCACCCGGTTGCGGCTTCGCCTTCGTCGACGTCAACCTGCGCGATGGCCCGACCGGCCCGGGCATCGCCGAGCGGATGGCGCGCGATTACGGGGTCAAGGTCGTGTTCGTCACCGCCAATCCCGCGCAGATCGACCGCGGCATGGACTGCGCGCTCGGCTACATCCGCAAGCCGTTCAGCGAGGCCGCGATCCTCGCCGCCGCCGCGTTCGCCACCGACGGCGAGAAGCCGGCCAACGACGACATCGTCATGCTCGGCTCGAATATCGCCTGATCAGCCCCGCCGGAATGCGGCCAGCGGTACGGTGATCGTCATCGCCAATCCCTCCGGACGCCAGTCGCGCGTCACCGTGCCGCCGAGCTGACGCACCGCCGACAATTCGATCAACTGGCTGCCGAAGCCTTGCGGTCCGTCGGGCGCGATTACCGGCGGTCCACCACGTTCGGTCCAGTAGAGCGTCGCCTGATTGTCGCCACGCACGACGGTGACGGCGATCGTGCCGGAGTCGGTCGACAGCGCGCCATATTTGGTCGCGTTGGTGGCAAGCTCGTGGAACAGCAACGCCAGCGGCGTCGCCGACCGGTCGTCGATCGCGATCTCGTCGCCGGTGACGATGATAGGCGGGTGGTCGCCGCGCTGATAGGGTTCGAACAATTCGCCGAGCAGGCCGTGCAGACTGTCCTGCTGCACCGCCGGGCGCGATTGCGGGCTGTGCGGCCGGACGAAATCGTGCGCACGGCCGAGCGCGGTGATCCGCTGGCGCAGGTCGGCGGCGATCGGGGCGAAGCCCGGCTGACTGCGCGCCGCGAACGAGATCAGCCCCGAGATGACCGAGAAGATGTTCTTGATCCGGTGCGACAGTTCCTGGCTGATCACCTCACGCTCGTGCAGCGCCAGTTTCTGTTCGTGGATGTCCGTACAGGTGCCGAACCAGCGCGTAATCCGGCCGTCGGCGTCGCGGATCGGCAGCGCGCGACCGAGCACCCAGCGATAGGTGCCGTCGAAATGGCGCAGGCGATATTCGATCTGATAGGGCTCGCCGGTCGCCAGCGAATGGCTCCACACCTCCCAGGCGCGCGCCTGATCCTCGGCGTGGAACACGTCGTTCCAGCCCTCGCCGTCGGTCGATCCCAGCGGCGTGCCGGTGAATTCATACCAGCGCGCGTTGTAATAATCGTGATAGCCGTCGGGGAGCGTCGACCAGACCATCTGTGGCATCGTATCGGCGAGCGTGCGGAACCGGTCCTCGCTGTCGGTCAATTGGCGGCGGGTCGCCCGGTCGGTCGCGCGCCACGCCGCCGCGTCACGGCTGTCGCGCAACCGCGCCATGACATTGTCGGCGAGCGTCGTCAGACCCTGCATCTGCAGCTTGGTCAGCCCCTGACGGGGAACGGTGTCGATGACGCACAGCGAGCCGAGCGCGATGCCGTCGTCGGACACCAGCGGTGCACCGGCGTAGAAGCGCAGGTGCAGATCGCCGGTGACCAAAGCATTGTCGATGAAGCGCGGATCCTGCGTCGCGTCGGGGATCACCATGATCCGGTCCTCCAGCATCGCATGCTGGCAGAACGACATCTCGCGAGGCGTTTCCGATACGTCGAGGCCGGTTCGCGACAGGAAGGTCTGCTGCGTCTCCTCGACCAGGCTGACCAGTGCGATCGGCGTGCCGCACAAGGCTGCGGCGAAGTCGGTGATCTTCTTCAGCGATGCGCTGTCGCGCAGCGATTCGAGATCATAGGCCTGCATCGCCGCCGTGCGCGTCGCCTCGTCGACGCGCCAGCCGGGGGCGACGGGCGCGCGCGCCGGTGCGACCGGCGGCACGCCGCAATGTAACGACAGGCCCGCAGGTGCGCCGGGATCGCTCAGAACGGCACGTCGTCGTCGAGATCGTCGGCGAAGCCTCCACCCTGGCCGAAGCTGCCGCCACCGCGATTGCCGCCGCCCGCAGGCGCACTGCCGCCGCGACCGCCGCTGCCGCCGCCATAGCCGCCGCTCGACGAGCCGCCGCCGAAATCGTCGCCGCCACCGGCCCAGTCGTCACCGCCGCCGGCGCCGCCGCGACCACCACCGCCGCCGCCACCACCCTGGCCGCCGCCGGGACCGTCGAGCATCGTCAGCACGCTGTTGAAGCCCTGCAGCACGATCTCGGTCGAATATTTGTCGTTACCCTGCTGATCCTGCCATTTGCGGGTCTGCAGCGCGCCCTCGATATACACTTTCGAGCCCTTGCGCAGGAAGCGCTCGGCGACGTTGGCGAGGCCTTCGTTGAAGATCGCGACCGAATGCCATTCGGTCTTTTCCTTGCGCTCGCCGCTGTTCTTGTCCTTCCAGGATTCGGAGGTGGCGATGCGCAGGTTGACCACCTTGCCGCCGTTCTGGAAGCTGCGGCTTTCGGGGTCGCGCCCCAGGTTGCCGACGAGAATGACCTTGTTGACGCTACCCGCCATGAAATGCCCCGAAAATGCCTAGAGGCCGGCGAACACCGCCAGCCAGTATGTGATCCCGGCCATGATGTAGGCGGCGGCGAACAAATAGCCAACCATGAACAGCGGCCATTTCCAGCCGTTGGTCTCGCGCCGGGTCACCGCGATCGTCGAGATGCATTGCGGCGCGAAGACGAACCACATCAGAAAGGCGAGCGCGGTCGGCAGCGTCCAGCGGCCGCGGATCTGGTCGGTGATGCGGTCGGTGCCGCCGCCGTCCTTGTCGTCGATCGCGTAGACGGTGCCGATCGCCGACACCGCGACCTCGCGCGCCGCCATCGCCGGCAGCAGCGCCAGCGCGATGTCGCGGTTGAAGCCGATCGGCTTGACGACATATTCGATGCCATGGCCGATCCGGCCGCCGATCGAATAGTCGACCGGGCTGACGCCACTGCCCTCGGGTGGCTTGGGGAAGCTGAGCAGCAGCCACAATATGACGGTGGTCGCGGCGATGATCGTGCCGGCGCGCTTGAGGAAGATTACCGCGCGCTGCCAGAGCCCGAGGACCACGTCGCGCAGCAACGGCACCTGGTATTTCGGCATCTCCATCATGAAGCCCGACGAGGCGCCCTTGGTCACCGTCCGGCGCAGCGCCAGCGCGGCGAAATAGGCGCCGGCGATACCGGTCACGAGCAGGCCGAACATCACGACGCCCTGCAACCGGATGAACGGCGCGAGCTGCGTATTGGGAATCATCGCGCCGATGATCAGCGTGTAGACCGGCCAGCGCGCGCTGCACGTCATCAGCGGCGCGATCAGGATCGTGGTCAGCCGGTCCTTCTCGTCCTCGATCACCCGCGTCGCCATGATGCCGGGGACGGCGCAGGCGAAGCTCGACAGCAGCGGGATGAACGCCCGCCCCGACAGGCCGACCGTGGCCATCAGCCGGTCCATCAGGAATGCCGCGCGCACCATATAGCCCGACGATTCGAGGATCAGGATGAACAGGAACAGGATCAGGATCTGCGGCAGGAAGACGATCACCGCGCCGACGCCGGCGATCAGCCCGTCGGTGAGCAGCGAGCGGACGAATCCGTCCGGCATCGCGCTTTTGATCACGTCCTGCAAGGCGGCGAAGCCCGCGTCGATCGCATCGGCGGGGACCGCGGCCCAGGTGAACACCGCCTGGAACATCACGAACAGGATGGTGACGAGCAGCAGCGGCCCGACGATCGGATGCAGCGCAACCGTGTCGAGCATATGCGCCCAGCGCCGGCCCGCGGTTTCCGAGACGGTGGCCGCGGTGGCGATGCGGCGGGCGCGGCGTTGCAGCTGGACGATATCGTCCTGCGTTCCCGCCGAGACGTCGGGCGCACGCGGTTTGGCCCCGCCGCCGACGAGATCGGCGATCGCACCGCGCAACGCGTCGATGCCGCGCCGGCGCACCGCGACGGTCGGGATCACTGGCACGCCGAGTTCGCGCTCGAGCACCGCGGCGTCGAGCGTCAGCCCGTCGCGCTCGGCGAGATCGACCATGTTGAGCGCGACCACCACGGGCAGGCCGAGCGCGATCAGCTGGAGCGTGAAGCGCAGATGGTTGTCGAGATTGGCGGCGTCGACCACTACGACCAGCGCGTCGGGCAGCCGTTCGAGGCTGCTCGCGCCGGTGACGACGTCGCGGGTGACGCGTTCGTCGGGGCTGGAGGGTTCGAGACTATAGGCGCCGGGCAGGTCGATCAGCTCGACCGGGCGGCCGTCGTCGAGCACCAGCCGGCCCGAATGGCGCTCCACCGTGACGCCGGGATAATTGCCGACCTTCTGCCGCGCGCCGGTCAGCGCGTTGAACAGCGCGCTTTTGCCGGCATTGGGATTGCCGACCAGCGCGACCAGCGGGGCTGCATGCACGGTTATTCGGCGGTGGCGGGAGCCACATGCACCGCGCCGGCGACGGCGCGACGCAGCGCGACGGTCATCCGGCCGATCCGGCAGGCGATCGGACCGCTACCGAGCGAGGCGCGATGCAGCACCTCAACCGCGACGCCCTCGTCGAAGCCGAGTTCGCGCAACCGCCGCGCCTCGGGCACCGCGAGGCGGGTCCAGTCGATCGCCGCCACGGTCGCGCGCTGGCGACGCGGGAGCGACACGAGGTCGAGGGCAGGAACGACGGTACGCGACATATCCATGATGCGACTGATTATCATTTACCCACGGGGGAGTAAAGCGGCGGGGCAAGGAAATGTCGATGGGGGCGGAGGCCAGTCCTGCCGGTCGCAACTCGCCCTTTCGGCAAGTGCGCCGCGTTCCTCATTTGCTCCGTCTCGCGCGGAAATCGATCGAACCTCATGGCGGCTTTATAGACAGTATCACCCGCAAAATGGGCGGGAGACCGGATTCACACCGCCGGATAGCGCAGCCGGCCGACGAACCGCGACAGGCTCGGCCGATGCTCGTAGCGTTTGGTGAACGCCGCCTTGGTCTTCTCGAAGCGCATGATCCCGTCGATCCGCCGCGCCAGGAAGGCGCGTGTGTCGGCATGGCCCTCGCTGTCGTCGTCGAGGAAGACGGTCATCGTCGCGGCATAGACGCCGAGCAGGATCGTCCGCTTGGTATAGTGATTGTAGTCGGTCGCGGTGTCGCCCGCCATCCGCCACATCAGGTCGACGCTGCGCCAGCCGAGCCGGGCGGCGCGCGATACGTTTTGCGGCAGCGCGAGGATCGCGCGCGCGCGACGCAGCGATTCGCGATCCGGTGCGACGATGGCCAGTCGCGCCTCGACAAGTGCGGTGATCCGCGCGCGGATCTTCATCGCCGCCAGTGTCTCGGGCGGCAGCGTCGCCGCCATCCGCCGGTCGATCGCCCCGAACCAGGCGTCGATCATTTCGATGGCGCCGCCCGAGAAGGCGAGCCGCGCGACGTCGCGGTCGATCCCGGCGCCATCGGCCGCCATGTCGCGCGCGGCGTCGCCCCAGCCGTCGAACGCGGCATTGGCGGCGATGCCTTCCGCGAGCGTCTCGCGGATCTCGTCGAGCGTCAGGTCCTGCGTCATGCTTCCATCTCCTGCACGGCTGCCTCCTGCGCCCGCCGGCGCGACGGTGCAACCTCGGCGCGGCGCACCAGCACCAACGCCAGCGCGACCAACGCGACCCCGACCCAATCTGGTCCCCGCAATCGCTCGCCATATTCGACCCAGCCGATCGCGCCCGCCACCACCGGCTGGATCAGCAGTCCGATGCCGATCACCAGCGGCGACAGGCGGCCGAGCGCGAAGATCATGCAGCCCTGGCCGATCACCTGGCTGACCAAGGCGAGGCCGACGAGCGGCGACCAATGCTGCGGCATCACGGTCTCGCGCAGCAGCAGCGCGAAAGCGAGCATCGGCAGCGCGGTCGCCGCACTCGCCAGCGCCAGCGCCGGCAGCGGCCGCATCGCCAGCCGGACCCGCGCCATCAGCACGATATAGAGCGTATAGAGGATGCCGGCGAGGATGCAGAGCAGGTCGCCGGCGAGGTTGCGCGAATCGAGCTGGTAGGAGCGCCCCATCAGCAGCCCCGCGCCGATCGCGGCGAGCAGCAGCGCGATCCCCTGCGTCCGCGTCGGCCACGCCCTGGCGACAAGGAAGCCGTAGAGCGGGTAGATCAGGATCGCCGAATTGCCGAACAGCGTCGCATTGGCCATCGTCGTGCGGACGATGCCGAGATGCCAGCTGGCGAGATCGGCGGCGAAGGCGACGCCGCCGATCGCCAGCATGACCCACAGGCCGGCGCCCAGCCGAGCCGGCCGGCCGCCGCTCGCCAGCGCGAGCCCGGCAAGGAAGGGGATGGCGAGCGCGATCCGCCAGAAGCCGGCGGCAACCGGCCCGACATCGGCGAGCCGGACGAACCACGGCCCGAAGGCGAGCGCGACATTGGCGACGACCAGCGCGACGAATGCGGCGCCCGGCGCCTGCCAGGTTGCCGCCGCGACAGTTTTTCTTCTGGGCCTAGCCTGATGCATGCCGCCCTGTAGCGCCCTATCTCCCGTCCGTCAGGCCATTTGGGAGCATCTATGCCGAGCCTTTTCGAGTCCATTCAGCTGGGCGATATTCACGCCGCCAACCGCGTCCTCATGGCGCCGCTCACCCGCGGCCGGTCGACCGACGATCACGTGCCGACCGACATCATGGTCGATTATTACCGCCAGCGCGCCGGCGCCGGCCTGATCATCACCGAAGGCACCGGCGTCAGCCGTCAGGGGCTGGGCTGGCCGAACGCGCCGGGTCTGTGGACCGACGCGCAGGTCGAGGCGTGGAAGCCGGTGACCGCCGCGGTGCACAAGGCCGGCGGCAAGATCGTCGCGCAGATCTGGCATATGGGCCGGCTCGCCCGCCCGGACGTGATCGGCATGACGCCGCTGTCGTCCTCGGCGACGCGCGCGCCCTATCACAAGCCCGAAAACCCCTATGCCGAGGCGCAGGCGGCGACGATCGACGATATCCGTCGCGCGCAGGACGAATATGCCGATGCCGCGACCAATGCGCTGCGCGCCGGCTTCGACGGCGTCCAGATCCATGGCGCGAATGGCTATCTGATCGACCAGTTCCTGCGCGACAACACCAATTTGCGCGACGACGAATACGGCGGCAGCCCGGAAAACCGCATCCGCTTCATGCGCGAGGTGGTCGAGCGGGTGATCGACGCGATCGGCGCCGGCCGCACCTCGATCCGCCTGTCGCCGAACGGCGAGACGCAGGGCGCCGACGACAGCGATCCCGCCAGCGTCTTCGTCCCCGCCGCGGCGGCGCTCGACGCGCTCGGCATCGGCTTCCTCGAACTGCGCGAACAGGCGCCCGACGGCACCTTCGGCAGCACCGACGTGCCCAAGCTCAGCCCGCAGATCCGCGAGGTGTTCAAGCGGCCGCTGATCCTCAACCAGGATTATACGCCGGAGGGCGCGCAGGCCGATCTCGACTCGGGTCTGGCGGACGGCATCGCTTTCGGCCGCAAGTTCATCGCCAACCCCGATCTGGTCGAGCGCCTGCGCCGCGGCGCACCGCTCGCCAAGGACGATCAGGCGACCTGGTATTCGAAGGGGCCGGAAGGGTACATCGATTATCCGGCGCTCGAGACCGAAGCGGCGTGATCCCAATTCCTCCCCCGCAAGGGGGAGGGCTATCGCGTATCATTGATTGGTATGTTGCGACGGCACTTATATCCCCGTCATGCCGGACTTGATCCGACATCCCGCTTCTTCGCCCCGTCCGAAGAAGCGGGGCCCCGGATCGAGTCCGGGGTGACGAAGTGGCCTTGGGAAGTCGTCCGAACACACGGACGGCCATGTCCGTAGCCCTGCCCGCAAGGGGGAGGGATAGCGCGCTACCGTCCCAGATGCGGCACGAGCCGCTTGAGATCGGCCGGCGCCAGCCGCCGCACGTCGAGCGCATCCACGCCCGCGACCAGCACCGCGCCCAGTTTCCGCTCGCCGGTGTCGATCAAAATGCCCTCCGCGGTCGAGCGCAGCGCCCCCCATGGCACTTCGCGTACCGCGATCCGCGCGCCGTCGCGCGTCATCACCGCGACGCGCCCGCCGCGATCGACCGCCAGCGCGCCGCCGCCATCGGCGCCGACCACCGCGCCTTGCGTGTCGAAACCCGACAGCGCGCGCTCGGCCGCCTCCGCCGCTTCCTCGGGGCTGGCGATCCGCGGCTTGCGGCGACCGCGTAAGGCCAGCACGACGCCGAGCGTCACCGCTATCGCGACCAAGGCCGCGCCGACCGCGATCCAGATCTCCCGATCGGTCACGTCCGTCACGCGCCGCCGGCGAGCGCGTCCAGCGTCGGCTTCATACCGGCAAGGTCGTAGCCCGCGCCGCGCGCCTGCGCGACGAGCAACTCGGGATCGCGCCCCGCCTTGGCCGCGGCGAGCGCCCACAGGTTGCAACTCCGCGTCCCCGACCGGCAATAAGCGAGCACCGGCCCGTCCGCCGCGGTCAGCGCCGCCGCCATCGCGTCGATCTGCGGGTGCGAGAAGCCGGCATGCGTCACGGGGATCGCGCTATAGGCGAGCCCCGCCGCCTCCGCCGCGGCGCGGATCGTGTCGCCGCTCGGCTGGCCGCTGTCCTCGTCATCCGGACGGTTGTTGACGATCGCGACGAAACCCGCCGCCTTGATCGCCGCGATATCCTCGGGAGCGATCTGCGGAGCGACGCTGATCCGGTCGTTGATGCTGCGAATGTCGGCCATCCGGTCCCATTACGCGATCGGTCGAGATACGTCAGCTATTTTGGTCGCGTTTCCACGGGTTTTGTACGGGGTTTCTTAACCGACGGCAGATCAGCCGTGCGACCGGATCACGTCGAGGAAGGCGTCGCCATAGGCCTCCAGCTTGCGCGCGCCGATGCCCGACAGATGCATCAGCTCGGCGCGGCTGCCCGGCCGCTGCGCCGCCATCTCGCGCAGCACCGAATCGTGGAAGATCACATAGGGCGGCACGCCCGCCTCCTTGGCGAGGTCGCGGCGGCAGGTCCGCAGCGCCTCGAACAGCGGATTGTCCGCCGGATTGGCCGCGACGCCGGCATCGCGCTTGCGGCCACCGCGCGCGCGCTTGGGCGGCACCACCAGCATCACCTGCTGCCCCTCCTTGAGGATCGGCCGCGCGCCGGGGCCGAATTCCAGCCCGCCATGCGCATTGGTGCGCAGCGCGTCGCGCAGCAGCAGCGCGCGCGCCACCGGCTTGATCAGCGCCGCTTCCTCGCCGTCGACGATGCCCCAGACCGACAGCGATTCATGCCCGCGATCGACGCTGCGCTCGGTCGACTGGCCGAGCAGCACCTGTTCAACATAGCCGACGCCGAACATCTGACCGGTACGGAACACCGCGGAGAGGAATTTCATCGCGGTCTGCGTCGCGTCGACCGCATCGGGCGACCCGAGGCAATTGTCGCAATTGCCGCAATCCTCCTGCCGGTCCTCGCCGAAATGTTTGAGCAGGATGCGGCGGCGGCAACCCGCCGTCTCGACCAGCGCGCCGAGCGCCGCCAGCCGCGTGCGCTCGCCCGCCTGCCGCTCCGGCTCGACCTCGCCGATCCGCTGGCGGGCGCGGGCGAAATCCTCGGCGCCCCAGAACAGATGCGCCACCGCCGGATCGCCGTCGCGGCCGGCGCGACCGGTCTCCTGATAATAAGCCTCGATCGACTTGGGCAGCCCGGCATGCGCGACGAAGCGGACGTCGGGCTTGTCGATCCCCATGCCGAACGCCACCGTCGCGCAGATCACCATATCCTCCGACGCGACGAAATCCGCCTGGTTCTTCTGGCGGATATGCGCGTCGAGCCCGGCATGATAGGCGCGCGTCGGCCGCCCGGTGCGGCCCAAGGCCTCGGCGAGCTTCTCGGTCGCGGCGCGGGTCTGCGCATAGACGATGCCGGGGCCGGGGGTGGCGGCGATGACGTCGGCGATCTGCTTGGTGGTGTTCGCCTTGGGGGTGATCGCATAGCGGATATTGGGCCGGTCGAACCCCGAGACGATCAGCCCGTCCGCCGGAATGCCGAGCTGCTGCAGGATGTCGCTGCGGGTATGCGCGTCGGCGGTCGCGGTCAGCGCCAGCCGCGGCACCTCCGGAAACGCATCCATCAGCGGCGCGAGCAACCGGTAATCGGGGCGGAAATCGTGGCCCCATTCGCTGACGCAATGCGCCTCGTCGATCGCGAACAGGCTGAGCTTCGCGCTCGCCAGCAGCTCGCGGAAATGGCCGGTCGAGGCGCGCTCGGGCGCGATATAGAGCAGGTCGAGCTCGCCGGCGCGGAAGCGCGCGATCGACTCGGCGCGATTCTGGTCGGCGCTGGTCAGCGTCGCGGCGCGGATCCCCACCGCCTCGGCGGCGCGGAGCTGATCGTGCATCAGCGCGATCAGCGGCGAGACGACGACGCACGTCCCCTCCATCATCACCGACGGCAATTGGTAGCAGAGCGACTTGCCCGCACCCGTCGGCATCACGCCGAGCGTCCGCTGCCCCGCCAGCACGCGGGTGACGACATCCTCCTGCACGCCACGGAACGCAGGAAAGCCGAAGACGCGCGACAGGGTGGGCAGGGGATCGGGGATCATCACCGCGCCATGTAGGCGCGGGGGCCGCCAGCGTCGACCCGCGCCCGCCTCATTCCGCCGCGAGCGCGCCCTCGCTGGCGCCCGGCACGTCCTCGTCCTGCTCCTGCGCCTGACGCGCCCACATTTCGGCATAGACGCCGCCCAGCCGCAGCAGTTCGGCATGCGTGCCGCGCTCGGCGACATGGCCGCCGTCGAGCACGACGATCTGGTCGGCGTGGATCACCGTCGACAGGCGGTGCGCGATGACGATCGTCGTGCGGCCGCGCTCGATCGCTTCCAGCGTGTCGAGGATCTCCGCCTCGGTGCGGCTGTCGAGCGCGCTCGTCGCCTCGTCGAGGATCAGGATCGGCGGGTTCTTGAGCAAGGTGCGCGCGATCGCGACGCGCTGCTTCTCGCCGCCCGACAATTTGAGCCCGCGCTCGCCGACACGCGCGTCATAGCCTTCGGGCTGGCGCTCGATGAAGCCGGCGATCGCCGCGCCCGCCGCCGCCGCCTCGACCTCGGCGCGGCCCGCGCCCTCGCGGCCGTAGGCGATATTATAGCCGATCGTGTCGTTGAACAGCACGGTGTCCTGCGGGACGATGCCGATCGCGGCGCGCAGACTCGCCTGCTGGACATCGCGGATATCCTGGCCGTCGATCGTGATCCGGCCCTCGGCGACGTCGTAGAAACGGTACATCAGCCGCGCCAGCGTCGACTTCCCCGCGCCCGACGGCCCGACCACCGCCAGCGTGCTGCCTGCCGGCACGTCGAGGTCGAGCCCTTTCAGGATCTCGCGACCGGGGTCGTAGCCGAAGCGCACGCCCTCGAAGCGGACATGGCCCTTGGCGATGGCCAGCGGTTTCGCACCGGGGGCGTCGACCACCTCGGCGGGCGTGTCGATCAGCGCGAACATGCTCGCCATGTCGATCACCCCCTGACGGATCGTGCGATAGACCATGCCGAGCAGGTCGAGCGGCCGGAACAGCTGCGACAGCAAGGTCGAGACGAACACAACGTCGCCCGCCGAGAAGCTGCCGCGGCTCCAGCCCCAGGCGACATAGGCCATGCCGGCGCCGAGCATCAAATTGGTGATCAGCGCCTGCCCGACGTTGAGCCAGGCGAGGCTGTTCTCCGACTTGGTCGCCGCCGCGGCATAGGCCGAGATCGCCGAATCGTAGCGCCGTGCCTCGCGCTCCTCGGCGCCGAAATATTTGACCGTTTCGAAGTTGAGCAGCGAATCGACCGCATGCGCGACCGCACCGGTGTCGAGGTCGTTCATCTGCGCACGCAACGCGTTGCGCCAGTCAGTCACCCGCTGCGTGAACAGGATGTAGATCGCGACCATGGCCACCGTCGCGGCGACCAGCGGCCAGCCGAAGCTGTGCCAGAAGATGCCGAGCACCATCGCCAGTTCGAGCACGGTCGGCGCGATGTTGAACAGCAGGAAATAGAGCATCGTGTCGATGCTCTTGGTGCCGCGCTCGACCACCTTGGTGACCGCGCCGGTGCGTCGTTCGAGGTGGAAGCGCAGCGACAGGCCGTGCAGGTGGCGGAAGACGTTCGCCGCCAGCCGCCGCGTCGCATCCTGCCCGACGCGCTCGAACACCGCGTTGCGGAGGTTGTCGAACAGCGTCGTCGCGAAGCGCGAGGCGGCATAGCCGACCACCAGCAGGATCACGATCGTCGCGACGCCGCGGTCGCCGATCGCCATCCGGTCGACCGCATATTTGAGCGTATAGGCGGCACCGAACACCTGGACGATCTTGCTCATCACGACGAGCGTCATCGCCCCGACGATCCGCGCCTTCAGCCCCGCCTGACCCGCGGGCCAGAGATAGGGCAGGAAGCGGCGCAGCGTCGGCAACAGGGGCTGGTCGGCGCGGGTGTGGCTGGTCGGATCGACGGGAGGCATTGCGCCTCATGTAAGTGCTCGGCCCTCCACGCGAAAGCGACCGGGCGGAACATAATGCGCCCGCCACGGATTTTACCCCGTGGAAGCGAGGCGATCATGGAACCGTTGTTCTACGTCATGGCGATCATGGGCTGCGCGGACGGCAACGTCCAGTGCGCCGAGGCGCGGATCGTGCCGACGCATTATAGCTCGATGGCGCAATGCCGTGCGGCGCTGCCCGACCAGCTCGCGCGCAACACCGACGTGCCCTATCCAATGATCGGCGCGGCGTGCCGGACCGAAGGCGCGCAGGTGGCTAAGGCCGAGAGCAAGGCGAAGCGGTCGTAACGCTCGTCTGGGTAATGCCGGGACTCGAAACCCCGTTTGCCCTGAGCCTGTCAAAGGGCGTGAGACTCCCGGTGCTTCGACAAGCTCAGCACGGATGGCTGATTTCGGTCTGACGTTATCGGATCGGCCGCCGCCACAATCCCGGATCGCGCGGCACCTCGATCATCTTTATCCGCCCCCGCGCTTCGACCGCCGCACGTGCGATGAAGCGCAGCTTCTCCCCCTTGGACGTCGTCACCCGCGCGTCCCACGCATGCTCGCCACGCACCGCGACCTTGCGGCCGATCGCGCCATAGATCTGCGCCGCCGCCAGCACCGCCCAGGCCGAACGGAACGACAGCGCCCGCGTCCCCATCCGCGCGCTCGCCTCGAACTGCGCGGCGCGATCGGTCAGCCGCCGCGCGAGGATCGCCAGCGCCGGCCGGTGCTCGGCCGCCATCACGGCACCGGGCGGAATGCCCATCTCGTCGAGCCAGTCGGTCGGCAGATAGCAGCGCCCCGCCTGCGCATCCTCGTCGAGATCGCGCGCGATATTGGCGAGCTGGAACGCCAGCCCGAGGTCGCAGGCGCGGTCGAGCACCGCCTCGTCGTCGGGTGCCACCCCCATAATGATCGCCATCATGCAGCCGACGACACCGGCGACATGATAGCAATAGGTCAGCAGGTCATCCTCGGTCTTCGGCCGCCACCCCGCGCCGTCGAGCCGGAATCCCTCGATCAGATCGTGCGCGAACCGCGCCGGCAGCCGCGTCTCGGCGGTAACGATGCGCAGCGCGTCGAACGCCGGCACGCCGATCACCTGCCCGGCGAGCGCCGCGTCGGTCAGCGCCGCCATCGCCGCGACGCGCTCGGGTGCGTCCTCGACCACCGACATGGTGTGGCCGTGATCCTGCCCGTCGGCGATGTCGTCGCAGGCGCGGCACCAGGCGTAGAGCAGCCACGCGCGCTCGCGCGTCGCACGATCGAACAACAGGCTTGCCGCAGCGAAGCTCTTCGAGCCGCGCGCGATGGACTCGTGCGCGGTGGCGACGATCGCGTCGCGCGTCGGGCCGGCGCTAGAGGTCAGACGTCTTCATCCGCACGATCGGCTGCGTCGGCACGTGCGCGGCCATCTTGGTCAGCAGGCCGTCGAGCGTGTCGTCGACGATCAGCAGGTTGCGATGCTGCGGTCGCAGGAACCCGACCTCTGCCGATTTCTCCCAGAAGGCGATCAGGTGATCGTAATAGCCCGCGACGTTGAGCAATCCGACCGGATCGGCGTGATAGCCGAGCTGCGCCCAGCTCAGCGCCTCCCACAATTCGTCCATCGTGCCGGTGCCGCCGGGGATGGTGACGAATCCATCGGCGAGATCGGTGAACGCCGCCTTGCGCGCATGCATGCCGGCGACGACGTGCAGCTCGGTGAGGCCGCGATGCGCGACCTCGGCATCGACCAGCGCCTGCGGGATCACGCCGATCACCTCGCCGCCCGCCGCCAGCGCGCCATCGGCGACCGCGCCCATCAGCCCGAGCCGGCCGCCGCCATAGACGACGCCGATGCCGCGCTCGGCGAGCGTCCGGCCGATCGCGCGCGCGGAGTCGATGTAGACGGGGTCGGACGGCGTGGCCGAGCCGCAATAGATAGCGAGGCGTTTCATACGCCTGCCGCTACGCCAGCGCGCGGGCGGGAACAAGCCGTCGTCATTCCGCCGCCGCCGCCCGCACCTCTTCGGGCAACGCCCAGATCAGATCGCCCTGGCCGAGCACCCGGCCGTCCTCCGCATGGACCGCCACGGGCGCGATCGGCCGCCGGTCGCGCGTGTCGACGAGCACCGGAAAGGCGGGCTCGCCGAGCTCCCACCGCTCGCCCCATTGCCGCAGCGCGACCATCGTCGGCAGCAGCGCATGGCCCTTTTCGGTGAGCGTATAGCGGATCTTGCGGCGGTCCTTGGGCAGCGGCTCGCGCTGCAGGATGCCGTGATCGACCAGCCGCGCGAGCCGGTTCGACAGGATGTTGCGGGCGATGCCGAGCTCCGCCTGGAACGCCTCGAAATGGTGCAGGCCGTTGAACGCGGCGCGCAGGATCAGGAACGACCAGCGTTCCCCCATCGCCTCCAGCGCCGCGGGCAGGCTGCATCCGCGCAGCGTCTCGCGCAATTTGGGCGGCTGAGCCGGTGTCGCCATCATGATCCTCTCCCAGACCGGCTATCTAGCCGATATCGGCGCGGATCGCGACGCCGGCGTGTGCGTCGTCCGCGCATGCCGTCACCCTGTCGAATTCCTCCGCAAGGTCGCAACAATATGTTGCAAAGCGGTACGACCCTACCCCATGTGGTGCGCGTGCTACGGCAATATGAACTGGTCGACCGCGTGCTCGACTATGACCCGGAGGCGGACGAGGCGCTGCTCAATCGCGCCTATGTCTTTTCGATGCAGGCGCATGGCTCGCAGAAGCGGGCGAGCGGCGATCCCTATTTCAGCCATCCGATCGAGGTGGCGGGCATCCTCACCGACCTGAGGCTCGACGACGAGACGATCGCCACCGCGATCCTCCACGACACGATCGAGGATACCGTCGCGACGCCCGAGGAGATCACCCGGCTGTTCGGCGGCAACGTCGCGCGGCTGGTCGACGGCGTCACCAAATTGAGCAAGATCGAGGCGCAGACCGAGAACGAGCGCGCCGCGGAGAATCTGCGCAAGTTCCTGCTCGCCATGTCGGACGACATCCGCGTGCTGCTGGTCAAGCTCGCCGACCGGCTGCACAACATGCGCACGCTCCATCACATCGCCAAGCCCGAGAAGCGGCGGCGGATCGCGAAGGAGACGATGGACATCTACGCGCCGCTCGCCGAGCGGATCGGGATGTACGAGTTCATGAAGGAGATGCAGACGCTCGCCTTCGAACAGCTCGAGCCGGAAGCCTATGAGTCGATCAGCAAGCGGCTCGAGCAGCTCAAGACCGGCGGCGGCGACCGGATCGCCAAGATCGCCTCGGGCCTGAAACTGCTGCTCGGCCGCGCCGGCGTCGAGGCCGAGGTGACCGGGCGCGAGAAACACCCCTATTCGATCTGGCGCAAGATGAGCGAGCGCCACATCAGCTTCGAGCAGCTCTCCGACGTGATGGCGTTCCGCGCGATCGTGCCGACGGTCGAGGATTGCTACCGCACGCTCGGCATCATCCATCGCCGCTGGCCGATGGTGCCGGGGCGGTTCAAGGATTATATCTCGACGCCCAAGCGCAACGGCTATCGCTCGCTGCACACCAGCGTGATCCATGCCGACAATGCGCGTATCGAGATCCAGATCCGCACCGCGGACATGCATGCCGAGGCCGAATTCGGCCTCGCCGCGCATTGGGCGTATAAGGAAAAGAAGGTCCGCGCCGACAGCCAGCACAGCTGGATCGCCGACCTCGTCGAGATCCTCGACACCGCGGGCAGCCCCGAAGAGCTGCTCGAACATACCCGCATGGCGATGTATCAGGATCGCATCTTCGCCTTCACCCCGAAGGGCGAGCTGATCCAGTTGCCCAAGGGCGCGACGCCGATCGATTTCGCTTATGCGGTCCATACTGATCTCGGCGACCAGGCGGTCGGCGCCAAGATCAACGGCCGTGTCGTGCCGCTGTCGACGGTGATCGAGAATGGCGACCAAGTGCAGGTGCTGCGCTCAAAGGGGCAGGTGCCGCAGCCGGGCTGGCTCAATTTCGCGATCACCGGCAAGGCGCTGGCCGGCATCCGCCGCCATCTGCGCAACCGCGAGCGCGACGAGCTGATCGCACTGGGCCGCAAGCTGTACGACGATATCGTCCGCCGCCTGCCCGCGCAGCTCGGCGGCGATGCGCTCGATCATGCGCTTTCGCGGCTCAATCTCGGCGACGAGGCGGCGCTGATGACCGCGATCGCGCGGCGGACGATCTCCGACCATGCGGTGATGGAGGCGCTGATGCCGGGCTCGGCGGGCGCCGACGTCGGATTGCTGGCGCCGCAATCGACCGCCATCTCGATCAAGGGGCTGACCCCGGGGGTCGCCTTCGACCTTGCCGAATGCTGCCATCCGGTGCCGGGCGACCGGATCGTCGGGCTGCGCCGCCCCGATGCGGGGATCGAAGTGCATGCGATCGACTGTCCGGTGCTCGCCGAACTCGCCGAACGCGGGACGGACGAGACCGACTGGGTCGACGTCGACTGGGGCGACAAGAGCGACGGCGCGGTGGCGCGGATCGCGGTGCAGGTGAAGAACGAGCCCGGCGCGCTCGGCATCGTCTCGACGATCATCGGCGCGCATCGGGCGAACATCATCGCGCTGCGGCTCGATACGCGCGATTCCATGTTCCACACCAACGTCATCGACGTCGAGGTCCACGACATCCACCAGCTAATGCGGTTGATCGCAGCGCTACGCGCGGCGGATGCGGTGAATTCGGTCGAGCGGGTGTAGGGTGGCACGTGGTCGGCGTGCCACCCGGATGAGGCTAATGCGAACGGACATCCTCGGTCATATCGAACGTTACCTTGAAAGCCGCACTATCGAAGTCGTTGATGCTGATTTTGCATTGGGGAAGGCGATTTTTATCGCTTCCTCCTGGAGATTGAGCCGAGCCCGAAAGTTGCTCGGTATCCGTCATGAAAGCATACCAAAAATAGCAAGTGCCGGTTGAACCGTCTGGCCTTGTGAAAGTAGCATCAAACGATAATTCTGTATATCGTTCTCCGATATCCAGATCACCCATCCGATGGAAGCTAGGCTTCGTATTACCTGATGCTACAGTTCCTCCAATCCGATCGGTAATTGTCCCGTTGCTGTTCGCAGTGCCATAACGGCCGGTCCAGTGGACGTTAGAGAAAGTTACATCGAAAGGAGTATGATTATAAAACGTCCCTGAGATTGTCGTATCGGAGAGTTGCCAGATGCCGTTCACATCGCGACCCTTGCTGCTGGCCATCGTTGGCGTGCATGTCGCGGCCAGCGCAACGGAAGCCCATAATGTCATCTTTCTTGACAGCTTCATATAATTTCTCCTCGTTGACGAATTTACCTCCCCATTTCCGCAAGTCTTCTCTTGTATTGTGGCCAGATATTGCGAAATAGCATCGCTACGTCGTACTTTTCGTTTTCGATATGGATGACATAACCGATATTGTTCGTTACGGTCGCGCCCTGAAAGCCTCCGGAATCTATCAGAGATTTTGTCATCTGCATGTTGGAAAAATAGGCATCGGTGAATTTTGCGCCGCGGAAGTTGGTACCAGTAACCAACTCTCCAGTATCGATCGACGATGCTTTTCCATACAGTCCTTCGCTAGTGGGGCCATAACTGAGGAAATTTGCACCGGAAAAATCGTATCCGGAGAAATCCATGCCGCTCATATTACAATCTACGAACGACGATTTCCTGAGGCTTTTATCTTTCGTCGATAGATCCGCATTCCGGATGTCCATACGGTCGAACCAGAGCTTAGTGTCACTATCGTGGAATGTTGCGCCATCCACGTTGCAAACGCCAAAGCGAGCATCTCCGCCGTTAATATGACTGAAGTCGGCGTTTGATGCGTCTACACCGCCGATGTCCAAGCCGGCTTTTATCCCTTCGAAGTTCGCGCGCTTAAGACTACCTTTCGTAAATGTGATCAATCCAACCCTGGCACTGCTGCTGGCTTGGGCAAAGGACGCGTCGTCCGCGGTGAACTGATCGATGAACATCTCATGGGTGAAGTTCGTCCCGGAAAAGTCCGCCTTCGTCAGATTGACGCCCTTGATAATGTAGCATTTCTCGAAGGTTTGAACGTCAGTCGGCGGGAGCTGGAAGTTCGCACCGAACGTCGCGCCGGTGAACTTCGCTTCGGTGAAATTGCCGTTATCGAGATCGGTCTCGTCGAAGCTCGCCTTGGTGAAGCTGGCGCCGGTGGCGGTAACGCCGTGGAGATTGGTGTGGCTGAACGTGGCGCCGTCGAATTTCGCGCCGGTCAGCGTCGCGCCACTGAGATCGATGCCCGACAGGTTCTTGCCGGTGAAATCTGCCCCGGTGAGATCGGCGCCGCGCAGATCGAGCTTGGTCAGATCGGCCGTGCGCAGATCCTGACCGTGCAGATCTAGCTTCGGCGGGGGCGGCGGCGCCTTTGCGGGAGCCGGACTGGTTTTGTCCTTACCCTGTTCGGTCAGCACCACGGTTGCGGCGTCGCCCGAGAGGCGCTTGATCCCCGGCGTACCGGGTTTGACATCGGCCACCGGGGTCCTGGTCGTATCGGCAGGGGAAGTGCTGTTCGGTTTCGAAGCCTCGCCGGATTGCACCGTCGTCGTTGCACTGTTGCTGATGATCATCGTCTGATCCCTTCACGCATCGCATCACGTATCATTATAGACGACGGATAAGATGCCGACCGCGACCGGAGGAGGACTCCATTGCAAACGACCCGAAGACTGGGATTCTTTTGCTATTGCCGGCACGGACAATAGTGTCGGCCTCCACCGGATTCTGTGATGAAATCAGGTTTTCGTGAATGTAACAAATGGAAGCGGGCTTTCATCTGTGTGACCGCAAGCAAACCGGTCCAGCCGATGGCGTGGAGCAGTCCGGTGGTCGCACGGGTGTAACCGCGGGCGCGTTCGGGTAGAGGTCGCTTAACACCTTGGCGCGGGCGCGCCGCTGCCCCACATGGGCGGCTACCGAATACGAAGGAGCATGACTTGGCCACGCTAGGAATGGCGCCCGCGGAAAAGCAGGCGATCGAGGATTTCCGCCGCGACGTCGTCGAACCGTCGATGACCTCCCTCGTCATCATCGATTTCTGGGCGGAATGGTGCGGGCCGTGCAAGGCGCTGGGGCCGACGCTGGAGAAGGTCGCCGCCGCCTATGCCGACAAGGGCGTGGTGCTCGCCAAGATCGATACCGACAAGAACCAGTTCATCGCCGCGCAATTCCAGATCAAGTCGATCCCGACCGTCTATGCGATGTTCCAGGGCCAGCTCGTCGCCGATCTGACCAGCGCGCGCACCGAATCGGCATTGCGCGTGATCCTCGACCAGTTGCTCAAGCAATTGCCGATTGCCGCGCCGGGCGACGAGGCCGCCGCCGAGATCGAACCGCTGATCGCGATGGGCGAGGAGGTGCTGGCGAGCGGCGATGCCGAGCGTGCCGTGTCGATCTTCGATCAATTGGTCGAGATGGCGCCGGACAATCCCGCCGTGCTGTCGGGCCGCATCCGCGCGCTCGTCGCGGCGGGGCTGACCGACGAGGCGCAGGCGGCGATCGACGCGCTGCCCGCCGACGTCAGGGACGCCGGCATCGACCGCGCCAAGGCGGCGCTCGCGCTGGCGCAGAGCGCGCCGCCGGTCGAGGATTTCGCCGGCCTCGCCGCCGAGGTCGCGGCCAATCCCGACGATCACGAACGCCGCTTCGCGCTCGCCAACGCCCAGATGGCGGCGGGCGACCGCGACGCCGCCGCGGACAATCTGCTCCATATCGTCGCCGCCGACCGTGGCTGGAACGAGGGTGCCGCCCGCCAGCAATTGCTCAAGCTGTTCGAGGTCGTCGGGCTGGAGGACCCCTGGGTCTCGGCGCAGCGCCGCCGCCTGTCCGCGATCCTGTTCGGATGACCTCGCCGACCGTCCTCGGGCGCCTGTCGATCTTCCCGCTGCCGGGGGCGTTGCTGTTCCCCGGGATGCATCTGCCGCTGCACATCTTTGAACCGCGCTATCGCGCGATGATCGGCGACGCGATGGTGCGCGACCAGCGGATCGGCATGATCCAGCCGATGCACGGCACCGGCGGCCACGACGCGCTGTACGACATCGGCTGCGTCGGCAAGATCGCCGAGGTCGAGGCGCTCGACGACGGCCGCTACAATCTGGTGCTGGAGGGCGTCGCGTTGTTCCGCGTGCTGCGCGAGCTCGATGTGACGACACCGTTCCGGCAGGTCGAGGCGGAGCTGCTGCCCGCGGTCGAGGACGACACGCTTTCGCTGGGACGGCGGTCGTCGCTCGAACTCGAATCGCGCCGCTTCGCCGACGCGCAGGGCTATAGCGTCGATTGGGAGGCGGTCGGCCGGCTCGACGACGAGAGCCTGGTCAACGGCATCGCGCAGATCGCGCCATTCGATACCGCCGCCAAACAGGCGCTGCTCGAAGCGCCCGACATCGAGACGCGCGCCGAGCTGATCATCCAGCTGATGCAATTCTTCGGCCGCCACGACGGCGAGGATCGGGTGACGCTGCAATGACCGCGTCGATCGATCCCTGGCTGCTCGAACGTTTGGTCTGCCCGGTGACCCGCCAGCCGCTGCGCTACGACGCGGCCGCGCAGGAACTGGTGTCGGAGGCGGCGGGGCTCGCCTATCCGATCCGCGACGGCGTGCCGGTGATGCTGGAAGAGGAAGCGCGGCGGATCTGATCCGGAGACGGTCCAAATCCCTCCCCGTTCGTCCCGAGCCTGTCGAAGGGCTGCGCGAACCGGCACCCCGTGCTTCGACAGGCTCGGCACGAACGCTATGCCGGGCTCACTCCATCTCCAGGATCACCTGATCGACCGCGAGGCTGTCGCCGGTCGCGGCGGACACGCTCTTCACCCGGCCCGATTTTTCGGCGCGCAGGATGTTCTCCATCTTCATCGCCTCGACCACCGCCAGCGGTTGCCCCGCCTCGACCGCGTCGCCGGCACCGACGTCGAGCCGGACGAGCAGCCCCGGCATCGGCGCGATCAGGAAGCGCGACAGGTCGGGCGGCACCTTCTCGATCAGATGCCGGGCAAAGGGCGCGGCATGCGCGGGCAATACCCGCGCGACGTGGCTGGCGCCGCGCGTCGTCAGGCGGAAGCCGCTGCGCACCGGCGCGATGCGGACAGTGAGATGCACGTCCTCGCCGATCTCCGCCTCGACCATCCGGTCGCCCGGCGTATATTCGAGCGCGATGTCGAGCGGTTCGCCGTCGACGCCGATGCCGTCGGTCGACACCGTGACGTCATGGTCCGTACCGTCGATCCGCACCGTCCAGGCCGCGGGCGGCGGCAAGCGGCGGCCGAGCTGGCCGTCGATCCGCCGCGCGCGATCCGCCTGCGCGGTCGCGGCGAAGGCGGCGACCGCGGCGAGCGTGCGGGTGAGCTCGCCGTCGGCGGGGGCGCCGTGGAAGCCGTCGGGATATTCCTCGGCGATGAAGCCGGTGGTGATCGCGCCCGAGCGGAAGCGCGGATGCTGCATCAGCGCCGATAGGAAATCGATGTTGGTCCCCGGCCCCTCGATCTCGAATGCGTCGAGCGCGGCGATCTGCGCATCGATCGCCGCCTCGCGCGTCGGCGCCCAGGTGATCAACTTGGCGATCATCGGATCGTAGAACATGCTGACCTCGCCGCCCTCGACGACGCCGTCGTCGACGCGGATGCGTGCGTCCTGCTCCTCGCCGGGCTGGGGCGGATTGTAGCGTACCAGCCGCCCGATGCTCGGCAGGAAGCCCCGATAGGGGTCCTCGGCATAGACGCGATTCTCGATCGACCAGCCGGTGATGCCGACCTCATCCTGCGTGATCGTCAGCGGCTCGCCGGCGGCGACGCGGATCATCTGTTCGACGAGGTCGAGCCCGGTGATCTCCTCGGTCACCGGATGCTCGACCTGCAGCCGGGTGTTCATCTCCAGGAAGTAGAAGCCCTGGCCGGTGGTGTCCGCGCCCGAGACGATCAGCTCGACCGTGCCGGCGCTGTAATAGCCGACCGCGCGGGCGAGCGCGACCGCCTGTTCGCCCATCGCCTTGCGCATCGCCGGCGTGACGAAGGGCGAGGGCGCCTCCTCGACCACCTTCTGGTGGCGGCGCTGGATCGAGCATTCGCGCTCGTTGAGGTAGAGGATATTGCCGTGCTGGTCGCCGAGCACCTGGATCTCGATGTGGCGCGGCGATTCGATGAACTTCTCGATGAAGACGCGATCGTCGCCGAAGCTCGCCAGCCCTTCGCGCTTGGTCGCCTCGAAGCCTTCGCGGACGTCCTGCTCGCTATACGCCAGCCGCATGCCCTTGCCGCCGCCGCCCGCCGAGGCCTTCATCATCACCGGATAGCCGATGTCGGAGGCGATCCGCACCGCCTCGTCGGTATCGGCGATCTCGCCGAGGAAGCCGGGGACGACGTTGACCCCCGCCGCCTTGGCGAGCTTCTTCGATTCGATCTTGTCGCCCATCGCCGCGATCGCATTGGGCGGCGGCCCGACGAAGGCGATCCCCGCCTCGGCACAGGCACGCGCGAAACTCTCGCGTTCGGAGAGGAAGCCATAGCCGGGATGGATGCAATCGGCGCCGGTCTCGCGCGCGGCGAGCAGGATCAGCTCGGCCTTGAGATAGCTTTCGGCGGCGGGTGCCGGCCCCAACCGCACCGCCTCGTCCGCCATCAGCACATGGGGACTGCGCGCATCGGCATCCGAATAGACCGCGACGGTGGCGATCCCCATCCGCTTGGCGGTGCGCATGACGCGGCAGGCGATCTCGCCGCGATTGGCGACCAGGATTTTATTGAACATCCTCAACTCTCCTCCCGCTTGGCAGCCGGCCGGGGGCCGGTCCGCCTGCGGGTTTGATGGTTTTCGGGGTAAGGGCAGACCCTCCCCGGCAGGCTATTCGGCCGCCACCCGCATCGGCTCGGCGCTCTCCATCGGCGTCAGGCCGAGCTTGGCGAACAATGCCGCGTCGGCGCTGTCGCCGGCGTTGCCGGTGGTGAGCAATTTGTCGCCGGTGAAGATCGAATTGGCGCCCGCCATGAAGCACAGCGCCTGCGTCGCCTCCGACATCGACTCGCGACCGGCGGACAGGCGCACCATCGACATCGGCATGGTGATCCGCGCGACCGCGACGGTGCGGACGAACTCGATCTCGTCGATCCGGGCCATCGGCGTGTCCGCCAGCATGTCGCCGAGCGGCGTGCCCTTCACCGGCACCAGCGCGTTGACCGGCACGCTCTCGGGATGACGCGGCAAGGTGGCGAGCGCATGGACGAAGCCGACGCGATCGGCGCGCGTCTCGCCCATGCCGACGATCCCGCCGCAGCAGACGTTGATCCCCGCCTGCCGCACGTTCTCCAGCGTATCGAGCCGGTCCTGGAAGGTGCGCGTCGTGATGACGTTGCCGTAATTCTCGGGCGAGGTATCGATATTGTGGTTGTAATAGTCGAGCCCGGCGGCGGCGAGCTGCTGCGCCTGTTCCGGCTCGAGCATGCCGAGCGTCATGCACGTCTCCATCCCCATAGCGCGCACGCCTTCGACCATCGCGACGATCGCCGGCATGTCACGCGGCTTGGGATTGCGCCACGCCGCGCCCATGCAGAAGCGCTGCGACCCGGCCGCCTTGGCGGCCGCCGCATCGGCGAGCACCGCGTCGACCTGCATCAGCTTCGCCGCCTTCAGCCCGCTGTCCGACGAGGCGGATTGCGAGCAATAGCCGCAATCCTCCGGGCAGCCGCCGGTCTTGATCGACAGGAGCGTGCAAAGCTGCACCTCCGACGGCGCGTGATGCGTGCGGTGGACGGTCTGCGCCTGATACATCAGTTCGTCGAACGGCAGGTCGAACAGCGCGGCGATCTCGGCGCGGGTCCAGTCGGTACGGGTCATTCTGGGGAATCCTGTGGCGGCATATTGTGACCGAGCAGCCGTAGCACATCCTCGGCGGCGGTGATGAGATTGGTGCCGGGGCCGAAGATCGCCTGCACGCCGGCATCGCGTAAGCCCTGATAATCCTGCGCCGGGATGACGCCGCCGGCGATCACCTTGATATCGGCGCGTCCGGCATCGCGCAGATGGGCGATCAACTCGGGGATCAGGGTCTTGTGGCCCGCGGCGAGGCTGGAGGCGCCGACGACGTCGACGTCCTTCTCGACCGCGAGCGTCGCGGCTTCCCTGGGCGTCTGGAACAGCGGCCCGGGCACGACCTCGAAGCCGAGATCGCCGAACATGCTGCTGACCAGATTGGCGCCGCGGTCGTGGCCATCCTGCCCCATCTTGGCGACGAGCATCCGCGGTTTGCGCCCCAGTCGCCGTTCGGTGGCGGCGACGCCGTCCTCGAGCCGCAGCCAGCGTGCATCGTCGGCATAGGCGCCGCCGTAGATGCCCTTGACCGGCGTCGGCTGCGTGCCGAAGCGGCCGAACACGTCCTCCATCGCGTTGCTGATCTCGCCCAGCGTCGCCCGGGCGCGGGCGCAATCCACCGCTCGCGCGAGCAGATTGCTCTGTTCCCAGTCCCGTTCGGGCTGAGCCTGTCGAAGCCCCTGTGCCTGCCCTTCGACAGGCTCAGGGCGAACGGCCGGCGCCATACGTGCCGCCTCGCGCAGCGCATCGAGCGCCACGCGGCATGCCGCCTCGTCGCGGCTCGCCTTGACGCGTTCGATGCGGCGAATCTGTGCTTCGCGGACCGCGACATTGTCGACGTCGAGGATGTCGATCGGGTCCTCGCCATCCTTGCGGTATTTGTTGACGCCGACGATCACGTCCTCGCCGCGGTCGACGCGTGCGGCGCGCGCGGCGGAGGCTTCCTCGATCATCGCCTTGGGCCAGCCGGCGGCGACCGCCTTGGCCATGCCGCCCTCGGCCTGCACCCGCTCGATGATCTCCCACGCGCCGTCGACCAGGCTCTGCGTCAGGCTTTCGACATAATAGCTGCCGCCGAGCGGATCGACGACCTTGGTCATCCCCGTCTCTTCCTGGATGACGATCTGCGTGTTGCGCGCGATCCGCGCGGAGAAATCGGTGGGCAGCGCGATCGCCTCGTCGAGCGCATTGGTGTGCAGCGACTGGGTGCCGCCGAGCATCGCCGCCATCGCCTCGATCGTCGTGCGCATGACGTTGTTGTACGGGTCCTGCTCGGTCAGCGACACGCCGCTCGTCTGGCAATGCGTGCGCAGCATCTTGCTGCGCTCGTCCTGCGCGCCGAGCTGCGTCATCGCGCGATGCCACAGCACGCGCGCGGCGCGCAGCTTGGCGATCTCCATGAAGAAATTCATGCCGATCGCGAAGAAGAAGCTCAATCGCCCGGCGAACTTGTCGATGTCGAGGCCCGATGCCACGCCGTATTTCACATATTCCATGCCGTCGGCGATGGTGAAGGCGAGCTCGTGCAGCTGCGTCGCCCCCGCCTCCTGCATGTGATAGCCGCTGATCGAGATGCTGTTGAACTTGGGCATCTCGCGGCTGGTATAGCCGAAGATGTCGCTGATGATCCGCATGCTCGGTTCGGGCGGGTAGATATAGGTGTTGCGGACCATGAACTCCTTGAGGATGTCGTTCTGGATGGTCCCGTCGAGCAATTTGCGGTCGACGCCCTGTTCTTCGCCGGCGACGATGAAGAAGGCGAGGATCGGGATCACCGCGCCGTTCATCGTCATGCTGACGCTCATCTGGTCGAGCGGGATGCCGTCGAACAGGATCTTCATGTCCTCGACGGTGTCGATCGCGACGCCCGCCTTGCCGACGTCGCCGGTGACGCGCGGATGGTCGCTATCATAGCCGCGATGCGTCGCGAGATCGAAGGCGACCGACAGCCCCTTCTGCCCGGCGGCGAGATTGCGACGGTAGAAAGCGTTCGACTCCTCGGCGGTCGAGAAGCCGGCATATTGGCGGATGGTCCACGGCCGGCCGGCGTACATCGACGCGCGCACGCCGCGGGTGAAGGGCGCAAAGCCGGGCAGGCCCGGATCGACCGGCGCATCGGCGGCGGTGTAGAGCGGCTTGACGGCGATGCCCTCGGGCGTCTGCCAGATGAGGTCCTTGCCCTTCACCTCCTTCGCGGCGGCGGCCTGCCAGTCGGCGAGGCCCGGCTGCGGCGTCGGTTCGGGGGCCGGCGGCAGGGCGGGCGCGGCGCCGCTGTCCTCGCCGGTGTTGACCTCAATGTCCGGCAAGCGGCGTCTCCATCAGTTCGACCAGCACGCCGCCCATGTCCTTCGGATGGACGAAGACGATCGGCGTGCCGTGCGCGCCAATCCGCGGTTCGCCGAGCACGCGCGCGCCCTTGGCGGTGAGGTCGGCGATCGCGGCATGGATGTCGGCGACCTCGAAACACAGGTGATGCTGGCCGCCGGCAGGATTGCTGCGCAGGAAGCCGGCGATCGGCGAACTCTCGTCATAGGGCTCGATCAGCTCGATCTGCGTATTGGGCGTGTCGATGAAGCACACCCTCACCCCCTGCGCGGCCAGATCGAACGGCTCGCCGATCGCGGTCGCGCCGAGCAGGGTGCGATACGTCTCGACTGACCGCGCGATCGATGGCGTCGCGACGCCGATATGGTTGAGGCGGCCCAACGGCGCGTGGTCGGTCATTCCTCGATCCGCCGCTGCCGCGTCGCCATCGCGGCGCCCTCGATCACGCCTTCCAGTCGGCTGACGCGCTCGCGCAACGTGGCATGCGCTTCTGCCAGCGCCGCGAGTCGCCCGCTCTGGCTGGTGACCATATCCTTGAGCTGGCGTACGTCCTCTTGCAGCAGGAGGACGTTGCGAAGCGCCTTCATCGTATCGCCGATGAAACTCATGGCCTCGGTCCTTCGCCGGCGAGAACCGCATCGACCACGGCGTTCGCATGGTCGATGCTGGCGATCGCGTCCTTGATGTCGGCGCGCATCCGGGGAACGGCCATGTTTACCTCACGCACCAGCGCCGCCAGCTGCTGTTCGTCTTCATCCACCGCGGCTTGCGCGATATATATCGCCGACGCCTCGCGCACGACATGGCCGACGGACTTGCCGTTGCTGGCCGCGAACGCATCGAGCGCCGCCTTGTGATCGGGGGTGGTCAGAAAGGTCACGCGTTCGGTCTGCATGAGTCGTCTCCTTCACATATGCTTATAATGTTCAGGAGATGGGCTCACAACGGGATGTTGTCGTGCTTCTTCCACGGGTTCTCCAGCGCCTTGCCCTTGAGCTTGCGCAGGCCCAGCGCGATGCGCCGGCGGGTGGAATGCGGCTGGATCACCTCGTCGATGAAGCCCTTGCTCGCCGCGACGAAGGGATTGGCGAAGCGCGCCTCGTACTCGGCGGTGCGCTCGGCGATCTCCTCGGGAGTGCGGCCGCGGAAGATGATCTCGACTGCGCCCTTCGCGCCCATCACCGCGATCTCGGCGGTCGGCCAGGCGTAATTGAGGTCGCCGCGCAGATGCTTGGACGCCATCACGTCATAGGCGCCGCCATAGGCTTTCCGCGTGATGACGGTGATCTTCGGCACGGTCGCCTCGGCATAGGCGAACAGCAATTTGGCGCCGTGCTTGATGATGCCGTTATGCTCCTGCGCCGTGCCGGGCAGGAAGCCCGGCACGTCGACGAAGGTTACGATCGGGATATCGAACGCGTCGCAGAAGCGGACGAAGCGCGCCGCCTTCTTCGAGCTGTTGATGTCGAGCACGCCGGCGAGCACCATCGGCTGGTTGGCGACGAAGCCGACCGTGCGCCCCTCGATCCGGCCGAAGCCGGTGATGATATTGGCGGCATGCGCCGGCTGCGTCTCGAAGAAGTCGCCCTCGTCGACGACTTTGCGGATCAGCTCGTGCATGTCGTAGGGCTGGTTGGCCGAGGCCGGCACCAAAGTGTCGAGGCTCGGCTCCAGCCGGTCCCAGGCATCGGCGGTCGGGCGTTCGGGAACGCTCTCGCGGTTCGACGCGGGCAGGAAGTCGATGAAGTCGCGCGCCGCGAGCAGCGCCTCGATATCGTTCTCGAAGGCGTTGTCGGCGACCGAGGTCTTGGTGGTGTGCGTCACCGCGCCGCCCAAAGCCTCCTGCGTCACCACCTCGTTGGTCACCGTCTTGACCACGTCGGGGCCGGTGACGAACATATAGCTCGAATCCTTCACCATGAAGATGAAGTCGGTCATCGCCGGCGAATAGACCGCGCCGCCCGCGCACGGACCCATGATGAGGCTCAGTTGCGGCACCACACCGCTGGCGAGCACGTTGCGCTGGAACACCTCGGCATAGCCGCCGAGGCTGGCGACGCCCTCCTGGATGCGCGCGCCGCCCGAATCGTTGAGGCCGATCACCGGCGCGCCGACCTTGAGCGCGGTGTCCATCACCTTGCAGATCTTCTGCGCGTGGCGTTCGGACAGCGAGCCGCCGAAGACCGTGAAATCCTGGCTGAAGACATAGACGAGCCGGCCGTTGATCGTCCCCGATCCGGTGACGACGCCGTCGCCGGGGATCACCTGGTCCGCCATGCCGAAGTCGACGCAATTGTGCTCGACGTACATGTCGATCTCTTCGAACGATCCTTCGTCGAGCAGGATCTCGAGCCGTTCGCGGGCGGTGAGCTTGCCCTTGGCATGTTGCGCGGCGACCCGTTTTTCGCCGCCGCCCGCTCTGGCGGCGGATCGGCGGCGGTCGAGTTCGGTCTGCGTCGATGACATACTCTCTCCTGCCTCTTCTTCCCCGATCCTAGCCCGCCGCCGCAACTGTGGTTTTGCAAAATTGCAACGAACCTGTTTGCAAACTATGGGGGCACATGGTCCAGCAACCGCCCCGTGCACGCATCTTCGCCGGCGATCAGGTGCGCGCGTTGCGCGCGCGGCTGTCGCTCAGCCAGATCGCGCTCAGCCGGCGGATCGGCATCTCGACCAGCTATCTGTCGCAGATCGAAAGCGGCGACCGGCCGATCACCGGCGGCGTGCTCGGCGCACTGGCGCGGGCCTTTCCGCTCGACTGGGTCGAGATCGCGCCCGAGGACGACAGTGCCGCTCTGGTTGGCGCGCTCGAGGCGGGGACCGATCCGTCGGTGCCGGCGGCGTTGCTCGACGAGGCGGATGTGCTGCGCGGCCTCAAGCAGCAGCCGCTGGTGGCGCGGCGGATGATCGCGCTGCACGCCGCGCTGCGCCGTTCGCAGGAACAGTTGCGCGTGCTCGACGACCGCGTCGACGCACAGGGGAGCAAGCCGCATCTGCTGCCGTGGGAGGAGGTGCGCGACTGGTTTCAGGGCATGGGCAATTACATCGACCCGCTTGATCGCTTCGCCGAGGGGCTGGCGGACGATCTGCCGCCGGGGCGGGCGCTGGTCGACCGGTTGCAGGCGGCACACGACGTGCGGGTGATCGACGACGGCATCGCCGCGCCGATGCGCGCCTACGACGCCGCGGCGGGGACACTGACGATCGACGGCGCGCAGCCGATCGAGACGCGGCATTTCCAGCTCGCGCACCAGCTCATCCGGCTCGAGGCGAACGCGCTGATCGAGGGGATCGTCGGCGACGCGCCGCTGCGCTCGGAGGCGGCGCGCGACCTGCTGCGCGTTGGGCTCGCCAATTACGGTGCGGGCGCGCTGCTGATGCCCTATGCGCGCTTTCGCGCCGAGGCGCGGGCACGACGCCACGACGTCGATGCGCTGCGCCAGCGCTTCGGGGTGAGCTTCGAGCAGGTCTGCCATCGCCTGTCGACGTTGCAGCGGCCCGGGCTGCCCGGCGTGCCGTTCTTCTTCTGCCGCATCGACATGGCGGGCAACATCACCAAGCGCCATTCGGCGACGCGGCTGCAATTCGCGCAATATGGCGGCGCCTGCCCGCTGTGGGTGGCGCATGAGGCGGTGGCGATCTCCGACCGCATCCTCGTCCAGGTCGCCGAAATGCCCGACGGCGCGCGCTACGTGTCGATGGCCAAGGGGCTGGTCAAGGCGACGTCGAGCTATCGCCGCGTCGCCCGTCGCTATGCGGTGGTGCTCGGCTGCGAGGTCGAACATGCCGGCGCGTTCATCTATGGCGACGGCCTCGACCTCGCCGGCGCGGACAGCGCGACGCCGATCGGCCCGTCCTGCCGCATCTGCCCGCGCCGCGATTGCGACCAGCGCGCCTTCCCGCCCGCGGGACGCGAGTTGCTCGTCGATCCCGACCGGCGCTCGATCGTGCCATATGGCTTCGACTGAGCGGCGCACCCACTCACACCGTTCGCCCCGAACCTGTCGAAGGGCTGCTTGCCGCAAACGTAGCGTTTGAGGAGCGGCGGGCTTCGACGGGCCCAACCCGAACGGAGGGCAAGCGGGCTTTCGCCGCCACCGGGACTAAGGCAGGAGAGGGCAATGCGGGAGAATACGAGCGTGCAGTCCCATTACGACGTCGTCATCGTCGGTGCCGGCCATGGCGGCGCGCAGGCGGCGATCGCGCTGCGCACCGCCAAATTCGCCGGCAGCATCGCGATGATCGGCGACGAGCCCGAACCGCCCTATGAGCGCCCGCCGCTGTCGAAGGACTATCTGTCCGGCGATAAGCCGTTCGAGCGCATCCTGATCCGCCCCCCCGCCTTCTGGGGCGAGCGCGACGTCGTGATGCGGCTCGGCCGCCGCGTCGTGCGCGTCGATCCGCAGGCGCACACCGTCACCACCGGGGACGGCGAGACGATCGGTTACGGCCAGCTCATCTGGGCGACCGGCGGCAGCCCGCGGCGGCTGAGCTGCCCGGGCCACGACCTCGCCGGCGTCCACGGCGTGCGCACCCGCGCCGACGTCGACCGGATGATCGCCGAGCTGCCCGGCGTCACCCGCGTCGCAGTGATCGGCGGCGGCTATATCGGGCTTGAGGCGGCGGCGGTGCTCGCCAAGTTCGGCAAGCAGGTCACGGTGTTGGAAGCGCTGCCCCGCGTCCTCGCGCGCGTCGCCGGCGAACCTTTGTCGCGCTTCTACGAGGCGGAGCATCGCGCGCACGGCGTCGACGTGCGGCTCGGCGTCACCGTCGCCTGTATCGAGGAGGCGGATGGCCGGACGTGCGGCGTCACGCTCGCCGACGGCGAGACGGTGCCGGCAGAGATGGTGATCGTCGGCATCGGCATCGTCCCCGCCGTCGAGCCGTTGCTCGACGCGGGGGCGGCGGGCGGCAACGGCGTCGACGTCGATGCACAGTGCCGCACCAGTCTGGCGGACGTGTTCGCGATCGGCGATTGCGCGACGCACGCCAACGCCTTCGCCGACGGCGCGCGCATCCGGCTCGAATCGGTGCAGAATGCCAACGACCAGGCGACGGTGGTCGCCAAAACGATCGCCGGGACGCCGGTCGACTATCGTGCGGTGCCATGGTTCTGGTCGAACCAATACGATCTGCGGCTGCAGACGGTGGGGCTGTCGACGGGTTATGACGGTATCGTCGTGCGTGGCGACATGGCCAGCCGCAGCGTCTCGCTAATCTACCTGCGCGAGGGCCGGGTGATCGCGCTCGACTGCGTCAACGCGACGCGCGATTACGTTCAAGGCCGCGCGCTGGTACTCGCCGGCGCGGTCATCGACCCCGCGCAGCTGGCGGATACGGCCGTACCGCTCAAGGAGATGATCGCCATCGCAACGCCGCCGCAATGATCCGATCGGCGGCCGTTTCGGTCGGCCGTTCGGCACGGAGCTGCGTAGCGATGGCGGCGGCGCGGGCAGCGATTGTGCGATCGTCGAGCAACGCGCGTAGCGTTCCGCTGGCTGCGTCGCCATGGAACGCCGCCGGGCGTAGCGACCGGCCGATACCGAGCCGGGCGATCCGAGCGCCATTGTCGAATTGATCGCCGAAGAAGGGCAGGACCAGTTGCGCCGCGCCGGCGTGCATCGCCTGGCCGGTCGTGCCGATCCCGCCGTGATGGACGACCGCCGCCGCACGGCCGAAGAGCTGCGAATGCGGCGCATAGCCGAGCCGCAGCAGATCGCCGTCCACCGAGGGCGTATCCGCGGTGCCGGTCAGCAGCACCGCGCGCATCCCCAGCGCCCGGGCGGCCGCGGCGGCGACGTCGTAGAAGCGCCCCGGCGCATGGACGACGAACGATCCCAACGTGAAGACGATCGGCGCCGGCCCGCCATCGAGAAACGCCGCGAGGACGGGATCGAGCGCGAGTTCGCCACGATCGTAGACTGGAAAGCCGATCGCTTCGCAGCCCGGCGGCGCATCCGGCTGTACCGGTGCGAGCAGCGGCGAATAGCAGCATAACGTCGCGCATTGCGTAGGCATCGGATCGAACACCGGTGCCAATTTGGCTGCCGCGAGGCCATGCGCCTGCCGCACGGACGCGACCGCGCCGCCATAACGGGCGCGCACCGTGGCACGGACCGTTCCGAGCAGTGCGCGATTCCATCCTCGCCCCAGCCGTCCGCGGGGCCGATCGATCATCAGCGCGCCGTCCGGAGTGAGCGGCGGGTCCCAGGCGGAGAACAGCGCCATCGGCTGAAGGTTGATCGCGACCAGCGGCAGCCCGCGTTTTTCGGCGACGATCCCGGCGGCCGGCGCGAACAGCGAGCCGACGATGACATCGGCGCCGCCTGCCAGCGCGTCGAGCGCGGCGGTGCTGTCGGCGAGCGAGGGCAGGATCACGGTTTCGAGCACGAAGCGGCGCTGCGTGATCGCACGCCGCGTCGCGGTTGCCGTATCGATGCCGAGCCGTGCGCAGATCGCCGCGAAGCTCGGCAGGATCGGCTCGGCGGCGAGCCCCGCCGCGCGGACCTTGTCGATATGATCGGCTGGCACCGCCAGCACCACGTCGACCCCGCGCGCCGCCAGCGCCCGCCCGATCGCGATAAAAGGATGGAGATCGCCGAGCGACCCGATCGTCACCAAGATCGCCTTCATCGTCACGGCTCTGCCGCAGTGATATGATGGCATCATGACAATCCGAATCGGTATCGGCGGCTGGACCTACGAGCCGTGGCGCGGGACCTTCTATCCTGCCAAATGGCCGCAGAAACGCGAACTGGACTATGCCGCCTCGCAGGTCACCGCGATCGAGATCAACGGCACCTATTATTCGAGCTTCAAGCCGGCGAGTTTCGCCAATTGGGCCGCCGCCGCGCCCGACGGCTTCGTCTTCGCGGTGAAGGCGTCGCGCTACGCCACCAACCGCAAGGTGCTCGCCGAGGCGGGCGAATCGGTCGAGCGCTTCGTTGGGCAGGGGATCACCGAGCTCGGCGACAAGCTCGGACCGGTCCTGTGGCAGTTCATGGCAACCAAAAGGTTCGACGCCGACGACATGGGCGCCTTCCTCAAGCTACTGCCCGGCAGCCACGCCGGGGTGCCGCTGCGCCACGCGGTACAGGTGCGGCACGAGAGCTTCGCCGACCCCGCCTTCGTCGCGATGGCGCGGGCGGCGAACGTCGCGATCGTCTATGCCGATTCGGCGGACTATCCGGCGATCGCCGACGTCACCGCCGACTTCGTCTATGCACGGCTGGAAGCGGCCGAGGAGCAGAACCCGGCGGGCTATACCGATGCCGCACTCGACGATTGGGCACGGGCGGCGCGGACGTGGCAGGCGGGTGGCTGGCCGGAGGGGCTGCCCTATGTGGTCGCCGACGCCCCGGCCAAGGCGCAGCGCGACACGTTCGTGTTCTTCATCAACGGCGCCAAGATTCGCGCGCCGCGGGGTGCAATGGCGCTGATTGAGCGGGTCTCGGCGTAACGCGTGCTTTAGGCGTTGTACGAAGCCTTGGCGCCTAACCTGAGGCCTGCGCTTCCGGTGCAACCGCTTCGGCAAAAGTTCTGTGAAGAAGAGTGCCTGCAACCACGCCGATCCTAAAGCACCAGCTGTACCGTCAAAACAGGAGTTACAATTGTGTTGCGGTTCCGGATCGTCGTGCGTCTCGCACTCGTGATCTGCATTGCCGGGGCAGCCTGTGGGCAAACCAGCCGGCCGAACAGATCGCCTGCGAAGATCGAGGTGCCGAAAGTCGAGCGGGCAGGCGTATGGCAGCCAACCCCGGGCGGAACGCAAGTGCCGCTCTGGCCTGCGAATGTGGCTTTGACGAAACCGGATACGGGCGATCATCCTGAAGCTACCGGCAACGGCTCACCGCTGGTCGGCGGGAAAATGTGGCATTGGGCAAGCTATGTCACCCGGCCGACCATGACGATCTACAGGCCGAAAGGGCGGAACACCGGCACCACGATGATGGTCTTGCCCGGCGGAGGGTTCTACGCGGTTGCGACGGACCTTGAAGGCACAGAAATCTGTGACTGGGTCGTGCAGCAAGGTATGACCTGCGTCATGCTGAAGTATCGGACACCGCAGGTTTGGCCGAAAGAGGACGGAAAGCAGCAGCGACTTAAGGTGCTGTTGGGGCTGGAAGACGCTCAGCGCGCGATGGGATTGTTGCGGCAGCGGGCCTCAACTTATGGGATCGATCCCCACAAGATCGGCGTGATTGGTTTCTCTGCGGGCGCCTATCTGGTGGCGAACATGAGCAATACGGAAGAGCGCACCTACCCGCTGACCGATGCGGCCGATCGGCAATCGCCGCGGCCGGACTTTGCGGTCGTCGCCTATACGGCGCGGATGCTCGATGACAGCAAAGGGAAGAACAGCCTCGACCTGCAACCGTGGGTGAAGATCAGCCCGAACGCACCACCCACGCTCATCATCCACGCCATGAACGATCCGACGGATAATGTCCGTCAGGGGATGGCCTATGCGTTGGCGTTGAACGACGTCGGCGTGCCGGTCGACATGCGTCTCTACGCAAACGGTGGCCATGCCTTTGGAATGCGGCCCACTGCCGATCCGATCACCAGGGAATGGCCGTCACAGCTCAAGCAGTGGCTTCAAAACCTTGGATTGCTCTGATGCCCCTGCTCAGGCGAACGCCAGCGACCAGCGGCAAGGCCCTGCCAGCATGGCGTCATAGGCCGCCGCTCACATCCCGACCGAGGTCGTCGCTTCCTCGTTCGACAGCGTGTCGGGCATCGCGGGCAGTTCCGCCGCGGGGGCCGGGGCGGCGGCGGCGACGGTGGGCTTGCTCGCTTGGCCCATGATCGCCGCGCCTTCGATCTGGTCGAGCGCGTGGCGCGCGGTGACGTAGCGGTCGGCCGCCTGCATCCAATTGCCCGCATCGCGCGCGCCGGGCAGCCGCGCGACCTCGGCGCGCGCCGCCTCGACCTGTCCGCCCTCGAGCAGCCGGCGGGCCCGCGCCAGCCGGTCGGCGGGCCGCGGCGACGGCGTGCCCGCCTTGCGCAGCACCACCAGCCCGCCGAGTTCGCGCCGCAGACTCGCCCACCAGCCGTCGCTGCTCACCGTGGCGATCTCGGGCGCGATCGCGTCGAGGCCCTGGCGCAGATCCTCCAGCGTCACCGGTTGATGCGACGCCTCGATAACCGCCGCCACCGCGCGCGGCTGGACGGTGCCGAAGCGGGTGCGCAACTGCTCCTCCAGATAGCCGAGGCCGACGCCGCGATCGAGCGCGCGGCGGGCGGCGAAGGCGACCAGCAGCCCCTCGGCGCGACCCGCCTGCGCGCCCGCGACCACGGCATCGCTCGCCACCGCTGCGGTGCGCGCCTCCAGCGCGGTCAATTGCCCCGCCAGCGTCGCCTCGCGCGAGGCGAGCGCGGCCGGCTCGAGCGCCGCGTTGGTCGTCTGGCCGTTGGCGTTGAGCGGTTGCGCCGGGTTGAAATTGGCCGGATCGGGCTGCGTGCGTTTCGCCGCAAGCGCACGCTCGGCGGCGGAGGTCGTGCTCAGCCAGCCGACCTGTTTCATGAGATAGCCGGTGAGCAGCGCCCCGGCGACGAAGGCGAGGGCGATGATCGCCAGGAACACCCCCGTCCGCGGCCCGCGCACGGGCGTTGCCGCGGGCCTGGGATCGATCGGCGTATAGTCGGTCATGGCCTCTTATCCCCGCCCCCCGCCGCACGGTCAATCGTCCGTGCGAGCGCGAGCGCACACAAGGCGGCGTCGGTCGGCATCGCCGCGGCGCGGGCGAACGCCCAGCCGTCGCCCGCCGCGGCGAGGACGGCGGGGCTCAGCGCTGCGACGCCCGTCGCGTGCCGGCCGGCGATCAGCGCCGCGACGCGGTGCGCGGCGCGGACCGAATGGAGCAGCACGATCCGCCCCGCCGCCGCCGCGGCGAACGCCGCCGCGTCGACGTCCAGCTCGGCGCTGGCATAGACGATCGCGGTCGGGTGGCCGCTGTCGATATGCTCGCGTCCCGCCAGATGCAGCGGTCGCGTCAGTCCCGCCGCCGCCGACGCCGTCAGCGCGTCGGCGACGCCGCCGTCGCCGACGACCGCGACGCGCAAGCCGGCGTCGCGTGCCACCGCCGCGCTTTCCGCTCCGACCGCGATCACCGGCAACCCGGCGAGCCGCGCCAATCCGGCGCCCGCGAGGCGCACCGCATTGGCGCTGGTCACCAGCAAGGCGTCGAACGCCGCGGGGTCGGGCGGCGTCCATGCGATCGGCGCGGCGGCGAACAGCGGCCGGCCGAGCACCGCGCCGCCGCCGGCGCGCAGTCGCGCCGTGGTGCGCGCATTGCCGGGCTCGGGCCGCACCACGAGCAGGCCGGAGAGGCTCACGGCTGGAACAGCCGCCGCACCACCTCGGGCGCCCGCGCCAGCAGGTCGGCGGCGAGTTCCGCGGCGACGAGGCTGCCGTCGGTGCCCTCGCCGCTGCCCTCGACGAAGGCGCTGCCGTCCTCGGCGATCAGCTCGGCGCGCAGCGTCAGCATCTCGCCCGACAAAGCGGCGAGCGCGGCAACCGGCGAATGGCAGTCGGCGCCGAGCCCGGCGAGCAGGGCCCGCTCCGCCAGCACGCAGGCGCTGGTCGCGGCATCGTCGATCGCCGCGACGATCCGCGCCGCACCGGCGTCGGCGCTGCGCACCTCGATACCGACCGCGCCCTGTGCCGGGGCGGGCAGCATCGTGTCGGTCGGGATCGCGCGGCCGACACCGTCGCGCCCGAGCCGGTCGAGCCCCGCCGCGGCGAGCAGCGTCGCGTCCGCCTCGCCGGCCGCCAGCTTGGCGAGGCGCGTGTCGACGTTGCCGCGGAACATCACGACCGTCAGGTCCGGGCGCAGCCGCAGCAATTGCGCGCGCCGCCGCGGCGAGCTGGTGCCGACCACCGCGCCCGCGGCCAGATCGGCGACGCTGTCCGCACCGATCAACCGGTCGCGCACGTCGGCGCGCGGCAGCATCGCGGCGATGGCGATCGCCGGCGGGCGGATCGTCTCGACGTCCTTCATCGAATGGACCGCCGCGTCGATCTCGTCGTCGAGCAAGGCGCGGTCGAGCTCCTTGGTCCACAGGGCCTTGCCGCCGATCTCGGCGAGGGGTCGGTCCTGCACGCGGTCGCCGGTGGTGCGGATGACGACCAGCGCGACCTCGTCCGCGGTCCAGCCATGCGCGGCGCACAAGGCGTCGCGCACCATCCCTGCCTGCGTCAGCGCGAGCGGCGATCCCCGCGTACCCAGCCTGAATTTGATCGCCACCCGTCTGCTCCTGTTATCCGGCCTCACCCATCGCCGCCGTGGGCGTCTCCCGTTGGGAAGGGTGAGGACGGCAATCTCCCGCCGCCATGGCCGAAATCCCCACCCTTCGACAACCTCCGGCAACGCGCGTAAAGACTTGGCCATGTCTCCCCGGATCATCCTCGGCCTCGAATCCTCCTGCGATGAGACCGCCGCCGCGCTCGTTACCAGCGACCGGCAGGTGCTCAGCCACCGCCTGCTCGGCCAGGAAGCGGCGCATGCGCCGTTCGGCGGCGTCGTCCCCGAAATCGCCGCGCGCGCGCATGTCGAGGCCTTGGAACCACTCGTCCGCGCCGCGCTCGCCGACGCCGGACTGCGGCTCGATCAGGTCGACGCGATCGCCGCCACCGCGGGTCCCGGGCTGATCGGCGGCGTCATGGTCGGGCTCGTCACCGGCAAGGCGCTCGCGCATGCCGCGGGCAAGCCGCTGATCGCGGTCAACCATCTCGAAGGCCATGCGCTCAGCCCGCGGCTGTCCGATCCCGATCTCGCTTTCCCCTATCTGTTGCTGCTCGTCTCGGGCGGCCATTGCCAGTTGCTGCTGGTGAAGGGCGTCGCGCGCTATAGCCGCCTCGCCACGACGATCGACGATGCCGCGGGCGAGGCGTTCGACAAGACCGCCAAATTGCTCGGCCTCGGCTTCCCCGGCGGGCCGATGGTCGAGAAGGCGGCGGCGCTCGGCCGCCCGGTCGTGCCGCTGCCGCGCCCGCTGAAAGGCTCGGCCGAGCCGCATTTCTCCTTCGCCGGGCTCAAGAGCGCGGTCGCGCGCGCGGTCGGCCAGCATGCGCCGGAGGATATCGCCGCGTCGTTCCAGGCGGCGGTGGTCGATTGCCTGATCGATCGCACCCGCCGCGGCATCGCCGGGATCGACGCCACCGCGCTGGTCGTCGCCGGCGGCGTCGCCGCGAACACGGCGGTGCGCGGCGCGCTGCAGGCGCTCGCCACCGCCAACGGCCTGCGCTTCGTCGCGCCGCCGTTGTGGCTGTGCACCGACAATGCCGCGATGATCGCCTGGGCGGGGGCAGAGCGGTTCGCCGCCGGGCTCACCGATCCGCTCGACACGCCGGCGCGCGCGCGCTGGCCGCTCGATCCGGATGCGGAGGCGGTGCGCGGCGCCGGTGTGAAGGCATGAACCGGATCCATCAGGGGGAGGTCGAGGCCATGAAGATCGGCGTCATCGGCGGCGGCGCCTGGGGGACGGCGCTCGCGCAGGTCGCCGCGCATCGCGGCGAGCCCGTCACGCTGTGGGCGCGCGAGCCCGAGGTGGTCGAGGGGATCAACGCCGGTCACGAGAACCGCCTGTTTCTTGCCGGCGTGCCGCTGTCGCCGTCGATCCGCGCCACCGCCGATGTCGGCGATCTCGCCGCCTGTGACGCCTTGCTCGTCGTCGCGCCGGCGCAGCACGTCCGCGGCGTGCTGTCGCAGATCGCGGTCGGCACGCGCCCGCTGGTGCTGTGCGCGAAGGGGATCGAGGCGGGCACCCGGCTACTCGTCGGCGAGGTCGCGCGGCAGGTCCATCCGCAGGCGCCCGTCGCCGTCCTGTCCGGCCCGACCTTCGCGCACGAGGTGGCCGCCGGTCTGCCCACCGCGGTGACGCTGGCGGCGGCGGACGAGGCGCTCGGGCGCGCACTGTCCGAACGCCTCGCCGCGCCGCAGTTCCGCCCCTATGCCAGCCGCGACGTCGTCGGTGCGGAGATCGGCGGCGCGGTCAAGAACGTGCTCGCCATCGCCTGCGGCGTGGTCGATGGCGCCGGCCTCGGCCAGAACGCCCGCGCCGCGCTGATCGCACGCGGCTTCGCCGAGATGACGCGCTTCGGCCTCGCCCGTGGCGCGCGCGCCGAGACGCTCGCCGGCCTGTCGGGGCTCGGCGACCTCGTCCTCACCTGTTCCTCGACCAGCAGCCGCAATTTCTCGCTCGGCGTCGGCCTGGGGCAGGGCAGGGCCGCCGCGGACCTGCTCGCCGACCGCCGCACCGTCGCCGAGGGCGCCTTCACCGCCCCGGTGCTGCGCGAGGCGGCGGCGGCGGCGGGCGTCGACATGCCGGTCACCGCCGCGGTCTGCCGCCTGCTGGAGGGCGCGCCGGTGGACGACGTCATTGGCGCGCTGCTCGCGCGGCCGTTGCGGCAAGAAGCGAGCTGACCGTTGCCTCGCAGCGACAGAAGTGATGCAACCGGGTCACATTCCCGCAACAAAGTATTGTAAAGGTCATGTTTCGGTATTGACTGACCGGGGCGTCTGACGAAGCTTCGCCGTATCGGGCCAGCGAATAATCGCGGCTCGTCAAAGGGGCTGCTGTCATGAACCTGAATACCCATGTGTCGCTGCTCGCCCTCGCGGGCGGGCTGCTGCTCGCCGCGCCGGCGACGGCGCAGATCGCCAATGATACCAATAGCATCCAACCGCAGACCGACACCGCCGCCGACAGCAGCAGCGTCAAGGCCGCGACGATCAGCGGCCAGGCGCCGGACAGCAGCGGCGATGGCGAGATCGTCGTCACCGGCACGCGCATCGTCCGCCCCAACAGCACCGCCGCCGCGCCGATCACCTCGGTCACCGCTGCCGACATCCGGGCGCAGGCGCCGATCAACGTCGAAGAGGTGCTCAACCGGCTCCCGCAGATCTCGCCCGACAGCCAGCAGAACTATCAGGATTCCGACGGTCGCCAGCGGATCAAGCTGCGCAGCCTCGGGTTCGAACGGACGCTGGTGCTGGTCGACGGCAAGCGGCTCGGCACGCAGAACGGCCAGGATACCAACATCATCCCGGTGGCGCTGATCGAGCGCGTTGACGTGCTCACCGGCGGTGCCTCGTCGGTCTATGGTTCGGATGCGGTCGCCGGCGTCGTCAACTTCGTGATGAAGCAGAATTTCACCGGCGTGCGGATCGACGCCAACTACAATTTCTACAATCACGTCAACAAGTCCAATCTGGTGACGCAGACCGCGCAGAACTCCGGCTTCTCGCCGCGGCTCGGCCAGGTCAACGACGGCGGCCGTGCCGATCTGGCGCTTACCGCAGGGACCTCGCTGTTCGACGGCAAGCTCAACATGTCGGGCTTCGTCAATTACCGCCACGCCGATCTGGTGCCTTATGACGCGCGCTCGACCTCGGCGTGCCAGCTCATCCAGACCGGCAAGGACGGCCCGCTGAGCTGCTCGCTGTCGACCTATTCGGTCAGCGGCTTCGTCTCGCCGGGCAGCGGCACCAATGCCGGGCGGCAGTTCGTCAACGATCCCAACGGTACGCGCACCTTCGTGCCTTATGGCACCGGGGTGGGCAATGCCGCCAATCCGTATGACGGCTATTCCTACCAGCGGCAGGACAATCGCGTGAACGCCGGCGGCTTCGTCACGCTGAAGCTGTCGCCGGAATTCGAAGTCTATGGCTCGGCCTTGTGGTTCCGCGACAAGTCGATCAACCGCTATCCGACCCGCGTCTTCGCGGCGGCGAATTACGGCTCCGATCTCTTCCGGGTCAATTGCAACAACCCGTTCCTGTCGACGCAGCAGGCCGGCATCCTCTGCGGTACCGCCGCCGGGACGGCGACCACCGTGCCGGTCGACGTCCGCTACCGGTTCAACGCGCCGTTCATGACCGACACCTATACCAACACCGGTATCCGCGCGACCGGCGGCGTGCGCGGCAAGGTCGGTGATGCCTGGACCTATGACATCGGCGGCGTCTTCTCGCGCAACCAGCAGATCTGGGATTCGTCGCGCCTGCCTAACTTCGACCGGGTCAACAATTCGCTTAACGTCGTCAACGTCAACGGCACGCCGACCTGCGTGTCCGGTGGCGCCTGCGTACCGTTCGACGCATTCAGCGCCGGCAACGGCAATCAGGCGCTGATCAACTATTTGTACGGCGACCTCGACCCGGCCCGGCAGAAGACCGTCGGCCTGCTCTACGATGTGCAGGCGAACATGACCGGCGATCTCGGCCGCTACGGCATCACCTCGCCGCTCGCCACCGACGGCGTCGCCTTCGCGCTCGGCACCGAATTCCGCAAGGATCGCCAGTTCTCCGAGCTGACGCCGGGCTTCATCGAGGATTACGGCGGCGCGCCGTCCGACCTCAGCCAGCACGTCTGGGAATCGAACATCGAGGTGCAGGCGCCGCTGATCCAGGATCGCCCGTTCGCGCATCTGCTGCAGGCCAACGGTGGGTATCGCCTGTCCAAGTACAGCAGCAATCCCAACAAGTTCACCACCTGGAAGATCGAGGGTCTGTACGCTCCGGTCGCCGACCTGACCCTTCGCGCCTCGTTCAACAAGGCGCAGCGCGCGCCGACCGTGGTCGAAGCCTATCAGGCGTCGAACATCAGCTTCTCGCGTCAGGGCGGTTCGCAGAACGACTTCTGCGCACCGACGGTGACCAACACCAACGGCACGATCACTTATGGCACGCCGATTGCCTCGCGCGAGGTCTGCCGCGCCACCGGCCTGTCGGATGCGCTTTACGGCAGCACGACGCTGCTGTGCCCCAACGACCAGTGCACCGTGCGCTCGGGCGGTTTCACCGCCGATCCCGAAACCGCCTACACCCAGACCTACGGCCTCGTGGTCAAGCCGCGCTTCATCAAGGGGCTGGTCTTCTCGGTCGATCGCTACCGGATCAAGATCAACAACTCGCTCGGCTATAACGACGACAGCTATTATACCGATGGCTGCCAGCGCTCGAACGGCGATCCATTCTTCTGCTCGGGGATCGTCCGTGCCGCCAACGGCACGCTCTATGCTGCGGCATCGGGCAACCCGACCAGCGGCTTCATCCGGGCGGGTACGACCAATTATTATTATTCGATTGCCCGGGGCTGGGATTTCCAAGGCAGCTACGCGCTTGGTCTCGGCAGCGTCGGCCGGCTGGACTTCGACTTCAACGGCTCGCTGACCACCTTCGCCGGCGGCCAGGATTCGCCGGTCCAGCCGCAGCGCAATTGCACCGGCTATTTCGCCAACGGGTGCAGCCAGTTGCTGCCGAAGTGGACGCATGGCCTGCGGACGACCTATTCGACCTCGGACGGCATCTTCAACGCTTCGTTCAACTGGCGCTACATCGGCTCGCTGACCAGCGCGAACAACTCGGGCGATGCGGCGATCGGTGGCACGCCCGATCGGGCGCAGACGACCTTCTACCGCATCGCCCCGGCGAGCTATTTCGACCTCGCGCTGACCTTCAACATCGCACGGCAGTTCGCCTTCCGCGTAATCGCGAACAACCTGCTCGACAAGAACCCGCCGATCCTGGCGAATTCGTACAATATCAGTCTGGCGCGCAACAACACGATCCCGCAGCGCTATGACGCGCTCGGCCGCCAGATCGCGATCGGCACTACGATCACCTTCTGATCGTCTGTCGCGCACGAAAAAAGGCCCGCCGGAGCGATCCGGCGGGCCTTTCCGTCTCTCCGCACCGAGCGATCAGCGCGCCAGTTCGCGCCAGCCGATGTCGCGTCGGCAGAAGCCGTCCGAAAAGTCGATCGCATCGACCCCGCGATAGGCCGCATCGCGTGCCGCGCGGATGTCCGCCCCCATCGCGGTCACCGCGAGCACCCGGCCGCCGGACGCCACCAATGTGTCGCCCTCCAATCGCGTCCCCGCCTGGAAGACGGTCGCGCCGGTCGCCTCCGCCGCGTCGATCCCGCGGATCGCGCCGCCTGCCTTGGGCGTCCCCGGATAGCCCGCCGCCGCCAGCACCACCGTCATCGCCGCCGCGTCGGCGAAGCGCGCCGCCGGCAGCTCGCCGAGCCGTCCCTCCGCCACCGCCAGCATCGTCGCGACCAGATCGCCCTCGAACCTTGGCATCAGCACCTGGCATTCGGGGTCGCCGAACCGCGCATTATATTCGATCAGCTTGGGGCCGGTCGCGGTCAGCATTAGCCCGGCGTAGAGCACCCCGCTGAACGGCGTCCCCTCCTCGGCGAGCGCCTTCACCGTCGGCGCGACGATCTCGTCGAGCGCACGCCGCTCCAGCTCGGGGGTGAGCACTGGCGCCGGGCTGTACGCGCCCATGCCGCCGGTGTTGGGACCGGTATCGCCCTCGCCGACGCGCTTGTGGTCCTGCGCGCTGCCGAACGGCAGCAGCGCGACGCCGTCGGTGAGCACGAACAGACTCGCCTCCTCCCCGTCGAGGAATTCCTCCAGCACCACCGGCGCATCGCCGTCCGCGAACATCGCGTCGAACGCCGCGGCGGCCTCGGCCTCGCTGGTCGCGATCACCACGCCCTTGCCCGCGGCGAGCCCGTCCGCCTTTATCACGACCGGATAGGAGAAGGTGCTCGCCAGTGCCGCTTCCGCATCGGCGCGCGTGCCCACCCGGACATAGCCCGCGGTCGGAATGTCGGCGCGCCGGCACAGATCCTTGGTGAAGCCCTTCGATCCCTCGAGCTGCGCCGCCGCCTTGCCCGGCCCGAACACCGGCACGCCCGCCGCGCGCAGCGTGTCGGCGAGACCGTCGACCAGCGGCGCTTCCGGCCCGATGACGACGAGGCCAACGTCATGGCCGGCCACGAAATCCACCACCGCGGCATGATCGGTCGCATCCAGCGCGACGCACGTCGCATGGGCGGCGACGCCGGGGTTGCCAGGCGCGGCATAGAGCGTATCGAGGAGGGCCGATTGCGCCAGTTTCCATGCGAGTGCGTGCTCGCGGCCACCTGAGCCCAACAGCAGGACGTTCATGCCAGAGTTCCTATCCGATACCGACGACGCCCGGCTGCTAGCCGAGGAGCGGCCCGGCGACAACGCGCTCGCCATGTCGGTCGGCGAACTCAGCTTCAAGCTCAAGCGGATGGTCGAGGGGGAGTTCGGCCACGTCCGCATCCGCGGCGAGATCTCGGGCTACAAGCGCGCGACCTCGGGCCACGTCTATCTCGCGCTCAAGGACGATGCCGCGGTGATCGACGGCGTGATGTGGAAGGGGCAGGTCAATGCGCTTGCCTTCGCGCCGCAGGACGGCATCGAGGTGATCGCGACGGGCAAGCTCACCACCTATCCCGGCCGCTCCAAATATCAGATCGTCATCGAGCGGATGGAGCTCGCCGGCGCCGGCGCGCTGATGGCGCTGTTCGAGAAGCTCAAGGCGAAGCTGGCGGGCGAGGGATTGTTCGACGGCGCGCGCAAGGCGCGGCTGCCCTATCTGCCGCGGACGATCGGCGTCGTCACCTCGCCGACCGGCGCGGTGATCCGCGACATCCTCCACCGGCTCGAGGATCGCTGTCCGACCCACGTGCTCGTCTGGCCGGTCAAGGTGCAGGGGCAGGGGGCGGCCGAGGAGGTCGCCGCCGCGGTGCGCGGCTTCGACGCGATGCCCGCGGACGGCCCGATGCCGCGGCCCGACCTCGTCATCGTCGCGCGCGGCGGCGGTTCGATCGAGGATCTGTGGGCGTTCAACGAGGAGGTCGTCGTCCGCGCCGTCGCCGGCTGTACCATCCCGATCATCTCCGCGGTCGGCCATGAGACCGATACGACGCTGTGCGACTTCGCCGCCGACCTGCGCGCGCCGACGCCCACGGCGGCGGCGGAGCTGGCGGTGCCGGTGCTCGCCGACCTGCGCCACACGATCCAGAGCCATGGCCTGCGCACGCAGCGTTGCGCCAATCGCTATGTCGAGCGCGGCCGCGAGCGGCTGACCGGGCTCGCCCGGCTGCTGCCCAAGCGTGACACGCTGCTCGGGCCGCAGCGCCAGCGTGCCGACGATGCCGGCCAGCGGCTCGACCGCGGGCTCGAACGGCGGGTGACGCTGGCGCGCGGCCAGCTCGACCGGTCGAGTGGCGCGCTGCGTCCGGCGGTGCTGCAGCAACAGGTCGACCGCAACCGCGACCGGCTGGCGGCGACGTGGCGGCTGGTCCGGTCGCTCAACCCCGATGCGGTGCTCGACCGCGGCTATGCGCGGGTCACCGCACGCCGCGAGGGCGGGGGCGAGGGCGGCAAGACGCTGGCGTCCGCCGCGGCGGTGCGCGAGGCAGGGGCGGTGACGCTGCGCTTCCGCGACGGCAGCATCGATGCCGTCGTCGACGACGGCACGGTCCAGCCCGCCGCCGAGCGCAAGGTTGAGCGCAAACCCGCCAGGGCCTATCCCAAGCCCGACCAGCCGACGTTGCTCTGACAGGATCTCAAGACATGCTCGTTTCCAACTCGGATCGCCCGGCGCGGCTTCACTATATGGCCAACGGCTTCCGGGTGCTGACTCCCGGCGATCATGTCGTCTGTGCGGTGAGCGGCGCCCGCATCCCGATCGAGCTGCTGCGCTATTGGAGCGTCGCGCGGCAGGAAGCCTTCGCCAGCGCGCATCTCGCCAGCGAGGCACTCAGCCCGCGATGAGGCTGCCGGCCGCGCTGGCACCGCTCGTCTGCCTGGCCGCGGCGGCGTCGCCCCAGGCGCCCGCCCCGGTCGCTGCCCCGGCGTTTCGCTGGACCGGAACGCCGACGCAGGGCGGGCTGATCGCCGGCACCGTCCCCACGGGAAGCGTGACGGTGACCCTCGACGGCCAGCCGATCGCGGTCGAGGCGGGCCGCTTCATCGCCGGCTTCGATCGCGACGCCGGATCGCAGGCCGTGCTCGTCGCGACGCTCGACGACGGCCGCCGGATTACCCAGCCACTCGCCGTGGCGGCGCGGGCATGGCGGATCGAGCGGCTCGACACGCTGCCCAAATTCCCCGCCCCCGATCCGGTCATGGCGCAGCTGCGCCCCGCCGAGCTCGCCCGGATCGCCGCGGCGCGTGCTGAGGTCACCGACGCGACCGGCTGGCGCCAGGCGTTCCGCTGGCCTGCGATCGGCCGCATCTCGGGGCTGTTCGGTGCGCAACGCATCTATCGCGGCGAACCCGGCAGCTACCATTCGGGCATCGACATCGCCCGCCCCACCGGCACCCCCGTCGTCGCGCCCGCAGACGGCGTCGTCATCCTCGCCGCGGACCATCCTTTCACCCTGGAAGGCAATTTGCTGATGATCGACCACGGCCACGGTCTCAATAGCGCCTTCCTCCATCTGTCGCGCATCGACGTGCGCGTCGGCGACCACGTCCGCCAGGGCGATCCGATCGGTGCGGTCGGCGCGACCGGCCGGGCGACCGGACCGCATCTCCACTGGAGCCTGCGCTGGCGCGACGCGCGGCTCGACCCGTTGCTGGTGGCGGGGGCTATGCCGGGGGCCTGAGGGCCTGCCCCTCAAAACGACAGATCGCGTCGTCATGCTGCAATTGCGAGCAGGGATTCTACCGCGACAGCCGAACAACGACAATAATTGTGTCATTTAGGCTACACTGTGCGGCAAACGTTGCCGGTTTTTGAAACGCAGGTTTACAGCAAAAATTTCCGCCCGCATTTCAGCGGTATGTCTCTTGAGGGCCGCTCCAGCGGTCGAGGGGGGCTTGGCAAACACCCGGGCCGATACCGTCACAGCGGGTCGACACGTTTGGGTCAGGCAAGGGAAACACATGTTCACGATCCACCGTTCCACGCGCAAGGCGGCGCTGCTCGCAGCCGTTACGCCGTTCGCGATGCTTTATGCGGGCGCCGTCTCGGCGCAGACCGCGCCGGAAGGCGCGTCCACCGATGCCGCTTCGATCGCACAGCAGACGCAGGGTACCGAGGCGGCAGACGATCAGGCCGGCAATGACATCGTCGTAACCGGTTCGATCATCCGCGGTACCGACGCCGGTCCGTCGCCGGTCAGCACGATCACCACCGAGAATCTCGATGCCCGCGGCATCAACACGGTGCAGGCTGGTATCCAGGCGCTGTCGTCCAACAACGGTCCGGCGCTGACCAACTCCTTCACCGCGAACGGTGCCTTCGCATCGGGCGCATCGTCGGTATCGCTGCGCGGTCTGTCGACCAACTCGACGCTGGTCCTGTTCGACGGCCTGCGCGCCGCTTACTATCCGCTGTCGGACGACGGCTCGCGCAACTTCGTCGATCTCAACACGATCCCCGACGACATCGTCGAGCGCGTCGACGTGCTGCGCGACGGCGCGTCGTCGAGCTACGGCGCGGACGCGATCGCGGGTGTGGTCAACATCATCACCAAGCGTTCGTTCCAGGGCGTCACCGGTCGCGTCGAAGCCGGTATCGCGGAACGCGGCTACAACGCCAACCAGCGCCTGTCGCTGACCGCCGGCACCGGCGATCTCGACGAAAAGGGCTACAACGCTTACGTCAGCGGCTTCTACTATCGCGCCGAAGGCGTGCAGTCCAAGTCGCTGCCGGCACCGTTCAACAGCAGCGACGAACGCGGCCTGTGTGGCGATCGCACCGGTACGCGCGTCTGCGGCCCGAACAACGTCGCCAATGGCCTCGACGCCAATGGCTCGTTCACCAACGGGTTCGCGATCGGCACGGGCAATTTCTACGTCCGTCCGGCCAACGCCACCAACACGACCGCGCTCGGCCGCTACCAGCTGCTGAATCCGACGGCCGGTTGCCGCGTCGGCACCCCCTACAATCCGACCGCCGCCGAACTGGCGCTGCCGATCAACGCGACGGCTCCGGGCACGGTCTGCCAGGTCGATACGCAGAACCTCTATGGCAACGTGACGCCCGATCAGGAGCGTTTCGGTGGTTCGGCACGCTTCACCGCGAAGGTCGGCGATACGTCGGAAGCCTATTTCCAGGTCAACTTCCAGCAGTCGACCGCCAGCTACACGGGCGTGCCGGCGACGATCCGCGCGAATGCGCCGGCGGGTATCCTGTTCCCGCAATATTCGACCTCGCAGAACGCCACCGCAGCGATCGATCCGCGCTCGGCGATCCTCGCCCTGCCGGTCTACATCTGCGCACGCGGCACGGCGACGTGCAACGCGACCAACGGGACGCTCAACCCGAACAACCCGTTCGCGGCATCGGGCCAGGTCGCCCGCCTCGTCGGCACCCTCGCCAACGAGCGTGAGTTCAACGAAACCCGCAGCCGCGTCTATCGCGCCGCCATGGGCATCAACGGGACCATCTTCGGCGACGTCGATTACCGGGCCGATGCGACCGCGATGCACACCGACCTGCGTCGTCGTACCGACGGCTATGTCTACATCCAGCATCTGCTCGATGTCATCGCCGACGGCAGCTACAATTTCGTCAATCCCGAGCTGAACAGCCAGGCGACGCTCGACTATCTGACGCCGCAGAACATCACCAACAGCAGCTCGGACCTCTACCAGGCGCAGTTCACCCTCGGTAAGGCGCTGTTCGCGCTGCCCGGCGGCGATCTTCGCGTCGCGGTCGGCGGATCGGTCTTCTACGAGGCGGTCGACGCCCCCAGCGGCAACCCCGACACCAACGGCCCGACGCAGCGCTATTTCCGCCAGAACGCCTTCGGCACCAGCGGCAACCGTACCGTCACCTCGGCCTTCGGCGAAATCAACGCTCCGATCCTCGATCAGCTGACCCTGAACGCCTCGGGCCGCTATGACCATTATTCGACCGGTCAGAGCAACTTCTCGCCGAAGTTCGGCGCGATCTTCACCCCGATCCAGCAGGTCACCGTCCGCGGCACCTATTCGCGCGGGTTCCGCATCCCCTCGTTCGGCGAGGCGAACGCCCTGCCGACGACCGGCTATGTGACGCAGCAGCTTTCGAGCATTCCGGCCGCGTTCCTCAGCCAGTACAGCACCAATCCGGGTGCCGGCCAGATCTGTACGGCGAACACCCCGAACAACTGCTCGGGCTACATCACCGCCTATTCGATCGGCCAGACCACCCTGGCGTCGCCGGACCTGAAGCCGGAGAAGTCGCGCAGCTTCACCGCCGGCATCAAGTTCGAACCGATCCGCAGCCTGTCGCTGACGGTCGATTACTATAACATCAAGAAGACCGGCGCGATCACCACGCCGGACCTCTCGCCGGCGATCGCCGCTTACTATGCGGGTCAGGCCATCCCGACCGGCTTCGAAGTGATCCCGGACGCGGTCGACGTGAACAACCCGACCGCACGGCCAAAGATCGCCTTCGTCCGTTCGCAGCTGATCAACGCGCAGACGATCAAGTCCGAGGGCATCGACTTCGGCGCCAACGGTTTCGTCGACTTCGGCGGGGTGAAGTGGACGACCAACCTGAACGCCAGCCTCATCCTGGAGCTGAGCACGACGGTCGACGGCGTTCGCCAGACCTATGTCGACACGCTCGGCAACTTCAACCTGACCGCGGGTTCGGGGACGTTCGAGTGGAAGGGCAACTGGTCCAACACGTTCGACTTCGGCGACCTCGCGCTGACCGGTACCGTCAACTATACGTCGGGCTATGACCTGTCGGCGATGGATCAGGGTGACGCGTATAAGGATTGCGGCCAGGCACCTGCCTATTCGGGTTGCCGCGTGAAGAGCTACATCACGGCCGACGCGAATGCGACGTTCAAGGTCAACGACAAGTTCTCGTTCTACGTGAACGCGTTGAACATCTTCAACCGTCTGCCTCCGATCGATCCGGTCACCTATGGCGCCTATCTGTACAATGCGGTGCAGGGCGGCGAGGGCATTTTCGGCCGGTCCTACCGTGCCGGCGCGAAGTTCAACTTCTAAAGCGCTTCGCCTTCCGAACGAAGAAGGGCGGGTCTCACGACCCGCCCTTTTTTGTGTCCGGTCCGGAAGGTCGGGCTATGCCTGTCCCACCGTCAGCACCAGTTTGCCGTCGCCCTCGTCGACGTGCACCGTGGCGCCGTCCTTCACCTCGCCGCGCAGGATCATGTCGGCGAGCGGGTCCTGCAGATAGCGCTGCACCGCGCGTTTCAGCGGCCGGGCGCCGTAGACGGGATCGTAGCCCACCCGGCCCAGCCAGTTGCGCGCGGCGTCGGTCAGGTCGAGCGTCACCTTGCGGTCGGCGAGCAATTTGCCGACGCGCGCCACCTGGATGTCGACGATCGGCGCCATATGGCTCTGACCCAGCCGGTGGAACAGGATGATCTCGTCGAGCCGGTTGAGGAATTCGGGCCGGAAATGGGCGCGGACGACCTCCATCACCTGCGGCTCGACCGTCTCGACCGCCTGCCCCTCCTCGACCGCGGCGAGATATTGCGAGCCGAGGTTGGACGTCAGGATGATCAGCGTGTTGCTGAAATCCACCGTCCGCCCCTGGCCATCGGTCAGCCGGCCGTCGTCGAGCACCTGCAGCAGCACGTTGAACACGTCGCCGTGCGCCTTCTCGACCTCGTCGAACAGCACGACTTGATAGGGCCGGCGCCGCACGGCCTGCGCTTGGTCAATGACGCACCGGTGATCACCTCTTCCATGCTGGGCGATTTGTCGCATTTGTCCTGCAGCACCGCTCCATAGATTGCCGGTCCAGCACCCGACGCCGCCGCCGATGTCGTTCTTGGTGCCTCCTCGCGGAGCGTCGCATTCTCGGTCTCTCGAGCGGAGGGATAGCCAAGGTCAGTACTCTGCATCCACATATCGCGGGCACACTGAGTCCCCTCACGTAATACAGAAAGTGCGTAATTTTTACGGCTGACAACCATTGCGATCAAGGAATGACAAACTTAGCTATTTATCATCAATGATTTAGCATGGACCAACAGTGGTAATCAGGGTTAAGTACCATCACGATTGCAATCGTGACATAAAAGGCACGATATTATACGATTATCTAAATAAGAGAGGTGGTCGGCTTTACAGTCTGCGGCAGGAATAGTTTCATGGTCATGTCGTCCGTACGGCACTGGCCAAGTACGGGAGGGCACAGGGTAGGCTGACCGAGACATCGCTCCAGCATGGGGTGATTCCGGTCGAGCGAAGGGGAAACGCATGATCACGAATACGACAATTGCGCGCCACGCATTACGCGCCGGCGCTGCGATGCAGGCGCTGACATTGATGGGGGCGGGCGCTGCCATGATGACGGTTGCCGTGCCCGCGGTGGCGCAGGACTATACCCAAGTCAACGCAACTGGGCGGGTCCTAGGAACTGATGGAAAGGCCATCGCCGGCGCAAACGTGACGGTTACGTCGGTGGCCCAGGGCTTTACGCGCAGTGCCGTGACTGGTCAGGATGGGAGCTACGTGATCTCGGCTTTGCCGCAAGGTACGTACAGCTTCACCGTTTCTGCTGAGGGCTACCAGAGCTTTACCGACCCGACCGTTCGGCTAATCCAGGGGCGCGCGGCGAATCAATTCAATCTGCAACTGACTGACGCCAGCACGGGCGAGGACATCGTGGTGACCGCAGGGCGGGTGCAGGTCGTCGATTTCAGCAGCAACACCGTCGGCCAGACCGTCGATGTCGCGGATGTCGCGATCCGGGTCCCTGTCGCCCGCGATCTCACGTCGGTCGTCCTGCTGGCACCCGGAACGACGGGCGGCGACAATCGATTCGGCTCCGTGCGCGACAACGGGCTCCCGTCTGTCAACGGCGGGTCGGTCTCCGAAAATATCTATTACGTCAACGGGCTGAACATCACGCAATTCCGCAATGGGCTTGGCGCGGTCGCGATTCCATTTGAATTCTACCAAACCGTCCAGATCAAGACCGGTGGGGTCCCCGCGGAATTTGGGCGGTTTACCGGTGGCATGATCAACACCACCACCAAGTCTGGGTCCAACGAATGGCACGGCGGCATCACCTTTAACTGGCAGCCAAACAGCCTCATCTCCAAGACGAAGAATACCTATGCTGCGGATAATGATTCTGCATATTCAAAAAATAGCGAATTCATTGCCCAATTATCCGGCCCGATCATAAAGGATCATTTGTTCTTCTATGGTATCTACAATGCGCGCGATGGCCGCTGGGGACAGGGTTACACAGGCACTGTATCCGCCGCACAGACAGGCGCATCGGGATGTGCAAGCAACGCGAACGTCTGCGCCGACTACGCGGATCTGCGCTCGAGCGGGCAGCAACTGGTCGGCACTTCGTACAGCCGGAATTCCAATGCCAGCCCGTTCTGGGGCGGCAAGGTAGACGCCGTCATCATTGACGGGCAGCGGCTGGAGGCTACGTACTGGAACACCAGTGGCAAGCAAATCGAGGACGTGTTCGGAACCAGTCAGTATACGCTGGCGAGTGGCCTTCGCTATAATCTGAACACGAATTCGCCGGGCGGTTATGTCGCGACCAATATATATCGTTCAGGCGGCGAGAATTATGTCTTCCGATATACCGGCAGCTTCACCAACTGGCTGACACTGTCGGCGGCTTATGGCGTCAACAAGAACACTGATACTACCGAGTCGAGTGTCGCTGACCTTCCCTACGTGCTCGATCAGCGTAACGGCGCGAATAGCAGCATCGGCAATACGCTGTCCAATGCGTCGCTTAATTTCGACAAGCGCACGTTCTATCGTGCCGACGCCGACCTTCGTTTCGATTTGGTCGGGTCCCACCATATCCGTGGCGGCTATGATCGTGAGGATTTGGACGAGAATTCAACGACGATCGCCAATGGCGGCGCGCAATACACGCTGCTTACGGCCTCTGGGAGCGCTGCGACGATCGATCCGACCGTGGGTCTTGCCGGTGGAACGTCCTATATCTCCGCGCGCACGTTTAAGACCGGCGGTCAGTTCGCGACCCGCAACACGGCGTTCTATGCGCAGGATGAGTGGCGGCTGTTCGACAACCGCATCAACTTGAATCTCGGCATACGCAACGATCGGTTCGAAAATCGCAATGCGGCAGGGCAGACGTTTTTCGTCGCAAAGAACCAGTGGGCGCCTCGGCTTGGTGCAAGCGTCGATCCCCTCGGTGACGGACGGACCAAGTTCTTTGGATCATTCAGCCGCTATTATCTGCCGGTGGCGGTGAACACCAACGTCCGGCTCGCCGGCGGCGAACTCGACTACAATGCCTTTTATCGCTTCGGCGGGTTGACGGCCACCAACGTGCCGATCTTGGGCGCGCCGATCACTACGGGAGCCGGCTTCACCGCCTGTCCAAACAATGCACCGGCTGGGACTGCCTGCACGATCAGCAATGACGGGACGGTTCCGAATACCGATTCGGTGGTTGCGGCGAATCTAAAGCCGCAGTCGGCCGACGAGATCGTCTTCGGCATCGAACGGCGACTGGGCAACCACATCCGGCTGGGCTTCAACTTCACCCAGACCAAATTGAATAACTCGCTTGAGGATGCGTCGCTCGATCAGGCTATCGTGCCTTATTGCATCGCGCAGGGCAAAGCTGCCGCAGATTGCCGTGCCATCTGGAACGGTGTGCATCAGTTCGCGCTGATCAATCCCGGGCGTGATGTCATCGTCGCGTTGAGCGATCCGCTTCCCGGCGAAACGTCGCGCCAAACCGTAACCCTGCCCTCTGTGGCCCTGCAATATCCGCGTGCCCAACGCACCTTTCGAGGGGTGGTTTTCACGCTTGATCGTGAAACCGACGGCAAATGGGAACTGCACGCCAACTACTCCTATTCGAAGCTGTATGGGAATATCGAAGGCGGTGTTCGTTCGGACAACGGTCAGACTGACGCCGGCTTGACGACGGCATTCGATCTGCCCGCCTTGGTCGATGGCACGTATGGATATCTGCCTAATGATCGCCGTCACAACTTCAAGATCTGGGGATCTTACAAATTTACCGACTGGCTGACGCTTGGCGTGAACGCCAACGTCACCTCGCCACGGAAGTTCGGCTGCTATGGCCGGGCTCCGGCCAGCCGCGATTTCGACGCTACGGCCCCGGGTGGGGTCACCGGCCTGTATTATCGAACGAGCGGCGCCTATTGTAACGTGGCTAGCGGTGCGGTTGTCCGTGACCCGACCGGCTTTACGGTGATCAACGATCGATTTGACCGGGCGGGAGGAGTGCGGTCGAGCACATTAGGCATCGTGCCTCGCGGCTCGCAATTGACGGCGGATTGGCTGGCGCAGATCAACCTTGATGCGACCGTCGCGCTGCCGACCGACGCGTTCAACGGGTTTGTTCGCTTGTCGGTATTCAACGTCTTCAACTCTCTGCCCGCGCTCCGGCTTTCGGAGACTGGGACCACGTCGGCAGGTGCGCCATTGCCGACCTATTCGCTGCCAACGCAGTACAACGCGGGTCGCGCGGCGCGCATTCAGTTCGGCGTCAACTTCTGATCCGATCAGAGGTGTGAATGGAAGGGCTGGCATCGCCGGCCCTTTCTATTCAAGCCACCGTCAGCACCAATTTGCCGTCGCCCTCGTCGACGTGCACCGTGGCGCCGTCCTTCACCTCGCCGCGCAGGATCAGGTCGGCGAGCGGATCCTGCAGATAGCGCTGTACCGCGCGTTTCAGCGGCCGGGCGCCGTAGACCGGATCGTAGCCCACCCGGCCCAGCCAGTTGCGGGCAGCATCGGTCAGGTCGAGCGTCACCTTGCGGTCGGCGAGCAATTTGCCGACGCGCGCCACCTGGATGTCGACGATCGGCGCCATGTGGCTCTGGCCCAGCCGGTGGAACAGGATGATCTCGTCGAGCCGGTTGAGGAATTCGGGCCGGAAATGGGCGCGGACGACCTCCATCACCTGCGGCTCGACCGTCTCGACCGCCTGCCCCTCCTCGACCGCGGCGAGATATTGCGAGCCGAGGTTGGACGTCAGGATGATCAGCGTGTTGCTGAAATCCACCGTCCGCCCCTGGCCGTCGGTCAGCCGGCCGTCGTCGAGCACCTGCAGCAGCACGTTGAACACGTCGCCATGCGCCTTCTCGACCTCGTCGAACAACACGACCTGATAGGGCCGGCGTCGCACTGCCTCGGTCAGCACGCCACCTTCTTCGTAACCGACATAGCCCGGCGGTGCGCCGATCAGCCGCGCGACTGCATGCTTCTCCATGAATTCGCTCATGTCGATGCGGACCATCGCGGACGGGTCGTCGAACAGGAATTCGGCGAGCGCCTTGGTCAGCTCGGTCTTGCCGACGCCGGTCGGGCCGAGGAACAGGAACGAGCCCAACGGCCGGTTCGGATCCTGCAGCCCCGCGCGCGCGCGCCGCACCGCGGTGGAAACGGCGCGCACCGCCTGCGCCTGGCCGATGACGCGCTGGCCGATCACCTCCTCCATGCGCAGCAATTTGTCGCGCTCGCCCTGCAGCATCCGCTCCATCGGGATGCCGGTCCAGCGGCTGACGACGCCGGCGATGTCGTCCGCGGTCACCTCCTCGCGCAGCATCGCGCCCTGCGTCGCGCCCTGCGCCTCGGCGAGCTGCTTCTCCAGCGTCGGGATGCGGCCGTAGGCGAGCTCGCCCGCCTTGGTCAGGTCGCCGGCCCGCTGCGCCTGTTCCAGTTCGAGCCGGGTGGCGTCGAGCTGCTCCTTGAGCTTCGCCTCGCGGCCGATCTTGTCCTTCTCGGCCTGCCAGCGCTGCGTCAGCGCGGCGGATTGCTCCTCGAGATTGACCAGCTCCTCCTCCAGCGCGGCGAACCGGTCGCGGGAGGCCTCGTCGGTCTCGCGGCGCAGCCCCTCGCGCTCGATCTTGAGACGCAGGATGCGGCGGTCGAGCGTCTCGATCTCCTCGGGTTTGCTCTCCACCTCCATGCGGATGCGGGACGCGGCCTCGTCCATCAGGTCGATCGCCTTGTCGGGCAGGAAACGGTCGGTGATGTAGCGGTTCGACAGGGTCGCCGCGGCGACCAGCGCGCCGTCGGTGATCCGCACGCCGTGATGCAGCTCGTATTTCTCCTTTAGGCCGCGCAGGATGCTGATCGTGTCCTCGACCGTCGGCTCGCCGACGAACACCGGCTGGAAGCGGCGCTGCAACGCCGGATCCTTCTCGACATATTTGCGATATTCGTCGAGCGTGGTCGCGCCGACGCAATGCAGCTCGCCGCGCGCGAGCGCGGGTTTCAGCAGATTGCCCGCATCCATCGCGCCCTCGGATTTGCCGGCGCCGATCAGCTGGTGCATCTCGTCGATGAACAGGACGATCTGCCCCTCGGCCTGCTTCACCTCGTCGATGACGCCCTTCAGCCGCTCCTCGAATTCACCGCGGTATTTGGCGCCGGCGATCAGCGCGCCCATGTCGAGCGCCATCAGAGTCTTGTCCTTGAGGCCGTCGGGCACGTCGCCGTTGGCGATGCGCAGCGCCAGCCCCTCGACGATCGCGGTCTTGCCGACGCCGGGTTCGCCGATCAGCACCGGATTGTTCTTGGTGCGGCGGGCGAGCACCTGGATCGTGCGGCGGATCTCCTCGTCGCGGCCGATCACCGGGTCGAGCTTGCCGTCGCGCGCCGCCTGGGTGAGATCGCGGGCGAACTTCTTGAGCGCGTCGTAGCGATCCTCGGCGCTGGCGGTGTCGGCGGTGCGACCGCCGCGCAGCGCGTTGATCGCGCCGTTGAGCGCCTCGGCGGTCACGCCGGCGCTCGCCAGCGCGCGACCCGCGGCGGTGGTGGTCGCCAGCGCGAGTGCGAGCAGCAGCCGCTCGACCGTGACGAAGCTGTCGCCCGCCTTTTGGGCGACCTGCTCGGCCTGATCGAGGACGCGGACGGTATCGTTGTCGAGTCCCGGCGTCTGCTGTGCGCCCGATCCCGAGACGGCGGGAATTTTGGCGAGTGCGGCGTCGGTCTCGGCGACCGCGCGCTTCGCATCGCCGCCAGCCGCCTGGATCAGCCCGGCGGCCATGCCCTGCTCGTCCTCGAGCAGCGCCTTCAACAGATGGTCCGGCGCGATCCGCTGATGGTTCATGCGGATCGCAACGGTCTGCGCCGATTGGAGGAATCCCTTGGCGCGGTCGGTAAATCGTTCGAGGTTCATAAAATCCCCTTGCTTGTATGGCCCGGATGTAGTGTTGCCATTGTGCAACACAAGGGTATCCGATCGAGACTGGGATGATGGCGTCGCCGTCGCGACGCATTTTCAAAAAAGCCGCCGCGGTCGCTTGCCAGTGTTCGCCCCCCGGTTATGCTCGACCAGTTCATAGGTTCAGGACGAAGCGGGGGACTCTATTCTCATGACGAAGCTATTCGCACTTGCCGGCGTCGCATCGATCGCGCTGGTGGCGCCGCTGCACGCGCAGACCACGCCCGCTCCCGCCCCGGTGAAGGCCGCGCCGGTCGCCGCGCTCGTCAAGGCGGTCGACATTCCCTATCAGCAATTCACGTTGAAGAACGGCCTGCGCGTTGTCGTCCATACCGATCGCAAGGCGCCGGTCGTCGCGGTCAGCGTCTGGTACGACGTCGGCTCGAAGCACGAGCCACAGGGCTCGACGGGCTTTGCGCATCTGTTCGAGCATCTGATGTTCAACGGGTCGGAGAATGCACCGGGGGACTTCTTCGCACCGCTGAAGCAGGTTGGGGCGACCGACTTCAACGGCACCACTTATTTCGACCGGACCAATTATTTCGAGACGGTGCCGACCGCGGCGCTGGAGCGCGCGCTGTTCCTCGAATCCGACCGGATGGGCTATCTGCTCGGCGCGATCACGCAGGGCGTGCTCGACGAGCAGCGCGGCGTCGTTCAGAACGAGAAGCGGCAGGGCGACAACCGCCCCTATGGCCTGATGGGCTATGCGGTCACCGAGGGGCTGTTCCCGGCGACGCACCCGTACGGTCATGACACGATCGGATCGATGGCCGATCTCGACGCCGCCAGCCTCGACACCGTCAAGAACTGGTTCCGCGGCCATTACGGCCCGAACAATGCGGTGCTGGTGCTCGCCGGCGACGTCGACGTCGCCAGCGCGCGACCGCTGGTCGAGAAATATTTCGGTGCGATCAAGGCCGGCCCCAAGAGCGTGCTGCCCGCCGCGCCGGTCATCACCTTGCCCGCCGCCAAGACGGTGACGCTGAAGGATCGTGTCGCCGCGACGATGATCAGCCGCAACTGGACGGTGCCGGGGCTCAACGACAAGGACGCCGCACCGCTCGAGGTCGCGGCCGGCGTGCTCGGCGGCATGGCCTCGTCGCGCCTGACCAACGAGCTGATCCGCAAGGAGAAGCTGTTCACGCAAATCTCCGCGGACAACAGTGCCTTCGCGCAGGTCGGTACGTTCGCGATCGAGGGGCTGGTGCGTCCGGGCGTCGATCCGGCGCTTGCGGCGCAGCGGCTCGATGCGGTCGTCGCCGACTTCCTGCGCACCGGCCCGACGCAGGACGAGGTGTCGCGCTTCGTCACCACCCGCGTCGCCGGCCGCGTCCGCGGGCTCGAGGCCGTCGGCGGCTTCGGCGGCAAGGCGGTCGCGCTCGCCGAGGGCGCGCTCTATTCGAACGATCCCGGCTTCTACAAGAAGCAGCTCGCCGACCTCGCCGCGCAGACCCCGGCAAGCGTCAAGGCGGCGGCGGACAAATGGCTCGGCCGTCCGGTGCTCGCCGTGAATGTGGTTCCCGGCGCGCGCGACGCTTATGCGGAGGCGAAAGTGCCGCCCAAGGTCGATGTCGTCGCCGCACCGGAACAGCCGGCGAAAGGGACGCGTGGCGCGATCCCCGCGGTCGGTGCGGTCACCGGCCTTTCCTTCCCCAAGGTCGAGCGCAGCCGCCTGTCGAACGGCATCGAGCTGGTCTATGCGCAGCGCAGTGCGGTGCCGGTGACGCAGGCGGTGCTGAGCTTCGATGCCGGCTATGCCGCCGATGTACCGGGCAAGCTCGGCACGCAGCTCGTCGCGCTCAACATGCTCGACGAAGGCACCGAACATTACGACGTCAACGCGCTCGCCGAAGCACGCGAGCGGCTCGGCATGCAATTGTCGTCGGGGGCGGGCAACGATCGCAGCACGCTGTCGATGGGCGTGCCGAGCGCCAACCTCGGCCCGGCGCTCGACCTGTTCGCCGAGGTCGCGCGGCGGCCGGCCTATGGCGACACCGACGTCGCCCGCTTCAAGGCGCAGCAGGTCGCGCAAATCCAGCAGGAGCTGACCAACCCCGGAGCGCTCGCGCAGCGCATGTCGACGCGCATCCTCGCGGCGGGTACGCCCTATGCGAAGGCGCAGGGCAGCGGCGATCCGGTCGCGGTGGCGGCACTGACGCCGGCCGACCTGCGCAGTTACCAGCAGGCGTGGCTGCGGCCCGAGAAGGCGAAGCTGTTCGTCGTCTCCGACCGGCCGCTCGCCGAGGTGCAGGCGGCGCTGGAGGCGCGGTTCGGCGACTGGAAGGGGACGGGCACGGCCGGCACCAAGACGTTCGCCGGAACGCCGTCGCCGCTCAAGCCGGGCATTGTCCTCGTCGATCGCCCCGACAGCCCGCAGTCGATCATCGTCGGCGGTCAGCGCACCGGCCTGAAGGGCACCGACGACCTGCTCGTCCTTAACACGGTCAACGATGCGCTCGGCGGCAGTTTCCTCAGCCGGCTCAACATGGACCTGCGCGAGGAGAAGCATTGGTCCTATGGTGCCGGCGGCCGCTTCCAGCCGTCGGAATTCGCCGCACCCTATCTGTTGCAGGCGGGGGTGCAGGCGGACAAGACCGGCCCGGCGCTCGCCTCGGCGCGCGACGACGTCGCGCAGTTCGTCACCACCAAACCGATGACGGAAACAGAGTTCGACCTCGCGATCAAGGGCGCGACGCTGCAATTGCCCGGCCAGTTCGAAACCTCGCAGGCGGTGCTGGGGGCGATGCAGGCGAACGACCTGTTCAAGCGGCCCGACGATTATTACGCGACGGTCGCCACCCGCTATCGCGCGATGACGCTGCCGCAGTTGCGCAGCGCGGTGGCGCAGACGATCGATCCGGCCAGGCTGACCTGGATCGTCGTCGGCGATGCTTCCAAGGTAAAGCCGCAGCTTGACAGCCTCGGCCTGCCGGTCGAGGTCGTCCCGGCAAGCGCAGTCGCCGGCGCCCCGGCCGGTGCTGTGACCGCAGCGAAATGAGGAGAGCGTGATGGCCGAGGTTGATGGCAGCTGGGATTGCATCGTGAAGTCGCCGCTTGGCGATCAGAATTTGACGCTCGTCGTGCAGAGCGAGGGCGATGCCTTCACCGGCAGCGCCTCGGGTGCGATGGGCTCGGGCGACGTCGCCGGCACGGTGTCGGGCAATACGATCAGCTGGAAGCTCCAGATGACCGTACCGATGCCGATGACGCTCGATTGCGAGGCGACCGCCGAGGGCGATACGCTGACCGGTACGGTCGGTGCCGGCGCCTTCGGCAGCTTCCCGCTGTCGGGCAAGCGTAGCGCTTGATTCGCCGGCAATAATCGGGACACATTGCGGCCCGCCTCCCTCCGGAGGCGGGCCGTTTCGTTTTGGGGTTGCCGCCGCATGATCCGATCGCTTCTCGCCGCCTGCGCTCTGGGCGCGCTCGCCACCGCCGCCGCCGCCGGCGCGCAGAGTTACGACGAGCGCCCCGCCAAACTGGCGCCGCGCGACACCCATTACGAATACGTCCGCAAGGCGGTCGAGATACCGATGCGCGACGGGGTCAAGCTCCACACCGTGATCGTCATCCGCAAGGGGACCAAGGACGCCGGTATCCTGCTGACCCGCACGCCCTATGACGCGGACGACCAGACCAAGGCGGACAGCGGTACCTTCGCCGGCATCCTGTCGCATGGCGACGGGCCGTGGGACCTCATCGCGGCGGACGGCTATATCCGCGTCATCCAGGACGTGCGCGGCATGCACGGCAGCCAGGGCATCACGCTGATGAACCCGACGCCCGCCGGATCGCCCAACAATCCAACGAAGACCGACGATTCGACCGACACCTACGACACGATCGCCTGGCTGGTGAAGAACGTGCCGGAGAGCAACGGCCGCGTCGGGATCAGCGGCATCAGCTACGACGGCTTCCTGCCGCTGATGGCGCTGATCAACCCGCATCCGGCGCTCAAGGTGTCGGTGCCGATGAACCCGATGGTCGACGGCTGGCGCGGCGACGACTGGTTCCACAACGGCGCCTTCCGCCAGATCGGCCTGCCCTATATGCTCGGCCAGCAGGGGACGCGCGACGCCAGCACGCCGTGGATCACCGACACCGCCGACGATTACGATTACTGGCTGCGCAACGTCTCGGCGGGTGCGGTGGCGAAGGCGCAGGGCGTCGATCAGGCGTCGGGCTTCTACCGCAAGGTCGCCGCGCATCCCGCCTATGACGGCTATTGGTCGAGCGCGGCGATGGACAAGATCCTGGCCGCGCAGCCCTTGAAGGTGCCGACGATGCTCGTCGCGGGGCTGTGGGATCAGGAGGACATCTACGGCGCGCCCGCGGTCTATCGCGCGCTCGAGCCCAAGGACACCAAGAACGACATGGTCTTCCTGACGCTCGGCCCGTGGTATCACGGGCAGGAGGCCGGCGACGGCAGCGCGCTCGGCGCGATCAAATGGGATCAGGACACCGCCAAATGGTGGCGCTGGCACGTGCTGCGGCCGTTCCTCGCGCATTATCTCAAGAGCGGCCAGCCGGCGATGGACGTCGCCCCGGTCACCGCCTTCCAGTCGGGCGCCAACGAATGGCAGCGGTTGCAGGCGTGGACGTCGTCGACGCCGACGCCGCTCTATCTCAAGCCCGGCGGCGCCTTGGGCTTCGCCGCGGCGGGCGGCGCGGCGCAAACCGCGGATTACGTTTCCGACCCGGCGCATCCGGTGTCCTATCGCGTCCGCCCGACGCGGCCGATCTATGCCGAGGGATCGACGTGGAAGAATTGGCTGGTCGACGACCAGCGGGCCGTTTCGGGGCGGCCCGACGTCGTCACCTTCACCAGCGACGTGCTCACCGCGCCGGTGACGATCGCGGGCACGCCGGAGGTGCATCTCACCGCCTCGACCAGCGGCACCGACAGCGACTGGGTGGTCAAGCTGGTCGACGTCTATCCCGAGGTGATGCCCAAGCAGGCGGAGATGGGCGGCTATCAGCTCGCGGTGGCGATGGACATCTTCCGCGGCCGCTACCGCGAGGATCTGGCGGTCGCCAAGCCGCTCGTCGCCAATGCGCCGCTGAAATACCAGTTCGCGCTGCCCGAGACCAACCACGTCTTCCTGCCCGGCCACCGTATCATGGTGCAGGTCCAGTCGAGCTGGTTCCCGCTCTACGACCGCAATCCGCAGACCTTCGTGCCGAACATCTTCTTCGCGCAGCCGAAGGATTATGTGACGGCGACGCAGAAGATCACCGTCGCCGGGCCGGATGCGAGCTATATCGCGTTGCCCGTCGTGAAATGACGGTGCCGCGGTGAGACACCGCCATGCCCCCGATCGTCCGGCGCTCGCGCTGGCGCTCGGCGTGCATGGCGCGTTGCTGCTGCTGCTCCTGCTGGCGCGGCCGCCGTTGCCGGCACCGCCGCCATCGCCACCGGCACTGACGCTGTTCGACGTGGCGCCACCGCCGCCGCCGCCACCGCCCGAACTGCCGCCGCCGCCGAAACGGCCACCTCCGCCCGTACCGGCACCGTCAGGCGGCGCGCCGCCGACGGCCTCGCGACCGCCGCCGCCGCCACCGATCGACACGACGCCGCAACCGCTCGCGCCACCGCCGCCGCCGAGCGCGGTGATACCGTCACCGTTCGGTGCGGATCAGGACGTGGCACAGCTCGTCGGGCCGCCGTCGGTCGGGGCGGGCCTGGGGACGGGAACCGGTCGCGGTGCAGGCAATGGCGCGGGCGATGGTGGCGGCGGCAAGGTCCGTTATGCGCGGGCGAGCTGGATCTACCGGCCAACGGACGCAGAACTGCGGCGCTTCTGGCCGCCCGATGCGGTGCGCGACCGCGTTTCGGGGCATGCCCTGCTCGCCTGTCGGGTGCCGCGCTCGGGCCGGCCCGAACGGTGCTGGGTGGTATCGGATACGCCCACCGGCATCGGCTTCGGCGCCGCCGCGGTGCAGATGGCGCCGCTGTTCCGGATCAGGCCGGTGCTGCGCAACGGCAAGGTGCTGCCGGTGCCGGTGATCGTGCCGGTCGCCTTCGACATCGCGAAGCCGCCATCGGCGAAGACGCGCTGATCCGTTTCAGCGCTGGACGCGGGTGACGTGGCCCATCTTGCGGCCGGGCCGCGCTGCGCCCTTGCCATAGAGGTGGAGATGCGCGCCGGGCTCGGTCAGCGCCGGCTGCCACGCATCGTCGCCGATCAGGTTTTCGAGCGCCACTGCGCTGCCCGTCAGCGCGGTGCTGCCGAGCGGCAGGCCGCAGATCGCGCGGATATGATTCTCGAACTGCGAGGTCTCGGCGCCCTCGATCGTCCAATGGCCCGAGTTGTGGACGCGCGGCGCCATTTCATTGAACACCGGGCCGTCGGCGGTGGCGAAGAATTCGCAGGCGAGCACGCCGACATAATCGAGCTCGGCAGCGATGCGGCAGGCGAGCGCGGTCGCTTCCTCGGCCTGGTCGAGGATCGGCTGCGGCGCCGGCACGCGCGACGTGCGCAGGATCGCATCGACATGGACGTTCTGCGGCGGGTCGTAGCGGACGGTGGCGCCGTCCTGACCGCGCGCGATCAGGATCGAGAATTCATGGCTGAAATCGACGAACGCCTCGAGCACCGCGGGGCCGCCGATCGCCTCCCACGCCGCATCGGCGTCGGCGGGGCCGTGGAGGCGCATCTGGCCCTTGCCGTCATAGCCGAAGCGCGCGGTCTTGAGCACCGCGGGCGTGCCGACATGGTCGAGCGCCGCGATCAGCGTCTCGCGGCTGTCGACCGCGGCCCAGCGCGCCGGGCGGCCGCCGACGCGCTCGACGAAGCGCTTCTCGGCGATCCGCTCCTGCGCGGCGGCGAGGGCGCGGGGATGCGGATGGACCGGCACGCGTTCGGCGAGCCATTCGACCGGGCCGAGCGCGATATTCTCGAACTCGTAGGTGACGACGTCGCAGGCGGCGGCGAAGTCGGCGAGGACGATGCGATTGTGGTAATCGGCGCGGGTCAGGCTCGCCGCGGTCTGCGCCGCGACGCTGTCCGCCTCGGGGGCGAGCACGTGCGTGCGATAGCCGAGCTGCGCTGCGGCGACGGCGAGCATCCGGCCCAATTGCCCGCCGCCGAGGATGCCGATCGTGCTGCCGGGAGTGAGCATCAGGCGGGCTCGTCGGCGACCGCGTCGGTCTGCCGCTGGCGCCAGGCTTGCAGGCGTTCGGCGAGCGCGACATCGTGCGTCGCGAGGATCGCCGCGGCGAGCAGCCCGGCGTTGGTCGCGCCGGCCTTGCCGATCGCCAGCGTGCCGACCGGGATGCCGGCGGGCATCTGGACGATCGAGAGCAGGCTGTCCTGCCCCGACAGCGCCTTGCTCTGGACCGGCACGCCGAGCACCGGCAGGTGCGTCATCGCCGCGGCCATGCCGGGCAGGTGCGCGGCGCCGCCGGCGCCGGCGATGACGACCTTGAGGCCGCGGTCCGCCGCGGTCTTGGCGTAATCGTAGAGCCGGTCGGGAGTGCGATGCGCGGAGACGACCTTCGTCTCGTGCGCGACGCCCAGTTCGGCGAGCACGTCCGCCGCGTGCCGCATCGTGTCCCAATCGGACGTCGAACCCATGATGATGCCGACCAATGTCATAGACGGCGGTTAGCGGCAGAGCGGAGGGAGGGCAACGGCTTGCACCGGCAGGCGCGCACCCGTGTTGGACGACATGGACAAGATGGACACCTTAACGGAAACGATCCGGGTCTATCGTTTCCGTTTTGGTGGTGATCGGGGGTCACGATGAGACAGAGCGCGGCGGGTTTAGCGCGTGGGACCGGTGTAGGACAGGGGCGAAAATCTGGTGCCACCTTCGTCATCCCTGCGGAGCCGAAACCTCTCTAGAGTTCGCTCGGTCACTTGGGCTTTCCAGTGTTCCTGCGAAAGCAGGAACCCAGGGTCAAGCAAAGCAACAGCTTATCGAGTTCGAGACTCCTGGGCTCCTGCGTTCGCAGGAGCACTGGTGGACGTTCGCAAGGACCCTGTTCCCGCGAAACGACGAAGGAAGAGGGGAGGGCGTGGCGCCCTCCACACTTACCGTTCGCTGAGATAATAACGGTCGGTGGCGTTCAGTGCGTCGTCGAGTTCGTAGACGATCGGCTGCGCGGTCGGAATTTCTAGACCGGTGATCTCGTCGTCGGGGATGTTCGACAGATGCTTGACCAAAGCGCGCAGCGAATTGCCGTGCGCCGAGATCAGCACGCGCTGGCCGTCGCGCAGTGCCGGCACGATCCGCTCCTCGTAATAAGGCAGGACGCGTGCGATCGTGTCCTTGAGGCTCTCGGTTGCCGGGATGGCGATGCCGGCATAGCGGCGATCGGCCGACAGGTCATAGTCGCTGCCGGCCTCCATCGGCGGCGGCGGCACGTCGAAGCTGCGGCGCCAGATCTTGACCTGCGCCTCGCCGTGCTTGGCCGACGTCTCCGCCTTGTCGAGCCCGGTGAGGCCGCCGTAATGGCGCTCGTTGAGACGCCAGTCCTTCTCGGTCGGCAGCCACAGCCGGCCCATCGCCTCGAGCGCGAGGTTGAGCGTCTTGATCGCGCGCGTCTGCAGCGAGGTGAAGGTCATGTCGAAGTCGAGGCCCTTGGCGGCCATCATCTCGCCCGCGGCGCGCGCCTCGGCGGCGCCCTTTTCGGTGACGTCGACGTCCCACCAGCCGGTGAAGCGGTTTTCGAGGTTCCAGCTGGACTGGCCGTGGCGGATCAGGACGAGGCGCGGCATCGGAAGCTCCCTTTAGGGTCGAGGACGAAGGTCGAGGGCGAAGAACTGGTTGTGCGGGCTCGGCCGATAGTCGGCGAACGGCCCGGTGTCGATGAAGCCGGCGCTGCGATACAAAGCGACCGCGGGCGCGTGCAGGGCGGCGGTGCCGGTTTCGAGGCTGAGCCGGTCGTAGCCGCGATCGCGGGCGACCGCGACGACATGATCGAGCAGCGCCCGGCCGACGCCGGTGCCGCGCGCGGCCGGGGCGGCGCGCATCGACTTGACCTCGCCGTGGCGCGGATCGAGCTGCTTGAGCGCGACGAAGCCGACCAGCGTGCCATCGCGCCACGCGGTCCAGAAGGTCACGCCCGGCGCCGACAGGCCGCCGGCATCGAGCGCGAAGGCGTAATCCGCCATCTGCCCGCGCAACTCCGTGAGGTGATGCGCGAGCAGGTCCGCGACATAAGGCGCGGCGGGATCGTCCTGCCTGATCTCCATCAGATTTCGTCGATCATCCCGGCGAGCACTTCGAGACACGACACGCCGAGCGCGCGCGAGCGTTCGGGCGACCAGCCGAATTCGGCGTCGGGATTGGGATCATGATCCTTGAACGGCATCTCCAGCGTCACCGACACCGCGCCGAAGCGCTGCGCCAATTGGTTGGTCGACATCGAGAGATTGGCATTGCCCGCGCTCGATTTCTCATAGCCTTTCTCGGTCTGAAAATCGGGCGTGTGCTCGGCGAGGCGTTGGCCGAAGGCGTAGAATTTGGCGCCATGCTCTTCGGTCCAGTTGGGAATGCCCTCGAAGCCGGCGATGAAATTCGCCGGGATCGCCTCGTCGCCATGGACGTCGATCGCGAAGGCGACGCCGGTCGCGTCCATCGCATCGCGGACGCACAGCACTTCGGGGCTGCGCTCGGGCGTCGGCGCGTGCCATTCGCGGTTGAGGTTCACGCCCGCCGCATTGGTGCGCAGATGGCCGCGGCGCGTGCCGTCGGGGTTCATGTTGGGGACGACATGGACGGTCGCCTTGGCGAGCAGCGGCGCGGCGGCGGGGCTGGTCAGCCAGTCGAGCGCGCCCTCCATCCAATATTCGGTCATCGATTCGCCGGGATGCTGGCGGGCGTAGAGCCACACCGGCTTGGGACCGTCGCCGATACGGAAATAGTCGATGCTCTGCCCGTCGAGCGAGGTGCCGAGCTCGCGATGCGTGACGCCGGGCCGGGCGGCGATGCGCGCGACGAGATCGTGGTGCATCTCCATCGTATAGGGCGCGAAATAGGCGAACCAGGCGAGTTCGGACTCGACCGCGTAATCGAATGACAGCACGCCCTTGTCATATGTGGTGTCGATCATCCGCCACGCCTGCCGGTCGGTGCTGACGCGCGTTCTGTAGCCGGGCCAGCCGAACGGATAGGCCGACTGGCCGGCGTTGACGATGCGGAAGCGCAGCCGTCGGCCGTGCGCGCCGGCGACGCGGAAATAGAACCATTGGAAGAAGTCGGACTCGTGGTCCTTGACGATCTCGAGGTCGATGCGGTCGCCCTCGATGGCGACGACGCGGATGTTGCCGCCGTCGAAGGCGGCGTTGATGCTGAGGGTCATGAGGCGTGCCTGATTGGTAGAGGATGCTTGGCGAAGGGGATGACCTCACCCTCACCCCTTTCCGGCGCTGCGCGCCTCCCTCTCCCGCCGGGAGAGGGAAAGACGCCGCAGGCGGCGCAGGGTGAGGGCGAGGGCGGTCACCTCACCGTGATGGTGCGGCCCGAATCGCCCGGAAAGCCGGTGAACAGCGCGCGGGCGAGCTTGCCGGCCTGCTGGTCGGCGCCTTTGATGTCGCTGATCCCCTGCGCCTTGCCTTCCCAGACCGGCGACTGGTCGGCGCGGCGTTTGATCGTCACCGCGAGCTCGGCGACGAGCAATTCGGTCGGACGGCTCCTGCCGATCGGGAAGCCGATGCCGCCGCCCAGACCGACGCCACCGCCGCCGCGGCGGCCACCACCGCCGCTGAACCCGCCGCCGCCGATGCCGATGCTGACCGGCGACTGGCGCGGCGGGCCCTCGCGGCTGGTGCGGGTGAAGGCGACGGTGGCGACATAATCGGGGGTCGCACCCTGCGCCGGCAAGGTATAGCCGACCTTGAGCAATTCGGCCTCGACCGCGGCGGCATAGGTCTTGAACTCGAGGCTGGCGGGGGCGCCGCCCGAGAGCGGCTCGACCGCGATCGTGCCGCGCGCGATCGGCGCGCCGAGATGGTAGCGGATCACCTCCGTCGGCGGGAGCGGCGACGTGGTCGCGCAGCCTGCAAGTGCCGCGGCGGCAACGCCGAGGGCCAGGAACGGACGGATGCTCATCACGGGGATACCTTTGCGATACGTTGCGTCTGGGAAACGCTCTAACGCGTGTGGCGTTGCTTGACTATTACGGCCTCCGCCCTTAGGCGCTCGCGCTTTCACCGACACCGTCAATTTCGAAAAGAAGCGAATCGATCATGAAGATCCGCAATAGCCTGAAGTCGCTCAAGGACCGTCATCGCGACAATCGCGTGATCCGTCGCCGCGGCCGCACCTACGTCATCAACAAGACCAACCGCCGCTTCAAGGCGCGCCAGGGCTAACCCTTTGGGTATGCCCGCGGCCGACGTGTCGCTCACGGCCCCGACGGCCGTGATCTTCGATGTCGGCCGGGTCCTGTACGACTGGGATCCGCGGATCCTCTACCGGCGCCTGATCGACGACGATCGGGCGCTCGATGCGTTCCTGCGCGACGTCGTCACGCACGAATGGCATTTTCAGCACGATGCTGGACGCGACTTCGCCGAGACCTCGGCGGAGCTTGCCGCGCTGTATCCGGAGCATGCGGCGCTGATCGGACTCTGGGGACCGCGGTTCCTGGAGAGTATCGGCGCGCCGATCGCCGGCATGGCGGCGCTGGTCGACGAGCTGGAGGCGGCGGACGTGCCGCTGTTCGCGATCACCAATTTCAGCCACGAATTCTGGCCGCCGTTCCGCGCGCGCGAGGCGGCGATGTTCGATCGCTTCCGCGACATCGTCGTGTCGGGGGTGGAGAAGATGGTGAAGCCCGATCCGGCGATCTACCGGCTGGCGCTCGACCGGTTCGGGCTGGCGGCGGCGCGGACGGTGTTCATCGACGACAATGCGGCGAACATCGACGGCGCGCGCAGCGTCGGGCTGATCGGGTTGCACTTCACCGACGAGCCGACGCTGCGGCGCGAGCTGGTGGCGCTGGGGTTGCTGGCGCAGCCGGTTTAGGTCCCGACCTTCGAATTCCATGTCATCCCCGCGCAGGCGGGGATCCATATACGCCGACGGTGCGGCGTAAGCGGGACCCGCGCGTCTGGATCCCCGCCTTCGCGGGGATGACGGATGTGGAAGGGAGGGGGCGTCCCCCCGCCCATTCGCCGCTAGTCTCCTGATAAACGCCGTGTATGGTGCGGCCGCGCTGCCGGGGGGCCGCGTCGTTCACTTCCCCGCGGGATGAATCATGCATCGTATCCTGATCGGCGTCGCCGGCATCCTCGTCATCCTCGGCATCGCCGTGCTGCTCTCCGCCGATCGTCGCGCGATCCGGCTGCGCGTCGTCGGCGCGGCGTTCGCGTTGCAGGCGCTGATCGCCACCGTCGTCCTTTATTGGGGGCCGGGGCGGCAGGCGCTCGCCGGCGCCTCGGCCGGGGTCGCCGCGCTGCTCGGCTATTCGCAGAAGGGCACCGAATTCCTGTTCGGCAAGCTTGCCGCACCCGAGATCGGCGGCCAGAGCTTCGCGATCGCGGCGCTGCCGGTCATCATCTTCTTCGCCAGCCTCGTCTCGATCCTCTATTATCTCGGCGTGATGCAGGTGGTGGTGCGCTGGGTCGGCGGCGCGATCGAGACCGTCATCGGCACCTCGAAGGTCGAATCGCTCTGCGCGGCGGCGAACATCTTCGTCGGCCAGTCGGAATCGCCGCTGGTGATCCGCCCCTATCTCGCCGGCCTCACCCCGCCGCAGGTGTTCACGGTGATGACCAGCGGTATGGCGGGCGTCGCCGGCACGATCCTCGCGGCCTATGCCTCGATGGGCATCCGCATCGAATATCTGCTCGCGGCGAGCTTTATGGCGGCGCCGGGCGGCATCTTGATGGCGAAGATCATCATGCCCGATCGCCGCGTCACCCCCGAAGGCGAGCTGCCGCTCGGCGACTTGCCCGACGAGAATCGCGACATCCGGCTGGCGGAAGCGCGGATCAGCGGCGCCGGCCCTGCCGCCTTGTTGCCCGAGGGCGTGCCGGGCGAGCCTTTGCCCGACGCGACGCATGACGAGGAAAAGCCCGCCAATCTCATCATGGCCGCCGCGCAGGGAGCACAGACCGGCGTGCGGCTGGCGGTGGCGGTCGGCGCGATGGTGCTGGCCTTCGTCGCCTTGGTGGCGCTCGCCAACGGACTGCTCGGCGGGCTGGGCAATATGGTCGGGTTGCCGGGGCTGAGCTTCCAGGCGCTGCTCGGCTATGTCTTCCAGCCGGTGATGTTCCTGCTCAACGTGCCGTGGAACGAGGCGGGGATCGCCGGCGGGCTGTTCGGCGAGAAGATCGTGCTCAACGAATTCGTCGCCTATATCGATCTCGGCACGCAAACGAGCCTGTCGCCGCGCACCGTCGCGGTGGTGACCTTCGCGCTGTGCGGTTTCGCCAATTTCTCGTCGATCGCGATCCAGATGGCGGTGACCGGCAGCCTCGCGCCCAACCAGCGGCCGACGATCGCGCGGCTGGGCCTGCGCGCGCTGGCGGCGGGCAGCCTCGCCAATCTGATGAGCGCGGCGCTCGCCGGGCTGCTGATCGGGTGAGCCGCACGCGATGACCGGCTTGCGACGCACGCTCGGGCCGGGCCAGCTCGCGATGATCGCGATCGGTGGCGCGGTCGGCACCGGGCTGTTCCTCGGCAGCGGCCTCGCGATCGGGCTGGCCGGGCCGGCGGTGCTGGTGAGCTATGCGATCGGCGGGCTGGTGACGCTGGCGCTGATGGGCTGCCTTGCCGAGATGACGGTCGCCGATCCGGCGACGGGGTCGTTCGGGCTGTTCGCGGAACGCTATCTCGGCCGGTTCGCGGGCTTCCTCGTCCGCTATGCCTATGCCGCGGCGGTGATCCTCGCGATCGGCACCGAGGTGACCGCGGTGGCGATCTACATGCGCTACTGGGCGCCGGGGGTGCCGGGCCTGTGGTGGATCGCCGGTTTCTCGCTGGCGCTGCTCGGCGTCAACCTCGCCAGCGTGCGGCTGTTCGGCGCGGTCGAATATGTCTTCTCGGCGATCAAGATCGCGGCGATCCTGATCTTCATCGCGGTCGGATCATGGGTGATCGCCGCGCATGGCATCGGCTTTTCCCATTATACCGACGCCGGCGGCTTCGCGCCGCATGGGCTGGGCGGGATCTGGACCGCGGTGATCGTCGCGATCTTCAGCTATATCAGCATCGAGATGATCGCGGTCGCGGCGGGCGAGGCGCGCGATCCCGAACGGGCGATCGTCCGCGCCTTCCGCTCGACGATGCTGCGGCTGGCGCTCTTCTATCTCGGCAGCCTCGCGGTGATGCTGGCGATCGTGCCGTGGACGCAGGCTGGGACGGCGACGAGCCCGTTCGTCACGGTGATGCAGGCGAGCGGCGTGCCCTATGCCGCGGGCGTGCTCAACGCGGTGGTGCTGATCGCGGCGCTGTCGGCGATGAATAGCCAGCTCTATGCGGCGTCGCGGATGCTGTTCAGCCTCGCCGAGAGCGGCCTCGCGCCGCGTGCGCTGGCGCGGGTCGACCGGCGCGGCGTGCCGGCGGCGGCGCTGCTCGTCTCGGGCGGGGGGATCGCGGTGGCGGGTGGCGTCTATGCGTGGCGGCCGGAGGCGGCGTTCGGGGTGATGATCGCGGTGTCGATCTTCGGCGCGCTGTTCACCTGGGGGATGATCTTCGTGACGCATCTCGCCTTCCGGCGGCGGCATGGGGCGCCGGCGGCGTTCCGGCTGTGGGGGCATCCGTGGACGAGCCTCGCCGGGGCAGGGGCGATCGTCGCGATCCTGCTGACGACGCCGTTCACCGCGCCGTTCGCGCTGACATTGGTGTATGGCGTGCCGTTTCTGGCGGTGCTGGCGGGCGTGTATGCGATGTGGTTTCGCGCCCGCCCCCCAACGATCGTCATCCCCGCGGAGGCGGGGATCCATAGACGCTGACGGTGCGGCTCAAGCGCGGACCCGCGCGTCTGGATCCCCGCCTGCGCGGGGATGACATAATGAGGATGACGATGAGTTATTCGTCCGTCCGCATCTTGACCTTGTTGGGCAAATCCTTGCCCTTGGTGCGGCGCGAGGGGAGCTGCACCGGGTTCTTCTTCTTCCATTCCTTGTAGGTCATCGGCCCGTCGGGCGTGTCGACCATCATATCGTCGAGGCTCATCGTGTCGGCTCCGGAGTGGCGCCGCTGTAATCGTAGAAGCCGCGGCCGGTCTTGCGGCCGTACCAGCCGGCCTCGACGTACTTCACCAGCAGCGGGGCAGGGCGGAACTTGGGGTCGCCAGTGCCCTCGAACAACACCCGCGTGATCTCCAGACAGGTGTCGAGGCCGATGAAATCGGCGAGCGTCAGCGGCCCCATCGGGTGGTTGAGCCCCAATTGGCAGGCGAGGTCGATGTCGCGGATCGTCGCGACGCCCTCGCCGAGCGCGAACACCGCCTCGTTGATCATCGGCATCAGCACGCGGTTGACGATGAAGCCCGGCGCGTCGTTGGCGCGGACCACCGCCTTGCCGAGCCGGTCGGCATAGGCCTCGATCACGCCGACGGTCGCGTCGGAGGTGGCGAGGCCGCGGATCACCTCGATCAGGCCCATCACCGGCACCGGATTGAAGAAATGCACGCCGATGAAGCGCTGCGGATCGGGCGAACTCTGCGCCAGCCGGGTGATCGGGATCGACGAGGTGTTGGAGGCGAGGATCGCGTCGGGTCCGAGCACCTTGCCGACCTGGCCGAAAATCGCGCGCTTGATCTCCTCGCGCTCGGTCGCCGCCTCGATGACGAGGCCGCAATCGGCCATCGCCTCGACATTGGCGACGGGTTCGATGCGGGCGAGCGTCACGTCGCGGGTCGCGGCGTCGATCTTCTCCTTGTCGACCGCGCGGGCGAGCAATTTGGCGATCCCCGCCTTGCCCGCCTCGGCGCGCTCGACCGAGACGTCGCTCAAGAACACGCGATAGCCCGCCGCCGCCGATACCTGTGCGATGCCCGCGCCCATCTGGCCCGAACCGATGACTCCGACTGACTCCACGTCCATCTCCTATGCTATTGACGCGCCATAGCCGCTTTCGGCGCGTCTGCCAGCCGTCAGGGGGCGGGGCGCTCCGCCTGCGCCTCGGCGAGGAACAGGCCGAACAGACCGTCGGGATCGGTCCATTCGCGGATCGGTGTCCAGCCGCCCGAACGGAGCAGGATGCGCGCATCGCGCGAGCCGTATTTGTGGCTGTTCTCGGTGTGGATACTCTCTCCAGCCGCCATCGCGAAGGGCTGGCCGTCGACGGTGAATGCGACGTCGCGGGTGGCGACGAGGTGCATCTCGATGCGCGCGCGATCGTCGTTCCAGCGCGCCTCGTGCGCGAAGGATTCGACCGGAATCGTGCCGGAAAGCTCACGATTGATGCGGTCGAGCACATTGCGGTTGAACGCCGCGGTGACCCCGCCGGCATCGTCATAGGCGGCGACCAGAGTCGCCTCGTCCTTGATCCGGTCCATGCCGATCAGCAGCATCGCACCCTCGCCCAATGACGCACGCATCGTGCGGAGCAGGTCGACCGCCATCAGCGGGATCATGTTGCCGATCGTCGAGCCCGGGAAGAAACCGAGCTTGGGCGTATCCGCGATCGTCGCCGGCAGGGTGAGCGGGCGCATGAAATCCGCCTCGAACGGCAGCACGAGCAGACCGGGGAAGGCTTCCGACAGCGCGCGCGACGAGTCGCGCAGGAAGTCGCCCGAAATGTCGATCGGGACGTAGGCGGAAGGTTCGGTGCAGCGCAGCAGCAGCGGCGTCTTGACCGACGAGCCCGAGCCGAATTCGACCACCGCGCGGCCGCGACCGGCGATGTCCGCGACTTCCGGACAGATCGTCTCGAGGATCGCAGTCTCGGTACGCGTCGGATAATATTCGGGGACGTTGGTGATGTCCTCGAACAATTCGGAGCCGCGGCGGTCGTAGAACCAGCGCGCGGGGATGGCGCGGGGCCGGCGTTCCAGCCCGGCGAGCACGTCGGCGCGGAACTGCGGATCGGCGAGCGTCTGCTCGCCGTCCTCGACTTCGGGCTTCAACATTCAGAGGTCCTTGGCGAGCCGCACGCCGGTGAACTGCCAGCGCTGATGCGGGTAGAAGAAGTTGCGGTAGCTGGCGCGGGCATGGCCGCGCGGCGTCGCGCAACTGCCGCCGCGCAGCACGAACTGGCCGCTCATGAACTTGCCGTTATACTCGCCGACCGCGCCCTCGATCGTGCGGAAGCCGGGATAGGGGCGATAGGCGCTACCGGTCCATTCCCAGACGTCGCCGAAGAAAGCGGGGCCGGACGCCGGGCGCGGCTCGACCGGGCCGGCGGCATCCATCTGATTGCCGCCGCGCGCGTCCTGCGCCTGCGCCGCGGCCTCCCATTCGAATTCGGTGGGCAGGCGCGCGCCCGCCCAGCTCGCATAGGCGTCCGCCTCGTAGAGGCTGACGTGGGTCACCGGCGCGGCGGGGTCGATCGCGCGGCGGCCGTCGAGGCCGAAGCGCGTCCATTTGCCGTCGCGCTCCTCCCAATAGAGCGGCGCGACGATTCCCTCGGCCTTCACCCAGGCCCAGCCGTCGGCGAGCCAATGCGCTGGGTCGCGATAGCCGCCGTCGGCGATGAACGCCGCCCATTCGCCGTTGGTGACGGTGCGGTCGGCGAGGGCATGCGGCGCGAGCAGGGCGTCGTGGCGCGGCCCCTCGCAATCGAAGGCGAAGCCGTCGCCGTCATGGCCGATGCGGACGATACCGCCGGGATGGTCGATCCAGCGCACCGGCCCGGGCATCGCCACCGGCACCTTGGGCGCGGCAGGCCAGATCGCCGGTTCGAGCGGATTCTCGCCGAACAGATGCAGGACGTCGGTGACCAGCAGCTCCTGATGCTGCTCCTCGTGATGGCAACCGAGCGCGACGAGCTCGCGTGCCGCTTCGGGCAGGTCGGGCAGCGCTGCGGCGAGTGCCGCGTCGACATAGGCGCGATAGGCGCGGACCTCGTCAAGCGTCGGACGGGTGATCATGCCGCGGCGATCGCGCGCGTGGCGGCGCCCTTCGGCCTCGTAATAGCTGTTGAACAGGAACGGAAAGCGTTCGTCGTGCAGGCGGTAGCCGGAGACGTGGTCGCGCAGCACGAAGGTCTCGAAGAACCACGTCGTATGCGCGAGATGCCATTTGGTCGGCGACGCGTCGGGCATCGACTGGACGGTGGCGTCGGCGTCGGACAGCGGCGCGGCGAGCGCCAGCGTCAGTGCGCGGACGGCAGAGAAGCGCTCGGCGAGCGGCGTTAGCGGCTGAGGTGCGATCTTCAACATGGCTGGCCTCCCCCGCGCGTCTTAACGCAAGTCAGGACAGCGCGCGAAACGGCAAAGGGTTGCAGCCGGGATGGACGTTTCGCGCGATTTCGATGGGTTCGAGGCTGTTTCACACTTGATCCGGTTGGCGGATGCGCTCCGCTGAACAGAAGAACGGTTCGCGCGAAGACGCGAAGACGCGAAGGTGTCGCGCTTGCCGCAGTCGCGGCCCATCACATCAAGCCATTTCGATGACAGGGCCACGCTCGCCCCAGGCGGAACACCTTCGCGTCTTCGCGTCTTCGCGCGAACAAAGAATCCGGGCGGAAGGAGGGGGCGGGGGAATGTCCCGCGAGGCCGGAGGAAGCTAGCGGCTCGCGCCCGGCCGCCAGAGGATGTCGCCGGCGCCCGCGCCGTTGACCACGCGGGTGGCGACGAACAGCCAGTCGGACAGGCGGTTGAGGTAGGCGAGCGCCGGCGGATTGAGCCCGTCGACCGCCACCGCGCTGCGCTCGGCGCGGCGGACGATAGCACGGGCCAGATGCAGCGCCGCCGCACCGGCATCGCCGCCGGGCAGGATGAAGCTGGTCAGCGGCGCGAGATCGGCGTTCATCGCGTCGATCTCCGCCTCGAGCCGCGTGACCTGCGCGGGGACGATGCGGAGCGCGCCGTCGATCCCCGCGGGCGTGGCGATATCGGCGCCGAGGTCGAACAGGTCGTTCTGGATGGTCAGCAGCGCCGCGGCGGGCGCCCGCTCGCCGAGCGCGGCGATCGCGACGCCGATCGCGCTGTTCGCCTCGTCGACGTCGCCGATCGCCGCCATGCGCGGATCGGCCTTCGACACGCGCGAGCCGTCGACGAGGCCGGTCGTGCCGGCGTCGCCGGTGCGCGTGTAGATGCGGTTGAGCTTGACCAACGGCTCAGGTGCGTCCGGCGAGGAACAGGATCAGCACGACGATCAGGATCGCGATCGCCTGAAAGAAGATGCGCATCTGCATCATCTTGTTCGATTTGAGCGAGGCGGCGGACGGCCCCTGGCCGTCGCGGACCTGCGCGTGCGATTCCTGGAGGAAGGCGATGACGCCCCGGACCAATGCGACCACCGTCGCCAGCATCGCCGCGATCAGCAGGAGGACGAGAAAGGTGTTCATCCGCTATAGGTAAGCGCTTGCGATGGTAAAGCCAATGGGAAGCCGGCCGGCGCGCAGGGCCGCCGCCAGCGCCGCCCCGTCCTCGCCCGCGGCGCGCAGATCGGCGAGCGCGGGGGCGCCGTTGCGCTTGGCGAGGCGGGTGCCGTCGGGGCCGAGCAGCAGCGGATGGTGGCGATAGCGCGGCGTCGGCAGGCCGAGCAGCGCCTGCAGCAATCGGTGGATGTCGGTCGCGCGCATCAGGTCGCGGCCGCGCACCACGTCGGTGATCCCCTGCGCGGCGTCGTCGATCGTCACCGCGAGGTGATAGCTGGCGGGGGCGTCCTTGCGGGCGAGGACGACGTCGCCGAACGCCGCCGGGTTGGCGTGCTGCGGCCCCGCGAGCGCGTCGGTCCAGTCGAGCGGGCCGGCGAGGGCGACGGCGCGGTCCGTCGCCAGCCGCCATGCATGTGGTACGCCCGCGGCGATTCGCGCCGCCGCCTCGGCAGTGGGCAGATGGCGGCAGGTGCCGGGATAGACGAGGCCATCCGGCCCCTGATGCGGTGCCGAGGCGCTCGCCGCGATATCGGCGCGGGTGCAGAAACAGGGATAGAGCAGGCCATTGTCGCGCAGCCCGGCCAGCGCCGCGTCATAGACGTCCAGCCGCGTCGACTGGCGCAGCACCGGCCCGTCCCACGTCAGGCCGAGCCACGCCAGATCCTCGGCGATCCCGGCGACGAAGCCCTCGCGGCTGCGCGTGCCGTCGATGTCCTCGATGCGCAGCAGGAAACCGCCACCTGCGTCACGCGCATGATCGTGCGCCTGCAACGCCGCAAAGGCATGGCCGAGATGCAGTCGTCCGGTCGGGCTCGGCGCGAAGCGGGTGACGACGCGGCTCACGCGCGCGTCCCGCCGCAGAAGGCTTGACCGGCATCGATGCGGCGTGCTGTCATACCAGCGTCACTCTCGTGGGCGACATGGCCCGCGGGTAATCCGTGGGAGGAGCCGTGTTTCATCCCGATCTGATCCGTCACCCCGACAATTGTCCGGCGCTGGTGCTCAACGCCGATTATACGCCGCTGTCCTATTATCCCTTGAGCGTCTGGCCGTGGCAGACCGCGATCAAGGCGGTGTTCCTCGATCGCGTCGACATCGTCGCGCACTACGAACGCTCGGTGCGCAGCCCGACGGCGGAGATCAAGCTGCCCTCGGTGATCGCGCTCAAACAATATGTGCGTCCTTCGGCGTTTCCGGCGTTCACCCGCTTCAACCTGTTCCTGCGCGACCGCTTCGCCTGCCAATATTGCGGCGTCGGGCGCGACCTGACCTTCGACCATGTCGTGCCGCGCGCGCAAGGCGGACGGACGACGTGGGAGAATGTCGTCACCGCCTGCGCGCCGTGCAACCTCAAGAAGGGCGGGCGGACGCCGAAACAGGCGCATATGCCACTGTACGTCGAGCCGATCCGGCCGACCAACTGGCATCTGCAGGAACATGGCCGCGCCTTTCCGCCCAACTATCTCCACGACACGTGGCACGACTGGCTCTACTGGGACGTTGAGCTGGAAGCGTAACGATACGGAGACCGGGTTTGCGGACGGGGATCATCATCGCGGCGGCGGCGCTTGTCGCGGCGGGTACGGTGGCCGGATGCGGCCCGCGCGAGGACAAGGTGGCGGAGGCGGACGCGAACGCCGCGGGCTTCGTGCCACCGGCGGTGACCAGCCGCGTCGACTTCACCAGCACGATGGAGCGCCGCTTCCGCACGCTCGACCGCAATGCCGACGACCGGCTCGACAAGACCGAACTGCCCCGCCAGAACAGCCGCCTGATGAGCCTCGACCGCAACGGCGACGGCGTCATCAGCCTGATCGAATGGGACGAGGGCACGCTCAAGCGCTTCGACCAGATGGATCTCAACCACGACGGCACCGTCACCTCGGAAGAGGAAAAGGAATGGCGCGCGGCGCGCGATGCAGGCCGCGAGCCCGCGACGCGGCCGACACCGCCGGTGCCGGGCGATCCGCTGGGCAATAGCACGCGGTAGGCCCTCGCTAGTAAGGACCTGACGCCGGGACGGGATGCAGAAGGTCTCGTTCGCGCGAAGACGCGAAGGTGTTCCGCCTGGGACGAGCGTGGCCCTGTCATTGCAATGGCTTGATGTGACGGGCCGCGACTGCTGCAAGCGCGACACCTTCGCGTCTTCGCGCGAACCATTCTTCTTTTCTGACGAATCGAATCGGGAGCCCGCTGCGATTTCCCGCGTCTCCAACGCCATGACCGGTTGACCCGACTCCCGCCGCAGCGCAGCATCGGGCCATGGCCACGCACGACCCCGCTTCGCTTCCGCCGATCGCCAACAATCCCGACGTCCGCTTCCTCGGCGCGCAGCTCGGCGACGTCATCCGCGCTTATGGCGGCGAGGCGCTGTTCGAGGCGACCGAGGCGATCCGCCGCGCCTCGGTCGAGCGGCATCGCGGCACCGGCAGCAGCGACAGCGTCCACCAGCAGCTCCAGAACCTCGGCCTCGACGAGACGCTCGATTTCGTCCGCGGCTTCATGCTGTTCTCGATGCTCGCCAATCTCGCCGAGGACCGGCAGGGGATCGCCGCCGAACAGGGCGCCGACGTCGCCGCCGCGCTCGCCAAGCTGGCAGGCGAGGGGATCGGCCGCGACCAGGTGCAGCAATTGCTCGCCCATGCGCTGATCGTCCCGGTGCTCACCGCGCATCCCACCGAGGTGCGGCGCAAGAGCATGATCGACCATCGCAACCGCATCGCGCAATTGATGGCACTCAAGGACATGGGCCGCGACGAGACGCCCGACGGCGACCGCGTCGACGATGCGATCACCCGCCAGATCGCCTTGCTGTGGCAGACGCGCGTGCTGCGCCGCGAGCGGCTCTACGTCACCGACGAGGTCGAGACGGCGCTGTCCTATATGCGCGAGGTGTTCCTGCCGGCGCTGCCCGCGCTCTACCAGCGCTGGGACCGCGCGTTCGGCGAGCGGGTGCCGAGCTTCGTCAGGCCGGGGAGCTGGATCGGCGGCGACCGCGACGGCAATCCCTTCGTCACCGCCGATTCGCTGCGGACCGCTTTGGGGCGCGCCTGCGAGGCGGTGCTCGGCTTCTATCTGGAGGGGGTGCACGCCCTCGGCGCCGAACTGTCGATCTCGACCGAGCACGTCCCCGTCGACGCCGCGGTCGAGGCGCTGGCCGAGGCGAGCGGCGATACCGCGCAAAGCCGCGCGGACGAACCGTATCGCCGCGCGCTGTCCGGCATCTACGCACGGCTCGCCGCGACGCATCAGGCGCTGACCGGCAAGGCGGCGCCGCGCCCCGGCCATCTCCACGGCGAACCCTATCCCGATCCGCAGGCGTTCCGCGCCGATCTCGTCGCGATCGCGCACGGCCTGTCGACAGCCGGAGCGCTCAAGACCGGCGGCGCGCTCGGCCGGCTCATTCGAGCGGTCGAGACGTTCGGCTTCCATCTCGCGACGCTCGACCTGCGCCAGAACAGCGCGGTGCACGAACGCGTCGTCGCCGAATTGCTCAAGACCGCCGGCGTCGAGGCGGACTATCTCGCGCTCGACGAAGCGGCGCGGGTCGCGTTGCTGCGCCGCGAACTCGCCAATGCGCGGCCGCTCGCCAGCCGCTTCATGACCTATTCGGAGGAGACGACGTCCGAACTGGCGATCGTCCAGGCCGCCGCCGAGGCGCATGCGAAATACGGTCCGGCGTGCATCACCAATTACATCGTCTCGATGGCGCAGTCGGTGTCCGACCTGCTCGAGATCAACCTGCTGCTCAAGGAGGTCGGCCTCTACCGGCCCGGCGACGCACCGACCGCGGCGGTGATGGCGGTGCCGCTGTTCGAGACGGTCGGCGATCTGGAAGCGGCGCCGGGGATCATGACCGACTGGTTCGCGCTGCCCGAGATCGCCGCGATCGCAGCGAAGCGCGGCCATCAGGAAGTGATGATCGGCTATTCGGACAGCAACAAGGATGGCGGCTATCTCACCTCGACCTGGCAATTGTCCAAGGCGTCGACCGCGCTGAAGCCGGTGTTCGAGGCGGCGGGGGTCGGCATGCAGCTGTTCCACGGTCGCGGCGGCGCGGTCGGGCGCGGCGGCGGCTCGGCGTTCGCGGCGATCCGCGCGCAACCGTCGGGAACGGTGCAGGGGCGCATCCGCATCACCGAACAGGGCGAGGTGATCGCCGCCAAATACGGCACCCGCGACAGCGCGATGACCAATCTCGAGGCGATCGCCGCGGCGACGCTGCTCGCCAGCCTCGAACCCGAGCGCCTGTCGAATGCAGAGAACGACGATTTCTGCGCGGCGATGGACGCGCTGTCGGACACCGCCTTCCACGCCTATCGCGGCCTCGTCTACGGCACCGAAGGCTTCCGCACCTTCTTCCGCCAGATGACGCCGATCGGCGAGATCGCCGGGCTCAAGATCGGCAGCCGCCCCGCGAGCCGCAAGAAGAGCGATGCGATCGAGGATCTGCGCGCCATCCCCTGGGTGTTCAGTTGGGCGCAGGCGCGCGTGATGCTGCCGGGCTGGTATGGCGTCGGGCAGGCGATCGCCGGCTTCGCGGACAAGGGGCTGCTCCGGGAGATGGCGCAGGGCTGGCCGCTGTTCGCCTCGACGCTTGCCAATATGGAGATGGTGCTGGCCAAATCGGACATCGCCATCGCCGGCCATTATGCCGAGCTGGTCGAGGACGAGGGGCTGCGCAGCGGCATCTTCGGCCGCATCCGCGATGCCTGGCACCAGACGCATGACGGATTGCTCGAGGTGACCGGGCAGACGCGGTTGCTCGAAAAGCATCCGGCGCTCGATGCGTCGATCCGGCTGCGGCTGCCCTATATCGAGCCGCTCAACCTGCTCCAGATCGAGCTGATGAAGCGCCATCGCGCCGGCGAGGACGATCCGCGCATCGGCGAGGGCATCCTGCTGTCGATCAACGCGGTCGCGACGGCACTACGCAACAGCGGCTAGGCGGCGCGCGAGCAGCAGGTCGACGATCTCCATCGCCAGCATCGCGACGGCGGCGCCGATGATCATGTCGATGAGGTAATGCGTCCCCTCGACTGGGGTGGCGAGCAGCATCGCCGCGACCAGCCACGTCAGCCAGCGGCGCAGCGGCGGCGTCCGCCAGATCGTGCGCAGGTAGAGCGTGCCGGCGGCGGCGTGGAAACTCGGCGCCGAGACGAGCCCGCGCAGCGCGCCGAGATCGACGGCGTGGATGGTATGCGCCCGCAGCGCCGGGATGAGGTTCGACTGCCAGGTCTCGCTGACCGGCATATAGGGCACCGCGCCGCGCCATAGATAGGACAGCGGCCCGATCGCCGGCATCAGCGTGAACAGCGCCAGCGTCAGCATCGCGGCGAGCCAGAAGCCGGCGAGGAAGCGATGCGCCTCGCGCCGCTGGCCGGTCCGGGCGAACCAGCCGAGCAGGATCGCGGGGGTGAGATAGATGCTTTCGTAACAGGCGATGCCGAGGATCTGCAGCGGGCGATGATCGGCCACCGTCCGGTACCAGGCGAGCCAGTCGAAGCCGAGCGCGGTGTCGATCCGTTGCAGCGTCTGATCGGCATAGCCGTGGGTGAGCGCGGCGAGCGGATAGCTCGCCACCGCGCCGGTCAGCGCGATCAGCGTGAACACCGCATAATAGCCCGCCCCGTCGCGCAGCGCCGCGGCATGACGCCAGCCGCGCGGCACGACATGGCTGCGCAATGCGGCGACGCAGACCGCGGCGAGCACGAACGGCAGGTTGCTGCGGCTCCACACTGCGACGCTGAGTTCGGCGCGGTGGAGCAGCCAGGCGGTGGCGATCAGGCCGGCGAGCAATGCCGCGACGATCGTCGGACGCGAGAAGCCGGGCGTGTCGGCGGCGGCGCGGTGGGCGATATTCGGAGAGAAGGCGGGACGGGCCGCGTGGACGCGCTGCGATAGCATTCAACTGCCTTGGTCGTTCGGACGATGCTCGTCGTCCCGATTAGCTGAAGTGGCGATGAATTGAATGCGTCCTTTGCATGTCGGTCGCGGTGAGCGGGTGGATTCGTGCGAAGACAGTGTGGTGCGGGGAAACTTTCCTCGGGGTGTCGCAGGATTGATTCACGCGAAGCCGCGAAGCCGCGAAGCCGCGAAGCCGCGAAGGGGCGCGCGTGGCTCGCTCGGTCCCTACTCCCATCGTCATCCCGGCGAAGGCCGGGACCCATGGTCGCGATGCCCGTCGAGGTCGCGTGCTCACCTGTCCACCAGCGCATCCATGGGTCCCGACTTTCGTCGGAATGACGAAAGGCAGGCCCGCCGTCAGGCCTCGCTGACGAGCAACTTGTCGATCCGCCGGCCGTCGAGGTCGACCACCTCGAACCGCCAGCCCTGTTCCTCGAAGCTCTCGCCCTCGCCGGGCAGGTGGCGGAAGGCGGCGAGCGCGAGCCCCGCGACGGTGGCATAATCGCGGTCCTCGGGCAGATCGATGCCAAGCCGTTCGGCGAGCGCATCCGCCGCCATCGTGCCCGCAACGAGCAGCGAGCCGTCGTCGCGCACGACGACCGAGGGCGCATCGTCGGGATCGGCGTCGCTGGCGAATTCGCCGGCGATCGCCGCGAGCAGGTCGGCGGGGGTGACGATGCCTTCGAAATGCCCGTATTCGTCGTGGATCAGCGCCATCGGCACCTCGGCCTGACGCAGCGCGATCAGCGCGTCCATCGCATCGATCCGGTCGATCACCACCGGCGCCTTGCGCATCAGCTTGCGCAGGTCGAGCGCCTGCCCGCGGAACAGCGCCGCGGCGATGTCGCGCGCCTGGACGACGCCGATCACCGCATCGACCGAGCCGTCGGCGACCGGCAGGCGGGTGTGCGGCGTCGCCAGCAGCGTGTCGCGGATGCCCTCCGGCCCGAGGTTGCAGTCGAGCCAGTCGACCTCGGTGCGCGGCGTCATCACCTCGCGCACCGGCCGGTCGGCGAGGCGGACGACGCCCGAGATGATCGTGCGCTCATGCTCCTCGATCACGCCCGACTTACTCGCCTCGGCGACGATCAGGTGCAGCTCCTCCGCCGTCACCTGATCCTCCGATTCGCGATTGAGGCCGAGGACGCGGAAGACCAGAGCGCTCGATGAATCGAGCAGCCAGACGAGCGGCGCGCAGACCACCGCGATATAGCGCATCGGCAACGCGACCAGCGACGCCACCGTCTCGGGCTTGCGCAGCGCGAATTGCTTGGGGACGAGCTCGCCGATGATCAGCGAGGCGTAGGTGGTGAGGCCGATAACCAATGCGAAGCCCGCGGTCTGCGCCGTCTCCGCCGACAGGCCGAGCGCCTGCAGCCGTGCCGCCGTCGGCCCGCCGAGGCTGGAGCCCGAATAGGCACCCGCGAGGATGCCGATCAGCGTGATGCCGATCTGCACCGAGGACAGGAACTTGCCGGGATCGGCGGCGAGCTTCAACGCGGCGGCCGGCCCCTTGCGCCCCGAGCGCGCCATCGCCTCCAGCCGCGCCTTGCGCGACGACACGATCGCCAGCTCGCTCATGGCGAACACGCCGTTGAGCGCGACCAATGCGAGGATGATCACGACGTCGATCCAGGGGAAGGGCGGAAGCGGTGCCATCGGCGGACGTGTCTTTGCCGCACAACGCGCGCGGCGACAACTGTCTGTATCGCGATGACGTGATTATGCGTGTCAGCCGCGGTTCAGATCGCTAGCGGAACAAGCCATATCGGACCCGAGTTTAGCCGGGAACGAACGTGAAAGGGTTGTCATGAAGTCGAAGTTCCTCGCCGCCGCGGCGCTCGCCGCGCTGGTCACCACCAGCGCCTGCACCACCGATCCCGAGACCGGCGAGCGCCGCATCTCAAAGACCGCGATCGGCGGCATCGGCGGCGCGCTGGGCGGCTATCTGCTTGGCGACCTCGTCGGCGGACGCCGCGACCGGACCGAGAAGATCCTCGGCGCGGGCATCGGCGGCCTCGCCGGTGCCGGCATCGGCGCCTATATGGACAAGCAGGAGCGCGACCTGCGCGCCCGCACCGCCGGCACCGACGTGCAGGTGACGCGCGAGGGCGACAATCTGGTGCTCAACATCCCGTCGGGGATCACCTTCGCCTACAACAGCGCCGACGTGCAGCCGCAGTTCCGCCGCACGCTCGACCAGGTCGCCGAGACGCTGGCGCAGTACAACCAGACCTATATCGACGTGTACGGCCATACCGATTCGACCGGTTCGGATTCCTATAACCAGACGCTGTCGGAACGGCGCGCGACCTCGGTGGCGGATTATCTCGCGAGCCGCGGCGTGCAGCCGGCGCGAATCGGCACGCGCGGCTTCGGCGAGACGCAGCCGATCGCGTCGAACGACACCGATGCCGGGCGGGCGGCGAACCGCCGCGTCGAGGTGAAGATCGTGCCGATCTCGCAGAACGACCTGCGGTGATCCGGAGTGCCGCTTCGGTCCGGGCCGGGGCGGCGCTTTTATTAGCGCGAGGTAGCGAAGAAGGTTCTCGCGCGGAGGCGCGGCGGGTGTCGCGTTCATGGTGGGCGCGCACCCGCCCGGATCGTCATCCCGACGAAAGTCGGGACCCATGGTCTCGGTGCTGCCGGGGTTTCGCGGACCATTGCCACCACCGCACCCATGGGTCCCGGCGTTCGCCGGGATGACGAAATCGGGGGGGTGATCCACGACTTACCCTCTCCGCGCCTCCGCGCGAAGCAACTACTCCCCGCCGTCGCGCCCCTATCGCCGCAACCGGAAGAACGTCCGCAGCAGGTCGGCCGCCTCGCTTTCGCCGATCCCGCCATAGATCTCCGGCCGGTGATGCAGCGTCGGCTGCGCGAACAGCAGCGGCCCATGCTCCACCGCACCCCCCTTGGGGTCGCTCGCGCCGTAATAGAGCCGCGCGATCCGGGCATGCGCGATCGCGCCGGCGCACATCGCGCAAGGCTCCAGCGTCACCCACAGTTCGGCGTCCTCCAGCCGGTCGCGGCCGAGTGCGGCAGCGGCGGCGCGGATGACGCGCATCTCGGCATGGGCGGTGGGGTCGCACAGGGCGCGCGGCGAATTGGCGGCGACCGCGACGATCTCGCCGCGCCAGACCAGCGCGGCGCCAACCGGCACCTCGCCGGCCAGCGCCGCCTCCGCCGCGGCGTCGAGCGCGCGGCGCATCGGGATCGGCAGCGGGAACATCGCCGCGCCCTGCCGGTCCCGGTCGACCGGGTAAAGCCTATTGCGCGTTGGCGGGCTTTTCGACGTTGACCGTGGGAACGGCGACCGTCTTGTTCTCGGTGCCGACGCTGACGCGGGCGACGTCCGCCTTGAACTGCGGCGCCTGGACGACGGCAGGATGCGTCTGATCGATGCTGACCAGGCCGAACTGCATCGCCGCGACGACGAGCAGCGCGACGATCCCGAGCAGTACCAGCAACGTGCGCATGCGATTTCCCCTACCGACGACCTTTACGATGGCGTAACAACGCCGGTGCGGCGACTCCGTTGCATCGCCGCCGGTGGACGGCACTGGT